>NZ_KB375270.1:3540000-3840000 GCF_000314735.2 Afipia felis ATCC 53690 | reverse complement strand
CGCACCAGAATGCCGGAACGTGCGCCGCGCCCGATGCCGACCATGATCGACATCGGCGTGGCAAGACCGAGCGCGCACGGACAGGCGATGATGAGCACCGTCACGGCGGCAACCAGCGCATAGGAATAACGCGGCTCGGGGCCGAACATCGCCCACGCGGCAAAGGCGAGGATCGCCGCCGTCACCACGGTCGGCACGAACCAGCCTGCGACGTAATCCGCCAGCCGCTGCACCGGCGCGCGCGAGCGCTGCGCCTTGGCGACGAGATCGACGATCCGCGACAGCACGGTGTCGCGGCCAACCTTGTCGGCGACCATGACAAGCCCGCCGCTCTGGTTGAGCGTGCCGCCGATCACCGGCGCGCCCGCACTCTTGGTGACGGGCATCGATTCGCCGGTCACCATCGATTCATCGACGGAGGAACGTCCCTCTTTCACCGTGCCGTCGACCGGCACGGTTTCGCCGGGCCGCACACGCAACAAATCGCCGACCGCGACATCATCGAGCGCGATATCTTCCTCGACGCCATCCTTGACGCGGCGCGCGGTTTTCGGCGCGAGCGACAGCAGCGCGCGGATCGCGCCCGATGTCTTCTCGCGCGCGCGCAACTCCATTACCTGCCCGAGCAGCACCAGCGTCACGATCACCATCGCGGATTCGAAATACACCGCGACCGCGCCGTGCATGTCGCGGAACGCGTCCGGGAAAGCCTGCGGCGCGAGCACCGCGGCGACGCTGTAGAGATAGGCGATGCCGGTGCCCATCGCGATCAGCGTGAACATGTTGAGATTCCACGTCACGACCGATTGCCAGCCGCGCACGAAGAACGGCGCGCCCGCCCACAGCACCACCACCGTCGCGAGCGCGAGCGACAGCCAGTTCGACACCGTCGGCGAAACCAGATGCTGGCCAAACATGTGTCCGCCCATCTCGATCACGAACACCGGGATCGTGAGCACCAGCGCGATCCAGAAGCGGCGGCGCATGTCGATCAGTTCAGGATCGGGCTTGTCGTCGAGCGAAATGGTTTCCGGCTCCAACGCCATGCCGCATTTCGGGCAGGTGCCGGGACCGATCTGGCGCACCTCGGGATGCATCGGACAGGTGTAAACGGCGCCGGGGATGACCTCTTCGGGCTCGGTTTTCGGTGCGAGGTATTTCTCGGGGTCCGCCTTGAAGCGATCGTGGCAGCGCGAACTGCAGAAGACGTAGTCCGTGCCCTTGTAAGAGAAACGTCCGCCCTTCGGCGCGCGCGGATCGACCTTCATGCCGCAGACCGGATCGATGGCAACATCGGCGTTCGCGGCTGCAGCTCCGTCTTGTGTCGCGTGACAACAGGACGCCGCTTGCTTGGGCTCATGGCTATGCGTGTGCTCGTGACCGCCGCTCTCGCCCTGACAGCAGCTTTCGCCCTCGCCATGCGCGGGAGCAGCGCCTGCCGTCTTTGCCTTGTCATGAGAGCCGCAGCAGCCTGATTTCCCGTCCGCGTCATGAGCCATCACATTCACCTTGAACTTTATACCCCTATGGGGTATATGGACGATATGAGAGACGAGATCAAGTCATCCTGCCAAAAACGGCTCAAACGCATCGAAGGTCAGGTCCGCGGGCTCAGCGCCATGATCGAAGCCGACCGCTACTGCATCGACGTCGTGACGCAGATCGCGGCGGCGCGGGCGGCGCTTCGCCGCGTCGAGGAAGAAATCCTGCGCGACCATGTGGCTCACTGTGTGGAACATGCGATCCGCTCCGGCGACAAAGCCGACCAGCGGCAGAAGATCGCCGAGCTGATGGACGTGGTGAGCCGCGCTGACCGGTGAGCGGCTACTCCGCCGCGATTGCTCGCTTTTGAAATAGCCCGGCAACGGATTCGTAAACTTAACGAAGAGCGGGTGGCATCACGGATGCCGAGTTTACAACTTGTTACGTAACTCTACCTAGGTTGCATGCAATTGCGTATTCCCGCAGCCGCAGCCGGTTTCCATGCTCAAAATTTATAATTGTATCGCGACCGCCCATGATCTGCGGCTGGTCATGCTCGCGGCCATTGTCTGCGCGCTGTCGTCCTTCGCCGCCTTCCGCCTGCTGCATCATGCGCGCACGGTGCATGGCCAGATGCGTTACATCTGGCTCGCGGTGTCTGCCGTTTCCATCGGCTTCGGCATCTGGGCGACGCATTTCATCGCGATGCTCGCTTTCTCTCCCGGCATTCAAAGCGGCTACAACATCGCTCTCACGGCCCTGTCGCTGGCGGCTGCCATCCTGCTGACCGGCGGCGGCCTTGCCGTGGCGATGATTCCCGGCTGGAGCGCCGCCCCTGTTTTAGGTGGCGCCATCGTCGCCGGCGGCATCGCGGCGATGCATTACACCGGCATGGCCGCGTTCGAAATCGCCGGCATCATCGTCTGGGATTTTGCGATGGTCGCATGGTCCATCGTGCTCGGCGCGGTGCTCGGTGCGATCGCACTCCCGGTTGGACTTCACGATTCCTCCGAAAAGTGGAAAGCGGCTGGCGCGGTGTTGCTAACGCTCGCGATCTGCAGCCATCACTTCACCGGCATGGCCGCGGTCACGATCCTGCCCGATCCGGCGATGCACGTCCCCGACACCGCTTTGCCTCCGGCCTTGCTCGCCATCCTCGTCTGCGCGGCAAGCCTGACGATCATTCTGCTCGCGCTCGGCGCAGTTGCGCTCGACGTACGCGACAGGCGTCGCGCCGAACTTGAAACGGACCGGATGCGTGGCCTCGCCAACGCCGCCGTCGAAGGTCTTCTGGTGTGCGACGGCGATACCATCGTCACCGTCAACGACAGCTTCGCGCAATTGACAGGATCGTCGTCAGCGGCGCTGGTCGGCAGCAAGCTCGACCGCTGCCTTCCCGACGAAGCCACGCGAAGCAAACTGTTCGCCACGCCGAACCAGCCGATGGAAGTCACCCTGCTCGATCAGAGCGGAGCGGGAATTCCTGCCGAAGTCATTCTCCGGCCGATCGACTATGCCGGGCGTCCTCATCACGTTATCGCCGTGCGCGATCTGCGTGCGCGCAAGAAAAACGAACAGCACATCCGCTATCTCGCCCATCACGATGCCCTGACCTCGCTGCCCAATCGCACATCCTTCAACACGGCAATCGATCAGGCGCTGGAGGTTCTTCCGAAGAACCAGAAACTCGCCGTCCTGTGCCTCGATCTCGACCGCTTCAAGGAGGTCAACGATCTGTTCGGCCACGCCGCAGGCGACAAGGTGCTGCAAACCGTCGCCATCCGCATCGGCGCGCTACTGGGGAACGGACAGGTCATGTCGCGCCTCGGCGGCGATGAATTCGCGATTCTGCTCCCGAACGCCGCCGACGTGCAATCCGCGCGCCGCTTTGCCGAAAGCGTGCTCGGCGCATTGCGCGTCAAAGGCGACACGCCGGAAACCGACAGCATTTCCAGTAGCGTCGGCATCGCACTTTATCCGGACGATGCGAGCGACCGCCAGATGCTGCTCAACCATGCCGATACCGCGCTGTATCGCGCCAAGACCGAGGGCCGTAATACCTATCGCTTCTTCGAAGCCAGAATGGGCGAAGAAGTCCGCGAGCGGCGGATGATCGAGCACGATTTGCGCCACGCGGTCGCCCGCCACGAACTGCGGCTCGTCTATCAGCCCCAGCACGACATCAAGACCAACACCGTCACCGGCTTCGAGGCGCTCCTGCGCTGGAAGCACCCGACGCGCGGCGATGTCTCTCCCGCGACCTTCATTCCAATCGCGGAAGAGGCCGGCGCCATTCTCGGCATCGGCGAATGGGTGTTGCGCACGGCCTGCCGGGAAGCCGCCTCGTGGCCGGAGCCGCTGACCGTCGCGGTCAACGTCTCGACGCTGCAAATCTACGACCCGCATTTCGCCCAGCTCGTCCACAGCATCCTGCTGGAAACGGGCCTTCCGCCGGGCCAGCTCGAACTTGAGATCACCGAAACGGCGCTGGTGCGTGACCTCAACCGCGCGTTGCTGACGCTGCGTCAGATCAAGGCGCTCGGCGTGCACATCGCGATGGACGATTTCGGCACCGGCTATTCGTCGCTGTCCAACCTGCGCGCCTTCCCGTTCGACAAGATCAAGATCGACGGCTCCTTCATCAAGTCCGTCGACCACAACGAACAGGCGGCGACGATCGTGCGCACGGTGCTCGGCCTCGGCCGCGGGCTCGGTCTGCCGGTGCTGGCCGAAGGCGTCGAGACCGTCGGCGAGATGAAATTCCTGCGCGACCAGAACTGCGACGAAATTCAGGGCTATCTGATCGGCCGTCCCTCGGACATCGAGGACTTCCGCACGTTCACGCATAACGAAGCGCCCTCCGACATCGGAAGCAGCACGATGTCGGCAGCCAAAGCCGGATAATGCAGGAGCAGCTTCGCAAGTGACGGCGGCGGAAACCCGCCGACACGGCCAATACACAAACCTGAACTGATCCGCTTTAACCGTGCTGTATGAGCGAGCAGCCCGATGCGGCTCAGGGCTGGCATTGACCAATATAGGGTACCCCCCTATATTATATTCATGTCACATACGATCAAGAACAAGCCCAAACTTCTGGGCCGCGTGAAGCGTATCAAGGGCCAGCTTGAGGCTGTGGAACGGGCGCTGGAGGCCGAAATTGGCTGCGCCGATGTCCTGATGCTGGTGGCCTCGGTCCGCGGCGCTGTCACGGGCCTCACATCGGAACTGCTCGAAGACCACATTCGCCATCACGTCGTTGACCCCGCGCACGAGAAGGACCCGGAGAAGGCCAAAGGCGCGGCCGATCTCATCGATGTTGTTCGAACCTACCTGAAGTGACCCGATGACCGACTTCGCGCAGCTGTTACAGCAGGGTACGGCTCACGCCTGGCTGTTCGTGCCGAGCGCAATCTTGTTAGGTGCGCTTCATGGGCTCGAGCCTGGCCACTCGAAGACCATGATGGCCGCTTTCATCGTTGCCATCAGGGGGACGGTGTTTCAGGCAGCTCTGCTTGGACTTTCGGCCGCGCTATCCCACACCGCAATCGTCTGGATCGTCGCCGCCGCCGGACTGTACTTTGGACGCGAATGGGGTGGCGAACAAAGCGAGGCCTATTTTCAGCTAGGCTCGGCAATCATCATCGTCGGTGTCGCGATCTGGATGGCCTGGCGGATATGGCGCGATAATCATTCGGAATACGACCATCACCATCACGACGAACCTCAACTCATCGAAGCAGGCCAGTCTGTTCTGACCCTTGAGGTGTTCGAAGACGGCGTGCCGCCGCGCTGGCGTATCGGAGCTGAACGCGGGACTCTCCCCGATGCGGGGCACGTGAGGCTGGAGACTCTGCGGCCGGATGCAAATCGGCAATCGTTCAGCTTCGTCCGAAGCGGTGACGTTCTCGAAAGCGTTGAAGAGATTCCCGAGCCACATGCTTTTCAGGTGCGCCTCTCGCTTCCGGAGCATCCCGGCGCATTCGAACTGGCTTTCGAAGAGCACGACCATTCACACATGGATCTCGGGGAGGAAGACGATGCACATGCGCGTGCTCATGCCGCCGACATCCGGAAGCGATTTTCCGGGCGCACCGTTACGACATGGCAAATCGTGCTCTTCGGCCTCACAGGCGGCCTGATCCCCTGCCCGGCGGCCATCACGGTTCTGCTGCTTTGCATTCAGCTCAAGCAGCTGAGTCTCGGCTTCGTCCTCGTGCTGTGTTTCGGCATCGGCCTCGCTTTGACCATGGTGTCGGCAGGCGTGATCGCGGCGCTGAGCATCCGGCATATCGAAAAGCGCTGGTCCGGTTTCAGCCGGTTCGCACACAACGCTCCCTATGCATCGGCCGCTTTGATCCTGATGGTGGGCCTGTACACCGGATGGATGGGATGGAGTTCGATCTAGCCTGCAGCAGACGATCGGCTTGCGGCTAGGCTAGCGGCGGCTCCGATCTCCTCGAAGATGACGCAATCCGGACCGGAGCCTCCGGCGCAGTTCGCATCGCATGCGCGGACCATCGACGCGAGCGACTTTTCCAGCGCGATCAAATCTAAAATCCGATTTCTAACTCTTTCGAGATGCACCTGCGCAAGGTCGCGGGCGTCCGAGCACGACGAGCGGTCGTTCTGCATCGTGACAAGCAATGACCGGATATCGTCGATGGACAGATCGAACGCGCGACACCGCCGCACGAACGTCAACCGGCTGACATCTTCGAAGCCGTAAGTCCGCTGGCCGCCGCTTTGCCGCGCTGCAGGGCACAGCAGGCCGATCTCTTCGTAATAGCGAATCGTGGCGACGGTCGTGTCCGTCCTCCGGGCGAGTTCTCCGATGCGCATGGCCGCGTCCATTTCCTGCTTGAACCTCAAGTTACTTGAGGGGCTACAGCCGAGGCATTCACTAACTCGCCTGGAGCTTCACATGAGCGTTATCGACCAGAACTCGACCTGCACCACCGCATGCACACCCGCAACAGATACGGCTCAGGGATGCGGATGCGTTCGGAAATCCGCGCCGGACTCAAAGCTCGCCGGTGCCGCCGCGACATCGGCAATGTCCGCCGTGGCCTGCACCTCGTGTTGCGTTCTTCCCTTGGTGTTGCCCGCCGTGGTGATGGCCAATATCGGCGGCGTCACCGCCGTTCTCGACCATGCTCATGTCTGGATGACGAGACTTGCCATGCTGGTGCTGGGCATCGCATGGGCAGTGACAATCCGGCAGGCCGTCAAGAATCGGACATGGCCGACACGAACAGCCATTGCGCTTCTCATTGCTTCGACATTTCTCACGACGACGGCCGCATCATGGAAATGGATCGAACCGGCGGCTTTCCAGATGCTGGGTATCACCAAGACGCCGAAAGCCCATGACTAGCTGACATGAGCCGCGTGGTGTAGATCGCGTTGGGTCCATGTTGGAGGGGCGATGAAAACCGCGCTTGCCTATCTCGGCGCTGCATTCATGGAGATCGCAGGATGCTTCGCATTCTGGGCGTGGCTGCGTCTCGGCAAGTCTGCCCTGCTGGTTATTCCCGGAATCGCGGCACTGATCCTGTTCGCCTACCTGCTGACACTCGTGGAGAGTGAAGCCGCAGGACGCACCTTCGCAGCCTATGGCGGGGTCTACATCCTTGCGTCGGTCGCATGGCTTTGGCTGGCAGAGGGGCTGCAGCCGGATAGATGGGACCTGACGGGCGCGGCGATCTGTCTGGCGGGGGCCGCTGTGATCATCGCCGGGCCGCGATAACAGGCCAGTCTGACGACTGGCATCTTCAAAACAAGGTGATCTCAAAGCCTTTCCAAGCCCCGGAGCGTCCGACGCCAGTGCCGCGCATCGCTTCGCGTAAAGCTGTGGTTTCGGCGCTACAGACTCCGCGCGGGCTCGGTGCGACAAAATGACCTGAAATTTCTGTTTTCTGGAATTATCGGTCAGGGAGAACGACCATGAAGAAATTCCTTTTAAGCACAGCCGCCGTCCTGCTCGCCGCTGGTTCGGCCAGTGCTGCTGACCTCGCCGCCCGGCCCTACACCAAGGCTCCTGCTTACGTTGCTCCGGTCTATAACTGGACCGGCTTCTACATCGGCGGTTTCGTCGGCGGCGCGTTCGGTGACAGCTCCAGCATTAGTGATGCTCTCATCCCTTTCCTCACCGGCACCCGTGACAGCTCTTTCTTCGGCGGCGGCCAGCTCGGGTACAATTATCAGTTCGCTCCAAACTGGGTGGCCGGTCTCGAAGGGGACATCGGCGGCCTGTCGAAGAACGAACGCACATTCCTCATTGCTCCAGGGGTCGGCCTGCATGATCGCACCAACTGGCTGGCATCGGTCACTGGCCGTCTCGGCTACACTTGGGGTCCGGGCCTGATCTACGCCAAGGGCGGTGTTGCGTTCCGCGACAGCAGCGACCTGACGGGCTTTGGTGGTTTCCCCTCACTCCCGGCCCATCGCGACGATACCGGCTACACCGTCGGCGGCGGCCTCGAATACATGTTCGCCCCGGCCTGGTCGGCGAAGATCGAGTACCAGTACTACAACTTTGGCAACGTTGCGCCGGAGTTCGCCCCTGGTGTTGCAGTCTTCCACTACCGCGACGACGTTCACACGGTGAAAGCTGGCATCAACTATCACTTCAACTGGGGCGGCCCGGTTGTAGCAAAGTACTGACTTCAGACCATCTGGCGGATCAGACAAAACGTCTTTCGCCAAAGGTGCGCTCCAAACAACGAAGCCCGGCCTTGCGCCGGGCTTTTTGTTTGGTGAACGAGCGCCGACCGACAAAACCGGCGGCGGCATCTTCAACGATCATGCCCATAATGACGACTTGCTAACCATCACACCCCCTCCCCTAACGCTGTGATTTCCACGCTACAGACTCTCCACAGGCACGGTGCAACAAACCGATCGACTGTTTCTGAAAATGATCGATCGGGGAAATCGACTATGAAAAAAATCTTTTTGAGCGCTGTCGCCATTCTGTTCACCGCCGGTGCCGCCACCGCCGCAGACCTGCCTGCACGGACCTACACCAAGGCACCTGCCTATGCCGCCCCTGTCTACAATTGGACGGGTTTCTACATCGGCGGTTTCGTCGGCGGAGCGTTCGGCGACTCTGCCAGCATGAGTGACATCGTCGTGCCTTTCAGCGGCGGCACGCGCGACAGCTCTTTCTTTGGCGGCGGTCAGCTCGGTTACAACTACCAATTCGCTTCGAACTGGGTGGCCGGCCTCGAAGGCGACATCGGAGGCCTGTCAAAAAGCGAACGCACGTTTCTCCTTCCCCCATCTGTCGGCGTTCGTGATCGCACCAACTGGCTGGCATCGGTGACGGGGCGCCTCGGCTACACATGGGGACCGGGCCTGATCTACGCCAAGGGCGGTGTTGCCTTCCGTGACAACAGTGGTCTGACCGGGTTTGGCGGTTTCCCGACCCTTGAGGCCGATCGAAACCAAACCGGCTATACCATCGGCGGTGGCGTCGAATACATGTTCGCTCCCGCCTGGTCAGCGAAGATCGAGTACCAGTACTACAACTTCGATCACACCACGGTGGAAATGGCGCCCGGTGTGACAGCCTTCCGCTACCGCGACGACCTTCACACGGTGAAGGCCGGCATCAACTACCACTTCAACTGGGGTGGCCCGGCTATCGCCAGGTACTGATTTCGTAAAAAAGCCCGGCCTTGCGCCGGGCTTTTTGTTTGGGTCGGCGTCGCGCCGACCAACAGCTCAAAGCATCGCGAGCAGACGCGCAAGGCAGACACGGGAATGGGGGATGAGAGACGGTGTAAAAGCCGACGATGGTACAGTTGGGTGGGATCGAACCACCGACCTCCGGATCCACAATCCGGCGCTCTAACCAGCTGAGCTACAACTGCATCCTTCGTTGCGCCCAAGGGGCGCGAACGCGCGGAAACTAGGGGCACCGCCCGGCTTTGGCAAGACCGGACAAGCCATTCTGTAACAAGAGATTCTATCAAATTGCAGGCCGGCCGGCAGAAGAAATTCCGCCGCTGCCGCATGCCGAACGCGAAAACGGCCGGGCAAGCCCGGCCGTCCGCAGATCAATCTTCTAAATCGCTCAGGCGACGTTCTGGAACGCCTTGGTGACGCTGGCCTTGAACGGCTCAACGGTCTCGGTCGCGACCTTCTGGCCGAGCTCGGCGAGCTCCTTCGACTGGACCGTCAGGGTTTCGAACTGCTTGCGCGCATGGGCGCTCATCAATTCGGCCGCCTGCGACAGGGAGCTGACGCCGACCAGCGACTGGGCAAAATCGAACGACGAGGTGACGTTGGCCTGCGCGATATCGACGAGCTTGGCGGTGAAGCCGCTCGCACCCTTGGCAGCCGAAGCGTAAACCGCTTCCAGCGCCTCGTTGTTGCTCTCGGCGGCAGCCTTGAGCTTCTGATAGCCGTCACGGGCCTGGTTGACGCCGTTCTCGGCGAACGCGCGGAACTGCTCGGGAATCTGGAACGGAGTGGCGGTGAAAAATCCTTGGGTGCTCATATTGGCGGGTCCTCAGCCTTTGAAAAAAATGAGGCCACGCGCAGCCCGGCATATGACCGGCCACCAGCCTCTGACCCAACCAATATAGGACGTCTTATTGTGCATTGCAATATTTTTATTGCAATGCGTTAATTTCATCCTAAGCGCCTGAACTAGCGTGGCTTTACGTTATCCATTGCCGCCTTGGTGACAGCCTGCCCCATTTCCGAGGCCTGCTCGGCCAGCGCTTTCATTTGCGCCTGCACGTATTCGGAATGCAGCCGCATGATCTCGGTCAGGTCGGATGCGTGCACAAGCTGCTGGGCGTAGGAGAGCGAGGATTGGACGTTCTTCTCCGCGAACGAAATCGCCTTAGCGGTAATGTCCTTGGCGTTGGCGCGCGCCGTCTCGCCTGTCCCCGTCAGCGTGCTGGCGGTCTGGTGAGCCTGTCCGAGAAAGCTCTCGAACGCCTTGCGGGCCTGGTCGAAGCTCGCTTCCGCCATCGAGCGCATTTCCTGGGGAATCTCGAAACGATTGTTGTCAGCCATGGCGTCGCTCCTGTTCGTTCCGGCCTGCTTGCCAGCCTCGTAAAACCAACAGACGGCAGGGCTGCGCGGTTCCTGCATCATAACAGCGCGGCGTGACAGCCGTCCGACGCTCATCGTGACTGACGCAGCATTTTTTGCAATCGCCTGCGCCATCATCGCGGATGATTTAACAACCCTAGTTAAGGTTTATCGCCAGTTTGGGCTGCAGTTGGTGGACTCATCCGCTTTCCCATTGATAATCAGCCTGTAAGGCCCACATCGTGCAGCCAAATTTCTTTCCGGAGCGGGATTTCGAACGTTGCCCAGAGCCGAGTTCTCCCTGCAGGCGATCCGCGACAGCCGGCTCTCGACCTATTGTCTGAGCGCCGCGCCCGCCTGGGTGTGGTCCGAAAGCGGCGAGCATTTGCTGTGGGCCAATGCGGCGGGCCGCGCCTTCTTCCGCGCGTCGAGTGACGACGCATTGTGTGAGCGCACCTTCGGCCCTGCCGATCCGTATCGCCGTCTGGTGAAGCAACTGGCAGCCCGTCTTTCGTCCTCAGGCGCAATGCGGCTAGAGCGGCTGCGCGGATTCGGTGCACCGCTTGGCGGCCTGATGACCTGCGGCTGCGCGCGAATTTCGCTGGGCGGCGAGAGCGGCGTTCTGATCGTCGCTGAGTATCCCGGCGGGCGGCCGCTGCCACTCGTGGAGCGCGTGCTGGCGCTGATCGAGGGCATCGAGCGGCCGGCCGTGGCCTTCGTGGACGGACGGCTTACCGCCGCCAACTCCGCCGCCCGCGCGCATGACGACGTGCGCGATGAGCTCGCCGGGATGGTGCTTCCGACCCATTTTCCCGAGCAAGCCTCAGAAATCGAGACGCCGCTCGGGCACGCCACGGTCCACCGTGCGGGAATAGACCCGGAAACCGTCCTGATCGTGCTTCTGCACGGGTTCATTGCACATCCGCACCCCGACAAACCCGTTGACGCAGCCCCAGCCCCTGTTGCCGAACCGGCCCCGGCGGGCGACGTTGTCTCTATGCCTGAGCCGGTCGCGACCGAACCGGCCGCGCCCACGCCCTCTTTGCCGAACGAGCCCTTCATGGACGACCGCGTGGAATCCAACCACCCTTCCGAGACGCCGCCCACAGCGGCGCCGGATTTGATTCCGTTGCCGGACGATCTCGCCGGACAAAAGCGGCAGCATCCGCTGCGCTTCACATGGGCGATGGATGCAGAGGGCCGCTTCTCGTTCGGCTCTGAGGAATTCACCCATTTGATCGGCGCACAGACCACCGCCGCGTTCGGCCGGCTCTGGAGCGAGGTCAACGACGCGCTGACGCTCGATCCGGAGAACCGCGTGGCGCAGGCGGTCGCGACCCGTGACACCTTCAGCAACATTCTGCTGCAATGGCCGGCGGACGGCCTCAGCGGAAGGCTGCCGGTGGAGATGTCGGGGCTGCCGATCTACGGCCGCGACCGCGCCTTCACGGGCTATCGCGGCTTCGGCATCTGCCGCGATCTCGACGGTCTCGCGCGTGCCGCCGCACAGCGCCGCCACGACACGCTGTTCGGCTCGTCGCCTGCCCCGGTGCAGACACCGATGGACGCTGCTTCGACTGTCGAGCATGATTCCATTGCCGGGCAGGCCGCGCCCGAATTCGTCGCATCGGCCGACGAACCGGAGCACATCGAAAACGGCGAGACGCCGCCCAACGTGGTGCCGTTCCGTCCCGCCAATGACGACGCGCGGCCGCCCGTGCTGACGCCCGGCGAGAACAACGCTTTTCAGGAACTGGCGCGGCAACTGTCCGCGCGGCTGGAAAGCGAAGCCGAACATCGGCTCGACGCCCAGCACGCCGAGGAAGCCAACAACAGCCTGGCCGAACAGCCGCGCGACGATATGATTTTCGAATCCGACGAGGACGAGGTCGAGGTGCCGCCCGCACAGCCTCAGGCTGTCGCGCATGCGCCGCAGAACACCTCGCTCTACGATCAGATTCCCTCGGGCGTACTGGTCTATCGCGCCGATCGCCTGCTCTACGCCAACCCCGCCTTCCTCGCCGCAACCGGCTACACGACGCTCGCCGCGCTCAACAGGGATGGCGGTCTCGGTGCGCTTTATGTCGGGTCCGGCGGCTCCGATGCAGATGGCAGCAGCGAAGGGACGCCGATCAAGGTCTCCACCGTCTCGATGGGTGCGCATCAGGCGCACGATGCAAAGCTGCACACCGTCGACTGGGAGGGCGAAAGCGCGCTCGCACTGGTGCTGTCACCGACAGCAGCAACCCCGCAGCTGGAGCGCGTCGTTGCCGAACCATCGCCGGCTGCGGAAGACCGCATCGAGGCCGATGAACTCGCGACCATTCTCGAAACCACCGCCGAAGGCGTCGTGATGTTCGACGGCGACGGCCGCATCATCGCCTGCAACCGCAGCGCCGAGGCACTGTTCGGCCGCGACGGCCTCGAAGGCCGCAACCTAACCGAACTGTTCGCGCCGGAAAGCCAGCGCGCGGTGCTCGATTATCTCGACGGCATCAAGTCCGACGCCATGCACGGCCTGCTCGAACAGGGCCGCGACGTCCTCGGCCGCGCGCCCGACGGCGGCGCGATGGCGTTGTCGGTGACGATCGGACGGACCCACCCGGGCCGCCCGCGCTACTTCGCAGTGTTCCGGGACAAAGCGCCCGCAGCACCACGGCCGGATCAGACGAAGCAGGCCGACGAACGCGCGGCGAACGCCAAGGCCGATCTGCTCGCCCGCCTCAGTCATGAGGTTCGTGCACCAGTCAACGCCATCATCGGTTTCGCAGACGTCATGATCGAGGAGCGTTTCGGCGCGCTCGGCAACGAGCGCTACGCCGACTACATGAAGGACATCCGCGCCTCCGGCGAGCGCGTGATTTCCATCATCGACGACATGCTGGACCTGTCGCGGATCGAGTCCGGCAAGCTTGATCTCGATTTCGAAAAACAGGATCTCAACGCGCTGGTCGAACAGTGCGTCGGCGTGATGCAGCCTCAGGCCAACCGCGAGCGCATCATCATCCGTTCATCCCTGACTCACGGCCTGCCGAACATTCAGGCCGATGCACGGGCGCTGCGCCAGATCGCGCTAACACTGATCGGTTGTGCGATCCATCTCGCCAATGCGGGCGGACAGGTGATCGTCTCGACCGCGCTTACGGATTTGGGCGAAGTGGCACTGCGCATTCGCGACACTGGCCACGGCATGAACGACAACGAGATTGCCGCCGCAATGGCGCCGTTTCGCACGCCATCGCCTGCCGATGAGGTCGCGGCGGGCAACGGCACAAACCTGTCGCTTGCGAAAGCGCTGGTGGAAGCCAATCGCGGCCGCTTCCATCTCAAGAGCGCACCAAACACAGGCACGCTGATCGAAGTGGCGTTTTCACAGGCCGCCGCGACGGCGTGAGGCTCACGCCCCCTTCAGCGCCACCTTGTAGCTCGCCTCGGTGTTGGCCTTCACATCGTCGAGCGTGACACCGTCGGCCAGTTCGATCAGCGTCATGCCGTTTGAGCCGTGCTTGTCGATGGTGAACACCGCAAGATCGGTGACGACGAGATCGACCACCTTCTGCCCGGTCAGCGGCAGCGTGCACTTGTGCAAAAGCTTCGGGCCGTCCTTGGCCGAATGCTCCATCACCACGACGACACGCTTGACGCCCGCGACGAGATCCATCGCGCCGCCCATGCCTTTCACCATCTTGCCGGGGATCATCCAGTTGGCGAGATCGCCGTTCTCCGCGACCTGCATCGCGCCGAGAATAGAGAGGTCAATGTGGCCGCCGCGGATCATGCCGAACGAATCCGCGCTGGAGAAATAACTGGTGTTCGGCAGTTCGGTGACGGTCTGCTTGCCGGCGTTGATGAGGTCGGGATCTTCCTCACCCTCATAGGGGAACGGCCCGGTACCGAGCATGCCGTTCTCACTCTGCAGGTTCACGTCCATGCCGTCGGGAATGTAGTTCGACACCAGCGTCGGAATGCCAATGCCGAGATTGACGTAGAAGCCGTCGCGCAATTCCTTCGCGGCGCGCGCTGCCATCTGTTCGCGGGTCCAGGCCATGATGTATCTCCTGAAGAATTAGGCGCGCTTGCGCACGGTGCGCTGCTCGATGTGTTTCAGCTTGGGATCGACCGCGACGATGCGTTTGACGAAAATGCCGGGCGTATGGATCTGGTCGGGATCGAGTTCGCCCGCAGGCACCAGATGCTCGACTTCCGCAACCGTCATGCGCGAGGCGGTCGCCATCATCGGATTGAAGTTGCGCGCGGTCTTTCGGTAGATCAGGTTGCCGGCGGTGTCGCCCTTCCAGGCGTGGATGATGGAAAGATCGGCGAACAGCCCACGCTCCATCACATAGGTCTCGCCGTCGAACTCCTTCAGCTCCTTGCCTTCCGCCGCCAGCGTGCCGACGCCGGTCTTGGTGTAGAAGGCCGGGATGCCTGCGCCGCCGGCGCGGATGCGCTCGGCGAGCGTGCCCTGCGGATTGAACTCGAGTTCGAGCTCGCCCGCCAGGAACATCTGCGCGAAGGTCTTGTTTTCGCCGACATAGGACGAGATCATCTTCTTGATCTGCTTGCTCTCCAGCATCCGGCCGAGCCCGATGCCATCGACGGCGGCATTGTTGGAAATCACCGTGAGGTTCTTCACGCCGCTGTCGCAGATCGCGTTGGCGAGCGACTCGGCGATACCGCACAGACCGAAGCCGCCCGACATGATGGTCATGCCGTCGCGGAGCGTGCCTTCCAGCGCCGATTTGGCGTCGGGATATACCTTGTTCATGTGCAACCCATTCCAGTGGACACGGCGGCAACGCCGAGCTCAGGGACGTTCTTAGGCGCAATCCGGAAAAGCCGTCAATCGAGCAAAAATAGGCAGGCCACCCAGGATCGGTGGCTTTCGTGACGGGCGGATGTCTGCCCGCCAACGGCATGGGCACGTGCGGGGAGGTGTGGCAAAGATCCCACAAGCCTTGAAAGCGTCAAGAAAACGGATCAAGTTGCGCGCGGCTTGGGCGACCCCTGTGGATCGCCCGCAACCACGACATCAAACCCGGATCCTTCTATTTGACTACGCACGCGATCAGACGCCTTGCTTTGCCCGTGGCGATCGTCCTCGGCGTCGTGCTGGCGGGACTTCTCGCAAGCTCCTGGTTCATCGATCGTAATGCCGTTCGGCAGGCCGTCGAAAAGCAAATTCGCGACGCCACGGGCCTCGAACTTGTCGTCACCGGCCGGACCGACGTGTCGCTGTTTCCTTCCACGCGGGTCGTGCTCCACGGCGTCTCCCTGAAGGGCAACGCCAATGACGATGCACCGCTCAGCACCGACCAACTTCAGGCCCGGCTGAGCCTGTTCGGGCTGATCGTCGGACATTACCGCGTCGCCGACGTCTCGCTGCGCGCGCCGCGCATCCGCCTGACCGTGGACAAGGACGGCCACTCCAATTGGGGGCCGATCGTGCAGACCTTCGCCCGCGCGGTGAAGCCCGCCGCATCGCGCGATGTATGGTTTTCCGACGTCAGGATTTCCGACGGCACGCTCCTCTATCGCGATGCCAAGAACCACGCCAACGAAACAGTGGGCGGCATTGATCTCGCGATCTCGCTGCCATCCAGCTCGCGCTCTTTCTCAGTGCGCGGCCAGTCGACCTGGCACAACGAGCAACTCGAAGGCAGCTTCACCATCGCCGATTTCCTCGCGGCCGTCGGCGGCGAGAAATCCGGCCTGAAGGTGAAGCTCTCCGGCACGCCGCTGAAACTCTCCTTCGATGGCAGCATGACCAACCGTTCGAGCCTGCTGCTCGATGGCGCGCTGACCGCCGACACCAGTTCGCTGCGCGGCCTGACACGCTGGGCAGGGCATGAATTGCCGGGCAACAACGGCTTCGGCCCGTTCTCGCTGAAGGCGCGGGCCAACGTCGTCGGCAACTCCGTCGCGTTGACCAACGTCACCACCTCGCTCGACGGCAACGCCGCAGAAGGCGTGCTGACCTTCAACGACAGCACCGGTCAGCACACGCTGCAGGGCACGCTCGCAGCCGATTCGCTCGATCTTACGCCCTATCTCGGGACCATTCGCCTGCTTGCGGGCGCACATGAGTGGAACCGGCAGGCATTCGATCTGCAGGCGCTGGCGGAAACCAATCTCGATATCCGCCTCTCGGCAGCGAAGGTCACTGTCGGCTCCTCGCGGATGGGGCGCACCGCGCTCGGAGCGAATTTGCGCAACGGCACGCTGGCGCTCTCGATCGGCGAGGCGCAGGTGTTCGGCGGCATCGTCCGGGGATCACTCTCCCTCAGCCGTATCGACGAAGGAGCCAACATCAAGGCGCAGTTCGGATTCACCGACGTCGATCTCGAAGCGGGCGCAGCCGACCTGTTCGACATCCGTTCGCTGCGCGGCAGGGGCGATCTCAACCTCACCCTTGAAGCCCAGGGCGCGAGTGCCTTCGCGCTGACTCAGACGCTCGACGGCAACGCTGCCCTGACCGCCCACAACGGCGCACTGTCGGGCTTCAACATCGAGCAGTTGCTGCGGCGGCTGGAGCGGCGGCCTCTATCGGGCGCGGGAAGTTTCCGCAGCGGCTCGACACCATTCGATACGCTGCGGATCGCCGTCACCATCAATGACGGCATGGCGCACGCAGACGACATAGCACTCGACGGACCAGCGACGCGCGTCACACTCACCGGCGGCGCCTCGATCCCCTCACGCGAATACGATCTGAAAGGCAATGCCGAGCTGAAAGCGGCGAACGGCGCCCCGCCCGAATTCCAGTTACCGTTTGTTGTTCAAGGTCCATGGGACGATCCGCTGATCCTGCCGGATTCCGATATCCTGATCCGCCGCTCGACCGTCACCGCGCCGCTGCTCGACTCGCTCAAGGGGCGCAATGCGCATGATGCCGTGAAGGCGGTGATCGAACGGCTGTCGGGCGGCAAGAAATCCGCGCCAGAGGCAGCACCTCCTGCCGCTGCAACTCCGCCCGCAGCAGAGAAACCGGCGGCACCCGCTGCTCCGCAATCCAACTGATCTAGAGCGGCGCGGCGTTCTCGCCACGGTCGTTTGAGAGCTTCGAGGCGAGCGAGGCGGCCACGATCACCATCGCGACGAATGCCACGATCAGCGTACAGATCGCGTTGATCTCCGGCTTCACGCCGAGCCGCACTTCCGAATAGATGCGGATCGGCAGCGTCGATGAGCCCGGCCCCGTGGTGAAACTCGCGATCACCAGATCGTCGAGCGACAGCGTGAAGGCAAGCATCCAGCCAGCGGCAATCGAGGGCCAAATCAGCGGCAGCGTCACCGAGGCGAACGCCCGCGCCGGGCTGCAGCCGAGATCCATCGCCGCCTCTTCCAGACTGCGATCGAGCCCGTTCAGCCGCGCCTGCACCACCAAGGTGACGAAGCACATCGTCAGCGTGGTGTGCGCGATGGTCACAGTCCAGAAGCCGCGCCCGGCATTGGTGGCAACAAACAACAGCAGCAGCGACAGCCCGGTGATGACTTCCGGCATCACCAGCGGCGCATACAGCATGCCGGAGAACAGCGTGCGGCCACGGAAACGCCCGCCGCGCGACAGCGCCACCGCGGCCAAGGTGCCGAGCAATGTCGCGGCGCTCGCCGACGCCACACCGACACGCAGACTCATCCACGCGGCGGACAGCATCGCGCCGTCGTTGAACAGTTCACGGTACCATTTCAACGACCAGCCGCCCCACACCGTGACAAGGCGCGAGGCGTTGAACGAATAGATCACCAGAATGACGATCGGCAGATAGAGGAACGCAAGCCCCAGCGCGAGCGCCGCGACGTTCACAGCAGAGGGTCTGTGCAGCGAGCTTGCCATCACCCCTGCTCCAGTTGCTTGCGCTGGATGTGCTCGTACACCAGAAGCGGTGCGAGCAGCAGCACCAGCAATACGACGGCGATGGTCGAGGCCACCGGCCAGTCGCGGTTGGTGAAGAATTCAAGCCACAGCGTCTGCCCGATCATCATCCGGTCCGAGCCTGCGAGCAGATCAGGAATCACGAATTCGCCCGCGATCGGAATGAAGCAGAGCAGCGCGCCCGCCGCGATGCCCGGCAGCGAGAGCGGCACGGTGATGAGCCAGAATGCTTTCAGCCGCGAGCAGCCGAGATCGGCCGCCGCCTCCAGAAGCGAGCCGTCCATTTTCGACAGCGTCGCGAACAGCGGCAGGATCATGAAAGGAAAATACGAATAGACGATGCCGAGATACATCGCGCTGTCGGTCGACAGCCACGGCAGCGGTCGGTCTATGACATGCAGCGCAAGCAGCAGCGAGTTCAACAGGCCGTCATGCTGCAGGATGTTGATCCAGGCATAGATGCGGATCAGGAACGAGGTCCAGAACGGCACCACGACCAGCATCATCGCGATACCCTGCCAGCGCTGCGGCAGGCGCGCCATCGCATAGGCGACCGGATAGCCGATCACCAGCAGGATCGCGGTCGAGACCAACGCCACGGTGAGACTGCGCAAGTAAGAGAAGATATAGATGTCGTCAGTGGCAAGCAGATAGAAATTGTCGGTCGAGAATTTCGCAAGACCCGCACGAAGCGCATCCCAGCCACCGAACAGATCGAGCGTCGGCAGATAAGGTGGCTGCGCGATCACGGTTTCCGACAGCGATATCTTTAGCACGAAGCCGAACGGCACCAGAAAGAACAGCACCATCCAGAGATAGGGCGCGATCGCGGCAATCCGCGCCGGGCGGGTGAAGATGCGGCGGCTCTTCATTGCGTCAGCACCACTGCGTCTTCCGGCGCGAACGACACCATCACCTGCTGTCCAGCTGCGAATGGAATGTCGTTGCCTGCGGCGTTGGCGCGGACGACCTGCACGACATCGCCGCCCGCGAGCTTCACACGATAACGCGTGAGGCCGCCGAGATAATCGGCGTCAAGCACCTCGCCCGGCCGCGCGTTCGCATCGTGTGATGAAAGATCGTGCGACAGCGACAGCTTCTCGGGCCGCACGGCGATGCATGCCGATTTTCCCATTTCCACGCCGCCCGCGACGCGAAGCAGACCGGCGGCTTGCGTCGCAACACTGACGACGCCGTCGTCCTGCGACATTACCTGTCCTTCGAACAGATTGATGTCGCCGACAAAGCCCGCGATCCAGCGCGTGTCCGGCCGTTCATACAGCGTGCGCGGGGCTGCGACCTGCACCAGCTGCCCCTTGTTCATGACGCCGATCCGATCGGCGAGCGTCATCGCCTCCTCCTGATCGTGCGTGACGATGACGAAAGACATCCCGAGGCGGCGCTGCACCTCGACGAGTTCGGCCTGCGTCTCGGCGCGCAGCTTTTTGTCGAGAGCCGCGAGCGGCTCATCGAGCAGCAGCAGGCGCGGTCGCCGCGCCAGCGCCCGCGCGAGCGCCACGCGCTGACGTTGCCCGCCTGACAATTGATCCGGCTTGCGCCGCTCCAGCCCCTGCAGCCGCACCAGTGCGACCATCTCCGCGACGCGCACGGCGATCTCGTCCTTCGCCATCGCCGCCTGTTTCAGGCCGAAGGCAATGTTGCCCTCGACGCTAAGATGCGGAAACAGCGCGTAGTTCTGGAACATCATGTTCACGGGACGCAGATGCGGCGGCACGTCGGCGATGTTCTTGCCATCGAGCCAGATGCCACCCTCGTCCGGCATCTCGAATCCGGCGAGCATGCGCAGCAGCGTGGTCTTGCCGCAGCCGCTCGGCCCGAGCAGCGCGAAGAATTCGCCCGCGCCTATCTCCAGCGAGACACCATCGACCGCGACGAAACCACCGAACCGCTTGCCGACACTCTCGATGCGCATCAGCGGCGCAGACCGGCTGCGTTCCGCATGACCCGGCTGTGCCGAAAACCCGCCCTGCATTCGATCCCGCACTCCCGCCCTGACGGCTCATTGTCGAGCCGCGTGCCAAACCAAAGCGCCATGCTCTTGGCATCACTGGGCGCATTGTCAAGCCGGGCGGCCGCGACCACCAGACGCGCGCTCAAGCAGAGAAAAGGAAAATCAGCTCACCCGGCGGATGGTGACGACATTGCTGCCCTCGGTCTCGACATAAGGCTGCCGTCCCACCCAGGCGTCGTATTGCGCAATCGGTGCGGGCTTGCCGAGCAGATAGCCCTGAATCTGGTCGCAGGCTTCCACCGCGAGGAAACTCAACTGGTCCTGCGTTTCCACGCCCTCGGCGACGATGGAAATATCGAGGCCGTGGCCGAGCCCGATCACCGAGCGGATAATCGCGGAGGATTGCTGGTTGCGGCCAAGATTCATGACAAAGGCGCGGTCGATCTTGATCTTGTCGAACGGGAACGCCTGCAGATAGGTCAGCGATGAATAGCCGGAGCCGAAATCGTCCATCGCGATGCGCACGCCGAGCGCCTTCAGGCGGCGCAGCAGCAAGAGGCCGCGCTCGAAATCGTCGATCAGCACGCCTTCGGTGATCTCGAGTTCGAGCCGGCCGGGGGTGAGGCCCGTCTCCAGCAGGATCGAGTGAACGAGACCGACCAGATCACCATGCATGAACTGCGCGGGTGACAGGTTGACGGCGATCTGCAGATGGCGCGGCCAGGAGGCCGCCTCGCGGCAGGCTTCACGCAGAATCCACTCGCCCAGTTCGACGATCAGGCCGCTTTCTTCGGCAAGCGGAATGAAATCTGACGGCGGCACGAAACCGCGCATCGGATGCACCCAGCGCACCAGCGCCTCGAAGCCCGTCACATCGTCGCCGCTCAAGCTCTGGCGCGCGCGAGACAGCGGCTGGTAGTGCAGCGACAATTCGCCTTTGCGCAGTGCGTTGTAAAGATCCTGATGCAAAGCGCGCCGGTCGCGCATCTGCTGATCCATCTCGGCTTCGTAGAAAACCACAGAACCGCGCGACTTCGCCTTGGCCCGGCTCAGCGCAGCACCGGCGTTCGCCAGCAGCGCGGCACCGTCGCGTCCGTTGCGCGGGAAAATCGAAATACCGGAGGTAACGCCGATGCGCACCACCTTGTCGTCGATCAGAAAATCCTGCGAGATCATCTTGGCGACGGTTTCGGCGAGCTTCCACGCAGCAGTTGGCTGCTCACCGTCGATGATCATGCCGTACTCATCGCCGCCGAGCCGCGCGACCACGCCGGCTCCCGCGGCTTTCTCCAGCCGCTTGGTGACCTCGATCAGTAACTTGTCGCCGACCTCGTGGCCGAACACATCGTTGACTTCCTTGAAGCGATCGAGGTCGATCGACAGCACCGCGAACTCTTCCGAAGTGCCGTCGCAGGCGTCGATCAACTGCTCCAGCGCCTGCAGGAACGCCGCGCGGTTCGGCATGCCGGTGAGGCCGTCGTGATAGGCCATATGCGCCATGCGCGATTCCGTCTCGCGCCGGTCGGTGATGTCGTCGCTGGTCTTGATGAGATATTGCGGCTCACCCACCTCGTTGGCGAGGGTGACTCGGCGCGTAGCGAACAGGCGCAATCCGTTGTCGGTCGGAATCGGATGTTCTTCGGTGACGAGGCCGCCCTGCTTGATCGCGGCGTCGTCGCGCTGGAGCACGAACTTCGCGGCTGCCTCGGGATGAACTTCCATCACCGTCTGGCCAATGATGGCGCTGCGTTCGCGGTTCAGGATCGTCTCGGCGGCGCGGTTGGCGAGCACGAATTTGCCATCGTCGATACGTTTCACCATCACGGCGGACGGAATGTTGTCGAGCACCATTTCCAGGAAGCGCTTGGTCGCATTCAGTTCGTGCGAGAGCCTACCCTGCTCGGTAACGTCTTCATGCGTGGCAACGATGCCGCCATTGGCGAGCGTTTCTTTCTTCATATGGATGCGCCGGCCGTCTGGCAGCACATTCACATAGCCTTCGGGTGACATGGAGTCCCGCCAATAGGCCTCAATGTCCTCCGACAACATCCCACGCGCTTTACGAAGCTCCATAAGCTCCAACCGCGTCATGTTCCTGCGGATATCGGAACGCGACAGGCCATAGATTTGCAGATAGCGGTCGTTGCAATAAATGACCACCTGCCGCGCATTGGTGATCACAATGCCCTGCGACAGGTTGTTGAGCGCGGACGAGACGAAGAATTCGCGGCGGGCGTTGGTGCGACGGGCGCGGCGCAGCGCGGACATCACCCAGACGAACATCACCCCCAAAAACAGGATCACGAGCAGGCCGTTGATCAGGACCTGCCACATCATCGAAGCCTGATCGATGCCGTCGAAATCGAGCATCTCCGCGTCGGTCACGGCATGCGCGACCGAGGCTGTCATCGTCAACAGCGTGACAACCAAACTCACCCCGCCGGAGAAGCGAATGGCTCCCGTTCTGATTGTCCGTCGCCCGACTTCCATGATGACCCGTGCATTGACGCACGCACTCTCTGGTTGCACCGGTTTGAATCGGGTAAACGCCTACCCATGCGGTCGCGATTTATCACTTCCGCGCGAGCAAATGGTTCGTCATGCTTAATGAAATCCTAATTGGCGCGCCGCCCGGCCATTTCGCGAGCGTGCGGTTGCACCGGAGCACGCATGGACCGCGTTGAATGTATCGTCGTCGGCGCCGGCGTCGTGGGGCTTGCGATCGCGCGCACCCTCGCCGTGACCGGACGCGAGGTGATCGTGGTCGAAGCGGCGGGCGATATCGGCACCGGCACGTCATCTCGCAATTCGGAAGTGATCCATGCTGGCATCTATTATCCTGCGGGCAGCGCCATGGCGCGGCTGTGCGTTGCCGGGCGGCAGATGCTTTATCGCTATTGCGAGGATCACGGCGTGCCGCACCGCCGCTGCGGCAAGCTCATCGTCGCCACCGGCGCCGATGAATCCGAGAGACTTGCCGCGATCCGCGCACGCGCGGAAGCGAACGGCGTCACCGATCTCGTCACCCTGAGTGCAGACGAAGCGCGCGCAAAGGAGCCCGCGCTGAGCTGCACCGGCGCACTGCATTCGCCGTCAACAGGTATCGTCGACAGCCATGCGCTGATGCTCGCCTTGCGCGGCGACGCCGAACAGGCGGGCGCGGCATTCGCCTTTCACGCGCCATTCGTGAGAGCGCGGCGCGAAGGTGAAGGCTTTGTGGTCGAGATCGGCGGCGATGCGCCGATGACGCTGGGCTGCGATCTTCTGATCAACGCGGCTGGGCTGAGCGCGCCGGAGGTGGCCCGCGCCATCGAAGGATTGCCGGCGGAGCATATCCCCACGGCCTATTACGCCAAGGGCAACTACTTCGCCTGCACGACGCGCGTGCCGTTCTCGCATCTGATCTATCCGCTGCCAGAGCCGGGCGGCCTCGGCGTGCATCTGACGCTCGACACCGGCGGCGCGGGGCGGTTCGGCCCCGACGTCGAATGGGTGGAGACGCTCGATTACGATGTCGACCCGAAACGCGCGGAGCGCTTCTATCCGGCGATCCGGCGTTATTGGCCAGGGTTGCCGGACGGCGCGCTGGTGCCGGCCTATTCAGGCATCCGGCCCAAGATCGTACCGCCCGCAGTCGCAGTGCAGGATTTTGTGATTCAGGATGCGCAACGTCACGGCGTCCCGGGACTCGTCAACCTGTTCGGCATCGAGTCGCCGGGACTGACCGCGTCGCTTGCGATCGCGGAAGACGTGCGGGCTCTCACCTCGTCACGCTGAAACAGCGGACGGGCGAGCAGCCCTTCACATCCAGACTTTCAATTGGGAAGCTTGAGCCTTGTGAAAGAGAGCGGAAGAAACGCTAGTGCAGCGTTTGGCCGCCCGACGCCTTGAGGCGCTCGATCTGATCCTTGAGCAGCAACTTGCGCCGCTTCAGCTCGACAATACGCACATCGTCAGTCGCGAGATTCTTCAAAGCCTCGTGCAATTCGCTTTCGAGGACGCGGTGTTTCCGCTCCAGTTCAACGAGATGCGCCTGAATCGCCATTAGAAGTCTCCTTCTTCCGTGGATGTCAGATACAAGGTCGAACGGAAGATTGTACATCGCAATTGCGATCTGTCGACTGGGATCGATGCGACACATTCAAACTTCTTCCTGTCCGGAAAACGGAACGGATCACATTTCAGAAAATGTGGCCGGAAAATTCCGAAGGCTGGCACCGCGCGTCCTTTTCTGCCATGAAGATAACAAGCTGCGCTTCGCAGACCGGCAAGCCGTCGATAATCATGGCCGAACAAGACAATAACGAATTCGCCCTCGAGCTGGCCCGGTTGCAACAGGAGCATCGTGACCTTGATGCCGCAATCGAGGCTTTGCACCATTCTCCCGCGCCAGACCTGCTGCAGCTGCAACGGCTGAAAAAACGCAAGCTGCAATTGCGCGACCGGATTTCTTTCCTCGAAGACCAGATCACCCCGGACATCATCGCCTGACCGCCGTTCGCGCCCTGCGAAAGCCGGAGCCACGCCCGGGCCCGGCATTGACCATGTGATGCCAACCAGCCCCCAAAGCCATTGCCCGGCAGGGGGGCGCTCCTGTAATCCTTGTCTTTCCCCCTTTTTTCGAGAATCGAGCCGCCATGTCCGCCCCCGTTGCCATCATCATGGGAAGCCAGTCCGACTGGGAGACGATGCGGCATGCCGCCGAGACGCTGGACGCCCTCGGCGTCGCCTCCGAACGGCTGATCGTCTCTGCCCACCGCACCCCGGAGCGGCTCTACAGCTTCGCCAAAGGCGCTAAAGCCGCCGGCCATAAGGTCGTGATCGCAGGCGCCGGCGGAGCCGCCCACCTGCCCGGCATGACCGCCGCCCTGACCGAACTGCCGGTGTTCGGTGTTCCCGTGGAATCCAAGGCGCTGTCGGGTGTGGATTCGCTGTATTCCATCGTGCAAATGCCGGCCGGTGTGCCGGTTGGAACCTTGGCGATCGGCAAAGCCGGCGCTATCAATGCTGCGCTTCTGGCCGCCAGCGTGCTCGCGCTGTCCGACGGCGCGCTGGCAGCGAAACTCGCCGCATGGCGCAAGCAACAGACCGCCGCCGTCTCCGAGCGGCCATAAGGATTCCCTAAGTGACTACTTCGAAACAGGTGGCGCTGAAGCCCGGCGACACGGTTGGCATTTTGGGTGGCGGCCAGCTCGGTCGGATGCTGGCGCTTGCCGCTGCGCGGCTCGGCCTTAAATCGCACGTTTTCTCGCCGGACCCGGATTCGCCCGCCTTCGATGTGGTGCAGCACTGCACATGCGCCGAATATGCCGACATCGAGGCGCTCGAACTGTTCGCCTCCGACGTCGACGTCATCACCTACGAATTCGAGAATGTCCCGACCGCCGCCGCGCTGGCTTTGCAGGCCCGCCGTCCGGTGCTGCCGGATACAAAGGTTCTGGGGACGACGCAGGACCGCCTTATCGAGAAGAATTTCGTCAATGGTCTCGGCATCGGCACCGCCGGTTACGCCGACGTGACGTCCGCCGACAGCCTGCGCAGCGCGGTCGCCAAGATCGGCCTGCCCGCGGTGCTGAAGACGCGCCGCTTCGGTTATGACGGCAAGGGCCAGGCGATGATCCGCGAAGGCGACGACCTCGACGCGGTGTGGGCGGCGCTGTCCACCCGCTCGGCGATCCTCGAAGCGTTCGTGCCGTTCGAGAAGGAGGTCTCCGTGATCGCCGCGCGCTCGGCGAACGGCGAGGTCGTCTGCTTCGACGTCACCGAGAACGAGCACCGCGATCACATCCTGAAATTCTCCCACGCGCCGGCGGCGATCCCCCCCGCGCTGGCTGATCAGGCGCGCGACATGGCGGCCAAAATCGCCAACGCGCTGAATTATGTCGGCGCGCTCGGCGTGGAAATGTTCGTCGTGCCCGGCGAGAACGGGCCGAGCCTGCTCGTCAACGAGATCGCACCGCGCGTGCACAATTCCGGCCACTGGACGCTCGACGGCGCATCGATATCGCAGTTCGAACAGCACATCCGCGCCATCGCGGGCTGGCCGCTCGGCGTCCCGGTCCGCCACGGCCAGGTCACCATGACCAACCTGATCGGCGACGATATTCTCGACTACGGCAAGTGGCTGACCGTGCCCGGCGCAACGGTTCATCTCTACGGCAAGGGCACGCCGCGCCCGGGCCGCAAGATGGGGCACGTCACCGAGGTGAAACCTCACAAGTAAAACAAAAGGCCGCCGCGATCGCTCGCAGCGGCCTTTGTGTTTCGACGTGAGATTACTTCCGCCCCTCGACGATGCCGGCCGGCTCGTCGCTCAACC
Organism: Afipia felis ATCC 53690; assembly: GCF_000314735.2. NCBI lineage: Bacteria > Pseudomonadati > Pseudomonadota > Alphaproteobacteria > Hyphomicrobiales > Nitrobacteraceae > Afipia > Afipia felis. Next base: position 3,813,300 of record NZ_KB375270.1, on the reverse strand, counting down.
AGCGATAGACAACCCCGCCGATGACGCCGCCGATCAGCGGCGCGACCCAGAACAGCCAGAGCTGCTGCAAGGCCCAGCCGCCGACGAACAACGCCGGGCCGGTGCTGCGCGCCGGGTTCACCGAAGTGTTGGTGACGGGAATGCTGACGAGGTGGATCATGACGAGCGCAAGGCCGATGGCGAGCGGCGCGAAGCCTGCAGGAGCGCGGCCGTGGGTCGCGCCCATGATGACGAACAGGAACATCGCCGTCATGGTCACTTCGCAGACGAAGCCTGCCATCAGCGTGTATTTGCCCGGCGAGTGATCGCCATAGCCGTTGGAGGCGAAGCCGCCAGCAAGGTCGAAGCCCGCTTTGCCGCTGGCGATGACATAGAGCAGAGCCGCGCCTGCGATCGCGCCGATCACCTGCGCGATGATGTAGGGAATGACCTGGCTGCCGGGAAAGCGGCCGCCCGCGCAAAGTCCCACCGTCACCGCCGGGTTGAGATGGCAGCCGGAGATATGGCCAATGGCGAAGGCCATCGTGACGACGCTCAGGCCGAAGGTGAACGCCACGCCCAGAAGGCCGATACCGACCTGCGGAAAGGCCGCCGCGAGAACGGCGCTGCCGCAACCCGCGAATGTGAGCCAGAAGGTGCCGATCAGCTCGGCGGCATATTTTTTCGCATTCATATCTCGTCTCCTTCAAACGGTGGCGTCAGACCGCTCGTTCGAAGGAACCCAGGCTGAAACCCCGCCAAATCTTCGAATCACGCTCCGCCGGGGTCGATTCTGACCCAGAATTCTGACATCCGTATCTGCGAAAAACCCTGTCCACAGGCGTGGACACTACCCCCCCGATCTGGTAGAAACCCGACTTCGACGTGAAGGGCTTTGCCTTTGGCGGCCCTTCTTTACGTCCCCATTTTCAGGCTTTCGAACCAAAAAAGGATGCCGCGTGCAGGTTCTCGTCCGCGATAACAATGTCGATCAGGCCCTCAAGGCGCTGAAGAAGAAGATGCAGCGCGAGGGTATTTTCCGCGAGATGAAGCTCCGCGGTCATTACGAAAAGCCCTCCGAGAAGAAGGCCCGCGAGAAGGCTGAAGCCGTTCGCCGCGCCCGTAAGCTCGCTCGCAAGAAGCTGCAGCGCGAAGGCCTGCTGCCGATGAAGCCGAAGCCGGTGTTCGGCGCGGATCGTGGCGCTGGCGGCCGTGGCGGTGCAGCCGGTGGCGCGCCGCGCCCCGCTCGCTAAGCGACCTCTTTCTTTCAGACTTAAAAAACGCGGGCCTTGCGGCCCGCGTTTTTCGTTTGTAGGGCCTCCTCACAGACGGCGGAGGAAGTTCCTGCAAGCTCAGCCTCTGGTGTTGAGCCAGACCACCTTTTCTTCGGTGAAATTCTTGAGCGCCGCGGTGCCGCGCTCGCGGCCGAGACCGGAATCGTGCGCTCCGCCCCACGGCAGACGAACGTCTGTGTAGCCGAACGTATTCAACCACACCGTTCCCGCCTTCGCATGACGGGCGAAGTGCTGCAGGCGGCCGATGTCGCGGCTCCATGCACCCGCGGCAAGGCTGAACGCCGTGCCATTGGCGATGCGTAGCGCCTCCGCGTCGTCCTTGAACTTGATGACGCTCACCACAGGCCCGAAGATTTCCTCCTGCGAGATGCGCATCTCGTGTTCGACATTCGCGAACACCGTCGGTGCGATGTAGAATCCGCGATTGCCGATCCGCTCGCCGCCGGTGGTGAGCGACGCGCCCTCCTTACGGCCGATGTCGACGTAACCGAGAATACTGTCCATCTGCTTTTCGGAGATCACAGGGCCAAGCATGGTGGAACGATCCGACGGATCGCCCATCTTCATGGTCCGCGCGCGCGCCGTCAGCCGCTCGACGACTTCATCATAGACCTTCTCGTGGGCGAGTACGCGGGAACCCGCCGAGCACACCTGGCCCGCGTTGAAGAACACGCCCGACGCTGCCGACTTGGTCGCTGCCGCAACGTCGGCATCCTCGAAGATCACGTTGGCCGACTTGCCGCCGAGTTCGAGCGAGACGTGTTTGAAGTTGCTCGCAGCGCCCTTCATGATGCCACGGCCAACGCCAGGGGAGCCGGTGAACGTGATCTTGTCGACATCCGGATGATTGACGAGTGCCTCGCCGACCACGCGGCCGGAGCCCGCGACGACGTTGAACACACCGGCCGGCAGACCGGCTTCAAGTGCAAGTTCGGCAATCCGCAATGCCGAGAGCGACGTCAGTTCGGCCGGCTTCATCACCACGGTACAGCCACATGCCAGCGCGGGAGCCAGTTTCCACATTCCGATCATCATCGGGAAATTCCACGGCACGATCGCCGCGACCACACCCACCGGCTCGCGCACGGTGTAGGTCAGCGCGTCCTCACGCGCAGGAATCACTTCGCCATGAACCTTGTCGGCCCATCCGGCATAGTAGGTCAGGGTATCGATCGCGGCGGGCAGATCCTGCCGCAACACACTGGATATAGGTTTGCCGGCATCGAGGCTTTCGAGCTCGGCGAGTTCATCGGCATGCTCCTTCATCAGATCGACGAGCCGGAACAGAATTTTGCTCCGCTCGGCGGCACGCATCAGGCTCCATGGGCCTTCGAACGCCCGCCTAGCTGCGGCAACGGCCCGCTCTACATCTTCCACGCCGCCCTCGGAGACGGTGGCAATCACCTCTTCGGTGGCAGGGTTGATGCTTCTGAAGGTCTTGCCGGAGGCGGAGGGAACGAGCTTGCCGTCGATGACGAGCAACTTCTCTCTGGCCGAAACACGCCTGATGAGCGATGCAGCATCGTAGTCATATGCTACAGACATCATATTTCTCCTTTTTCTTGTTCTTTAAGGTAGGATGATTTAGCCAATAAAAAATATGATATCTTAGACAGGAACGTTCCCTGTAATATGCACATTCATGCATAAGGAAAGGCACGATGCTCCATATCGAAATCGAACCGGTCTGGCGATTTCGTAAAGAAGGCAGCCCGCAGGCCGCCATCGTCATGCTCGGAATCCTCAATGAGATCCGGCAGACCGGAAAGCTCACCAGCGCCGCCACGCACGCCAATCTGTCGTACCGCCACGTCTGGAATCTGATCGAGCAATGGTCGGCGTTCTTCGGCGCGCCGCTCGTCGAGCGTCAGCGCGGCCGCGGCACGACGCTGACGCCGTTCGGCGAAAAGCTGGTCTGGGCAGGCCAGCGGCTGGAGGCGCGTCTCGGCCCGCAATTGCAGAACCTCGCGCAGGAGCTTGCGAGCGAGATCAAGCCGTTCCTGCATCAGGAGCCGTCGGTGATCCGCGTCCACGCAAGTCACGGTTTCGCGGTGTCGAAACTGCGCGAGATGCTCGATCGCCGGCCCGGCCTCGGCGTCGACCTTCGCTACGTCAGCAACCAGAACTCGCTGGTATCGCTCGCGCAGAATGCCTGCGACCTTTCCGGCGTGCATCTGCCGCGCGGCCCGTTGCGCGAGCAGAACATCCGCGCCTGCCTCGAATGGCTCGATCCGCGCGAGGATCGCGTCATCAGCCTCGTCACCCGTGAGATGGGCCTGATGGTGAAGCGCGGCAATCCGCTGCAAATCCACTCACTGGAGGATCTCGTCGCGCGCAAGGCCCGCTTCGTCAACCGCGACCACGATTCCGGCACGCGGCAGGTGTTCGATCAACTGCTAGCGCTCCACAACATCGATCGCGCCGATGTCCACGAGACGCAGATGGAATTCACCCACGCGGCGGTGGCGGCCTTCGTCGCGAGCGACATGGCGGATGCGACTTTCGGCGTCGAGGCGGCTGCGCGGCAGTTCGGGCTCGATTTCATCCAGCTCCTGACCGAGGATTATTTCTTTGTCTGCCACCGCGCGTTTCTTGAGACGCAACCGATGCAGCATCTGCTCGATCTCATGAAGGGTCAGGAATTCCAGGACGCTGTCTCGAGCCTGCCAGGCTATAGCGCATCGCGCCCCGGCGAGATCAGCACCGTGAAGGACTTCTTCGCATCGATGGCGGAAAACGACTGCACGACGGCACCTGCCCGACCGACCGCCAAGCGGGTTTCGGTGAAAAAGACGATTGCAAAAACCGCGAAGAAAAAGCCGCGCCGCTAGAACAGACTGCTAGCGTGGCAGCACAGCCTGAAACGCGGATTTGGTCGCCGACATCATGTCGGAGACGACAGAGCCATTGTCTTTTTTGCCCTGGTCACTGGGCTGCAGATCGAGCGGGCGCAAGGGAATGTCCGCGGGTGGCACCATGCGCGAGGCGCTGACATCGGCAACCGGCGGCGTGGTCGCGATGGTGGCTGTCGGCAGCGGTGCGACCGCGGCCGGAGGCATCGGTTCGGTCGGGTTGATATTGGCTTCGCGCATCGGCGGAGCCGCGGGCTGCGAGCCAGGTGCCGCGATCACCGGAGCCACCGGATGTTCGGGCATTTTCGTCACCGGCTGCGCAACCGGCATCGGCTGCTCGGCCCGTAACCTCGCGATGGCGGCGCGCGCAAGATCGTTGGCGTCAGGATTCGCTGCACTTTCCTCGATCGGCTTGACGGCCGGAGTTCTGACTGAAGGATTGACCTTGGCGAGCACATGCTCGCGCTTCTCAGCCTCGTGCCGCTCGGCTTCCTTCCGCTCCAGTTCCCGCTTCTCGACCTCGCGCTTTTCGCTGGCGAGCCGTTCGGCCGCCCTGCGCGCTTCGGCCTTCTCGGTGGCAGCCTTTTCGGCAGAGGCTTTGATCGCCGCAGCTTTCTCGTTCGCAAGCCGTTCGGAAGCAGCCTTCGTTTCAGCAGCCTTGGCGGCGGCCTCGGCCTTCGCGGCGGTATCGCCCTTGGCAGGCAGGGTCGCGAGCGTCTCGGCCGGAGCCTGACTGGAAACCGCCGCCGGGGGCTTCTCGGCGGGCGGCTTGGCGTTGATGTAATTGGTGACGATGTAGGCGCCGACGACCGTCGCCACGATGGAGGGTATGACCTCCAGCAGATATTTGGACAGAAACTTCTTGATCATCGCCGAATGTGCTCCCCGCGCCGGGTCTGCATGCGGGAACTTTTGGGCCGATTGAGGGATCAACTGCGACCGCATGGTGGCAATTCGATCCCTCCTTCGCACAGTTCGGTTACAGCATCTTTAAGCGGCCAAGCACCATGAAGCTGGTGGGGTCCTTGCTGTACAGGCTGATGAGATCGTGAGGGATCGCGTACTGGCTCACCAGCCCGCCGACACCGAATTTGGCATGGTCTGTGCGCAGGAAATCATAGATTCCACCGACACTCGCCTTACCGACGTTGAGCAGCCGCCCTTCCAGACCCGGAATATCGTGAGTGAGCTCACCCCCTGAACATGCTCCCCTCGCATAAACAATGTCACGTTGTTTTGAAGGATGAGCGCGCTCTCGATCAGACAGGCGTCGAGCACATAACAATCGCCGCATACCTTCAGGGAACGAAAACCAGCAACAGGAAGACGGCGAACACGACCAGATGAACCATCCCGAACAGGATGTTGGTGCGGCCGGTTCCGAACGTCATCATGCTGACCAGCATGGTCATCGCCAGAAGCGCGATGTCGCGGGAGGGAAGCCCAAGCACCAGCGTCTTGTCGAAGAGATAGGCCGCCTCCGACACCGCCGGGATGGTCAGGCCGATAGTGGCGAGCGAAGAGCCGAGCGCGAGGTTGATGCTTTTCTGCAGATCGTTCTTGCGGGCCGCGGACAGCGCCGCGATGCTTTCCGGCAACAGCACTAGCATGGCAACCACCACGCCGGCAAAGGCCGGCGGCGCGCCGATCATGGCGGCACCCGCATCGACCACCAGTGAAAATTTCTTGGCGAGCAGCACAACCGCCACCAGCGAAACGATCAGCAACACGCAGCTGACCACAAGCACCCCGCCGGAAGCCACGACATGGCCTTCCCCATCCCGCTGTCCGCCGATGAAGTAATCGCGATGGCGGATGGTCTGGGTGTAGAGAAACACCCCGTAGAGAATGATCGTGACAACGCTGACGAAGCCGAGTTGCAGATGCGAATAGACCGGGCCCGGCGTTTCCAGCGTGTAATTCGGCAGCACCAGCGTGATGGTCGCGAACACCGTGAGCACGCAGAGATAGACGTTGACGCCGGTGATCTGGAATTCCTGCTCGCGGTAGCGCAATCCGCCGACCAGGATGCACGCGCCGACCAGTCCGTTGCAGACGATCATGACCACGGAAAATACCGTGTCACGCGCCAGCGTCGGCACCTCCTGCTCGCCCAGCATCAGCGTCATGATCAGGGCAACCTCGATGACGGTGACGGCGAGCGTCAGCAGCAACGTGCCGAACGGCTCGCCGATCCGCTCCGCGATCACCTCGGCATGATGGACGGCCGCGAATACCGTGCCGAACAGGATGACGAGCAGGACGCCCGCGAAAACCAAACCTTGAATGGAATGGGTAAAGCCGATGCCGAGCGAGGGGATTGCCGTGGCCGCAAACAGCAAAACGGCCAGCCCCGGAAAAATCCAGGCTGACCGTGGCATCGCATGAGAGGTGCTCATGCGGTGAGACTAATGCATTGTCGTGTCAGTTGCATTGCCAAATCGGCGTATTGCGCGGCAGATATCGCGATATCGCCGAGGCCGACTATGCCCAGCGGACCAAACCGGCCACGCAGCCGGGCGCCGATCGCGCGAAGCTGCTTGCCCGGCTGGCGAAGCCACCGGTGCCGCAGCCAGGGGCGAATCATACGGCGGAAGTCGCTGATCGCCACAGCCAGCGGCTGCGGCAGGCGGTAAGGGCGCAACATCGCTTCGATTTCGGATAGGTCAACCCGCATGATGCGGGCGTGCCGGTCCCAAACGCCATAACTCAAAATGGCCTGTTCGCCGGTGAGGCAGAGCCCACCGCAAAACTCGATCTCCTCACCCTCCAACGTCAATCGAGGTGAGATACGCGTGATCGTGAAATCATCGTCCAATTCCACAAACCGGTGCGCATAGACGACATTCCTGCCCGCAGTGCGTTTGGCATGCACGACGCAGAGCCAATGACCGCGATAGCGCACCAACGCTGACGAACCGGCCCACTCGTCAAGCCGTCCACACCGAGCGAGACGCTCATAGAACAATCCGTCATCGCGATGGGTCAGCACCTGCATCGGATCGAGCCAATAGATCCATTTGAGATACTCACCTTCCACACACGGCATCCAGTTCTTTTCCGCCTGAGCGCCTATGGGCGACGGCAGCAGATGCCATTCGACGACCTTGCTGCCTTGCAGCCGGCACAGCGCGATCTGGCAGGCGACAGGGCCATCGTGAAGCACCCAGGTCGCGGTGAACCACCAATCGTTCTTCCATCGGAAAAGGCGGCAGTCTTCCAGACGATTCCAATGCTGACGATCGATGCCAACGGCGCTGTCGTCGATCGGATCAAGACGCGTGATACAGAGATTGGAATCGAGTTCGGCAAACCAGTTGGACGACTGGAATCCCTCCGGCGGCTGGATCAGGACGCGCCCATTCCGGTCCAGATCGTAATTCACCGCGCGGATGATACAGAAAACCCCTCGATCGCTTATCGCAATCGAGGGGTTGCAAACTCTGCTTTCACCAGGCACGGCGAGTGGAAATATCTCCGCGCCCGATAAGGATGAAAGACGAAGCCTTGGTATGCGAGGCTTCATGGAGAGACCGTTACATCGCCTTGACGATATTCTCGGTCATCTTCTTGGCGTCGCCCAGCAGCATCATCGTGTTGTCACGATAGAACAGCGGGTTGTCGACGCCGGCGTAACCGGAGGCGAGCGAGCGCTTGATGAACATCACGGTGCCGGCCTTCCAGACCTGCAGCACGGGCATGCCGTAGATCGGCGAGGACGGATCTTCTTCCGCCGCCGGGTTGGTGACGTCGTTGGCGCCGATCACGAACGCGACGTCGGCCTGCGCGAACTCCGAGTTGATGTCCTCGAGTTCGAACACCTCGTCGTAAGGCACGTTGGCTTCCGCCAGCAGCACGTTCATGTGGCCGGGCATACGACCCGCAACCGGGTGGATCGCGTATTTCACCTCGACGCCTTCCTTCTTCAGCGTGTCGGCCATTTCGCGAAGCGCGTGCTGCGCCTGCGCCACCGCCATGCCGTAGCCCGGCACGATGATGACCTTCTGTGCGTTCTTCATGATGAAGGCCGCGTCGTCGGCCGAGCCAAGCTTGACCGGCTTCACTTCGCCGGTGCCACCGGCTGCCGCCGTACCGCCGTCGCTGCCGAAGCCGCCGAGGATGACCGAGATGAAGGACCGGTTCATCGCGTGGCACATGATGTAGGACAGGATCGCACCCGACGAGCCGACCAGCGCGCCGGTGATGATCAGCGCCGAGTTGCCGAGGGTGAAGCCGATGCCTGCCGCGGCCCAACCCGAATAGGAGTTGAGCATCGAGATCACCACCGGCATGTCGGCGCCGCCGATCGGGATGATGATCAGCACGCCGAGCACCAGCGCGAGGATGGTGATGAGCCAGAAGTCGACCGCGCTCTGCGAGGAGATCAGGCCGTAGATGAAGAACACCAGCGCCAGCGCCAGCACGATATTGATGATGTGGCGGCCCGGCAGCATGATCGGTGCACCGCTCATGCGGCCCGACAGCTTAAGGAACGCGATCACCGAGCCGGTGAAGGTCAATGCGCCGATGGCAACGCCGAGCGACATCTCGACGAGGCTCTGGGCGTGGATCGCACCGTGGGTGCCGATGCCGAAGGCGGTCGGCGCGTAGAACGCACCGGCGGCGACCAGCACCGCGGCCATGCCGACCAGCGAGTGGAAGGCGGCGACCAGTTCAGGCATCGAGGTCATCGGCACGCGCTTGGCGATCACCGCGCCGATGCTGCCGCCGATGACGACGCCGAGGATCACAAGGATCCAGCCGGTGGCGCTTGCCGGCGGATGCGCCGCGAGCGTGGTGGCGACCGCGATCGCCATACCGACCATGCCGAAGAAGTTGCCCTGACGCGAGGACGCCGGACTGGAGAGTCCGCGCAGCGACAGGATGAAAAGGATGCCTGCAACAAGATAGAGCAGGGCCGAAAGATTAGCGTTCATGGCTCAGCCCCTGCTTACTTCTGCTTCTTCTTGTACATCGCCAGCATGCGCTGGGTGACAAGGAAGCCGCCAAAAATGTTGATGCATGCGAAGATCAGCGCGACGAACCCGAAGGCGCGGGCCCAGAGCGGGCCGTTGTCGTCGCCGACGAGTGCCACGCCGACTGCGAGCAGCGCACCAACCACGATCACCGAGGAGATCGCGTTGGTCACCGACATCAGCGGGGTGTGCAGTGCGGGCGTCACCGACCACACCACGAAATAGCCCACGAAAACCGCGAGCACGAAGATCGACAGCCGGAACACGAACGGGTCGACAATCTCAATACCATGCATGGCTGGACTCCTTACGCCTTCGGCTGGAAGTTCGGGTGGATGACGGCGCCGTCCTTGGTCAGCGCAGTCGCCTTGACCAGTTCGTCGTCCCACTTCACGGCCAGCGACTTGGTTTCCTTGTCGACCATCGTCTCGATGAACGCCTGCAGGTTGCGGGCGTAGAGGCTGGAGGCCGAAGCTGCGACCTTGCCCGCGAGGTTGGTGTAGCCGATGATCTTGACGCCGTTGACGTCGGCGATCTCGTCGGCTTTCGCACCCTCGACGTTGCCGCCGCGCTCGACCGCGAGGTCGACCAGCACGGAGCCCGGCTTCATCGACTTGACCATGTCAAGCGTGACGAGCTTCGGCGCCGGACGGCCCGGGATCAGAGCCGTGGTGATGATGATGTCCTGCTTCTTGATGTGCTCGGCGGTGAGCGCGGCCTGCTTGGCCTGATACTCCTTGGACATTTCCTTGGCGTAGCCGCCCGCCGTCTGCGCGTTCTTGAATTCCTCGTCCTCAACGGCAAGGAATTTCGCGCCGAGCGACTCGACCTGCTCCTTGGTAGCCGGGCGAACGTCGGTCGCGGACACGACAGCGCCGAGGCGGCGCGCGGTCGCGATCGCCTGGAGGCCGGCGACGCCGACGCCCATCACGAACACCTTGGCGGCCGGCACGGTGCCTGCCGCGGTCATCATCATCGGGAACGCGCGACCGAAAGCTTCGGCGCCTTCGATCACCGCGCGATAGCCCGCGAGGTTCGCCTGCGAGGACAGCACGTCCATCACCTGCGCGCGGGTGATGCGCGGCATCAGTTCCATCGCGAAAGCCGACACGCCTGCATCGGCGAGCGACTTCAGCGCAGCTTCGTTGTTATAGGGGTCCATGATCGCAAGCACGAGCGCACCCTTCTTGTAGGATGCTGCTTCGGCTGCAGTCGGGCGCTTCACCTTGACGACGATGTCGGCATCTTTCACCGCACCGGCGCTCACCGTGGCGCCCATCGCCTCAAAGTCGGCGTCCAGCAGGCCGGACTTGATGCCCGCACCCGGCTCGATCGCAACGTCGATACCGAGCGACTTGTATTTCTTCACGGTATCCGGCGTCGCCGCTACGCGCGGCTCGGCCGCGTCCTGTTCCTTGGCAATCGCTATCTTCATAAAGCCTCCCGCGATCTCATAGTCGCGTCTGACCGGTGCATGACGCACCACTGCACGCGGAAGCGGCGAAGGCCGCTTCCCTTCCAATCCCGTTCAAAGCTCAGGGAAAATCGAATTTAGGTGAGGAAGTACGCCATCAGCGCCAAAATACAGACCAGCGTAAGGCTGGTGTATTTCGTCAGCTTCAGGAACGCTTCGTAGGTCTGCTCATGAGCGGGATAGTCGTTACCATCCGCGGTCGTGTAGGCCACCTCACTGTGGTCTGCCATTATTGCCTCCAGCACTTGCTTTGCGTGGGAAATACCGCACTTGCCGTGGCAGGGCAACGGTCCTTCTAGGCAAAAAGTTGTACAACCCACAAGCGGCGGGTTTCTAGCACCGGGCCTATGGGTTTGTTTTCATTGAATGAAAATGTAACAGGCCTTTTATCCCGAACTTGGTGCGCCCTAACCCATCGCCTCCAGCTCGTTGATCATGCCCTCGATCACCGACAGGCCGCCGTCCCAGAAAGCAGGATCTTTCGCGTCCAAACCGAACGGCGCGAGCAGCTCGGAATAGTGTTTGGTGCCGCCTGCCGCGAGCATGTCGAGATAGCGCTCGGCGAAGCCTTCGGTCGCGTGCTCGTACACCGCATAGAGCGAGTTCACGAGGCAGTCGCCGAACGCGTAGGCGTACACGTAGAACGGCGAATGGATGAAGTGCGGGATGTACATCCAGAACGTCTCGTAGCCCGGCTTGATCTCGATCGCTGGCCCGAGGCTCTCGCCCTGCACCGACAGCCAGATTTCGCCGAGACGCTCGGCGGTGAGTTCACCGTTGCGGCGCTCGGTATGGACGGCGCGTTCGAACGAATAGAACGCAATCTGCCGCACCACCGTGTTGATCATGTCCTCGACTTTGCCCGCGAGCAAAGCCTGGCGCTGCTTGGCGTTCTTGGTCTGCGCGAGAAGGCGCTTGAAGGTCAGCATCTCGCCGAACACGCTTGCGGTCTCGGCGAGCGTCAGAGGCGTCGGCGCCATCAGCGCGCCCTGCTTCGCAGCCAGCACCTGATGCACGCCGTGACCGAGTTCATGCGCGAGCGTCATCACGTCGCGCGGCTTGCCCTGATAGTTCATCAGCACATAGGGGTGCGCGGACGGCGTGGTCGGATGCGAGAACGCACCCGGCGCCTTGCCCGGACGGACCGGCGCATCGATCCAGCGGTCGTCGAAGAAGCGCTTCGCGATGCCCGCCATCTCCGGCGAGAAATCGCCATAGGCTTTCAGGATGGTCGCCTTGGCATCGCCCCACGCAATCTCGCCGGTGGCGGCGAACGGCAGCGGCGCGTTACGGTCCCAATGCGCGAGCTTCTTCTTTTTGAACCACGACGCCTTCAGCGCGTAATAACGGTGCGAGATGCGCGGATACGCCGCACGCACCGATGCCACCAGCGCGTCCACCACCTCGCGTTCGACACGGTTGGCCAGATGGCGCGAGTCCGCGACATCGTGGAAACCGCGCCAGCGGTCGGAGATTTCCTTGTCCTTGGCGAGCGTATTGGTGACGAGCGCGAAGGTGCGCTCGTTAGCCTTGAAGGTTTTCGCCAGCGCCTGCGCCGCCGCCTTGCGCTTTTCCGGCGCACGATCCTGCAGCAGGTTCAGCGTCGGCTCGATCGCCAGTTCTTTTGACCCGACCTTGAAGCGCAGGCCCGCAATGGTCTGATCGAACATGCGATTGAACGCACCGTAGCTCGTGGTCGATTTCTCGTGGAAGAGCTGCTCGATGCGATCCTCGAGCTGATACGGCTTGTCCTTGCGGATATCTTCCAACCACGGGCGATAATGGCCGAGCGACGGCACCTGCATCGCCTGCTCGATCAGGTCGTCGTCGATACGGTTCAGTTCGAGCGTGAAGAATAAAAGATGCGTCGAGGCGTTGGTGAGGCGCTCGGATACGTCGCCGTAGAATTTCGTGATCGCCGGATCGACCGTATCCCCGGCATGGATGAGACCCGCATAGGAGATCAGGCGACCTGCGAGATCGTCGATCGCCTCGTAGGATTTTACCGCTTCCGCCAGCCACTCGCCTGCGCCGGGCTTCGCCAGCGCGTCGGCAATCTTGCCCTTGTAGGCACTCTCGAACGCGACACAGTCGGCATCGAGCTTGTCGAGGTCGCGCGCGATCTCCGGCGCGGTGATCGACGAATAGAGATCGGCCAAATTCCATTCGGGCAGCTTCGCCGTCTTCTTCGCCGCGGATTTCACAGGCTTCGCCGCCTTCTTGGTCTTGGCGGGTTTACGCAGAGCGGAGGACGAACGTGCAGCCATTATTATGTTCCTACCCGTGTTGTTCGTTGCCGGCGGCGCAACCGTCCGCCAACTCTTAAGAGGCCGTTAATCGGCATCGGCGAGAGTGCCCCGATTCGAGACAGATAAACCTGCTGACCGAGGAATTCCATGGCCGCGACTATTCTGATTGCCGACGACGATGCCGTCCAGCGCCGTTTGCTGGAAAACATGGTGCAGCGTTGCGGCTATCAGACCATCGTCGTCGAAAGCGGTGACGCCGCCATGACGGTGCTTGCCGACGAGATGCGCACGGTCGACGCCGTGGTGCTCGACCTCGTGATGCCGGGCCTCGACGGTCTCGGCGTACTCTCGAAGATGCGCGAGATGGGGCTGCATAGTCCGGTTGTGGTGCAGACCGCGCATGGCGGCATCGACAATGTCGTCTCCGCGATGCGCGCGGGCGCCCATGATTTTGTGGTCAAGCCGGTCGGCATCGAGCGACTTGCGGTCAGCTTGCGCAATGCGCTCGACGCCAGCGCACTGAAGGGCGAATTGCAGCGCATCCGCCACTCTCGCGAGGGTCGTCTCACCTTCAAGGACATCGTGACGCGCTCGGAGGCGATGCAGAATGTGCTGGCGATGGGCAAGAAGGCTGCGGCCTCGACCATTCCGGTGCTGATCGAAGGCGAATCCGGCGTCGGCAAGGAATTGGTCGCGCGCGCCATCCACGGCTCCTCGGATCGCGCCAGCAAGCCGTTCGTCACGGTGAATTGCGGCGCCATTCCCGAGAACCTCGTTGAGTCGATCCTGTTCGGCCACGAAAAGGGCGCCTTCACGGGGGCGACCGAGCGCCACGCCGGCAAATTCGTCGAAGCCTCCGGCGGCACGCTGTTTCTCGACGAGGTCGGCGAACTGCCGCTGACGGCGCAGGTGAAGCTGTTGCGCGCCCTGCAGCAGGGCGAGGTCGAGGCGGTCGGCGGCCGCAAGCCGGTCAAGGTCGATGTCCGCATCATCTCAGCGACCAACCGCAACCTGCTCAACCATGTGAAGGCCGGGCATTTCCGCGACGACCTGTTCTATCGTCTGCATGTCCTGCCGCTGACGATCCCGCCGCTGCGGACACGGCGCGAGGACATCCCCCATCTGCTGCGGCATTTCCTGGCGCGCTTCAGCGCCGAGGAAAAGCGCACCATTGCCCGCGTCGGCGCCGATGCCATGGCCCGCCTCGTCAATGCCGACTGGCCGGGCAACGTCCGCCAGCTCGAGAACGCGGTCTATCGCGCGGTGGTGCTGTCGGACAGCGACGAATTGCGGGCGGACGACTTCCCGGCAATCAACGGCGGTTCGACGGAGCCCGACGTAACCCTGGACATCGAGCCGATGACGCTCGCGCAACCCGCGCGAGTCGCGGCGCATGAGGTCCCGATCGCGCCCGCCCAACCCGCGCCGGCATTCCTGCCGCACGGCACGCTGCAAATGCTGGACGAGGACGGCGAATGCCGCCCGCTCGATGAGATGGAGGCCGAGATCATCCGCTTCGCGATCTCGCACTATCGCGGCCAGATGTCGGAAGTGGCACGGCGGCTGAAGATCGGCCGCTCTACGCTCTACCGGAAGATGGACGACATCGCTGCCGTTCCCGCCGAGCAGACAAAAAAATCCTGAGACAGCCAGCGGCACCATTGAACCGTTGCGACTTGGTGACAGACCAAGAGAAAGCGCACAGAACGGTTGCGGATCACCGGCATCACGGTCAGTTTCCCGTGACACGCTCCGGCGTAAGCTAGGCGCATTGTGCCGGCGCGTGTAGACTATGCTGATGGTGCGATGAATCGACCGGGCGCGATGCGCCGGAAATATGATCCGGCACGGGCCCGAATGAGACAATCTCCGCTGTTTCAGGCCGAAACAGCCTCGCTCAGGGAACTCGATAATGCATGACTCCTCGACTGGCCGCAGCGGTTACGATCGCGTGCTGGCAGCCGTCGCAGCAACTTTCCTGCTGACCGGAACCGTGACCCTCGCGCACGCCGACCCGGCGAAGCCAGCGGACCCGGCTATCAGCGCCGCAGTTCCCATGCCCGATACCTCCAATGTCCCGCCGCCGACCGCGGCCGACGTAAAGGCCGAAGCCCCGCAGGCTGAACCTGCAAAGGCTGCCGAGGCCGCAAAACCTGCTGCGACTGAGCCTGCCAAGGCGGATGATAAAGCGGCGGCCACCGAAGCGCCGAAACCGGATGCAGCAAAGGCCGACGCGGCCAAGAGCGAGCCTGCAAAGACCAACGCGGCGCAAACCGCACCTGCCGCTCCGGCTAGCAGCACCGAGACCTCGAAGACCGAAGCTCCTGCTGCAAACCCTGCTCCCACCGTCGCCACGCTCGATCCGTCCGCCCAGGCGCTGCGCGATCTGATCTCCGCCAAGGCCTCGCGTTATTTCGATCGCAAGAAAGAGCGCGAAGCGGTGGAAGCCTTCTACAAAGACCGTAACTACGCCCCGCTCTGGACCAAGGGCGCCGCCGCAACTGCACGCGCCAACGACGCGATCGCACGGCTGAAGAAGGCCGACGAGGACGGCCTCGATGCCGACGATTACCCGGTGCCGAATTTCGCCGCCGCCGCCACTCCGGATGCACAGGCCGACGCCGAACTGAAACTCACCGAGAGCGTGCTCGATTACGCCCGTCACGCCCAGAGCGGCCGCATGCACTGGTCGCAGGTGTCCGGCGACATCCAGTATCCGGAGCACTATCCGGACCCGACCGAAGTGCTCATCAACGTCTCGACCGCGCGCAACGCCGGCGCGGCGCTTGAGACCTACAACCCGCCGCACAAGCTCTACAAGGAATTGAAGGCTAATCTCGCCGAGCTGCGCGGCAAGACTGACGAAGGCCACAAGATCGCCGACGGCGAGACGCTGCGCTTCATCAAGCCGACCAAGAAGAACCCCAACCCCGCCGTGATGGACGACGCGCGCGTGCCCGCGCTGCGTGCCAAGCTGGGCGTCACCGAGAATGCGACCGACACGCATTATGATGCGACCGTCGCCGCCGCCGTTCGCAAATTCCAGAGCGCGAACGAACTCAAGGCCACCGGCGTGCTCGACAACCATACCGTCGCCGCGCTGAACGGTCCGAGGAACGACCGCAAGATCGATATCGTCCGCGTCAACATGGAACGCTGGCGCTGGCTGCCGCGCGATCTCGGCGCTGCCTCGCTCGGCGATGCCTATGTGATCCTCAACATTCCGGATTACACCCTTCAGTTGATGCACAATGGCGCGACGGCCTGGAAGACCCGCGTCGTGGTCGGCAAGCCCGGCAAACACGCCACCCCGCTTCTGACGGAGACGATGAAGTACATCACCGTCAACCCGACCTGGAACGTGCCGCCGTCGATCATCTACAACGAGTACCTGCCCGCCTTGCAGCAGGACCCCACCGTGCTCGACCGCATGGGCCTCAAGCTGCAGCGCAACCCAGACGGCACCATCCGCATCTCGCAGCCGCCGGGCGAAGCCAACGCGCTGGGCCGCATCCGCTTCAACTTCCCGAACAAGTTCCTGGTCTATCAGCACGACACGCCGGACAAGAACCTGTTCGCGAAAACCGAGCGCGCTTACAGCCATGGCTGCATGCGTGTGCAGAATCCGGATCAGTACGCCGCGACGTTGCTCAGCATCGCGCTGCCGAAGGACAATTACACGCCGGAGAAGATCCGCAGCATGTACGGCCGCAACGAGATCAACATCAATTTCCCGACGCCGATCCCGGTCAACATCACCTACCAGACCGCGTTCGTCGATGACGCCGGCAAACTCGAATTCCGCAAGGACATCTATGGCCGCGATGCGACCATGATCAAACTGCTGAAGGAAGGCGGCCGCCGCAATCTCGAAACCGTCGTTGCACATTCGCAGCCGAACTACGTGAAGCCGACCGGCAACATCAACATTCCGGGCGATAGCTACGCCGATTCCCATTCCTCCGCGCCGAACTTCTTCCAGATGCTGTTTGGTGGTGGCGGACGGGCCGAGTACGAGCCGGAGCCGCGCAGCCGCCGGCGCTATCGGTAAGCGCACAAATTTTTCGGCCCGGGTTCCCCGGTTCCGAAATTCACCTTACGCAATGAAATCAGGGCCCCGCCGCAAGCGGGGCCCTTTGCGTTAACCCTGTCGGCCGCCGGGGCATAGATACCGGCCATTTTTTGCCATAGTCGCCCCGTTAGCTCCCGATTGCGTGATCGGGGATGGGGGTAGTTTTCCATTAACCGGCCGACGTTACACACAATTCACCATCTCCGCTGCGTGGGGTAGCGGGGATCTCTTCCTGGGCGTTCCAACAGGACGATAAGTGGCGGGCGATCATCCACGCGGCATAAGACTTTGGCCTGTGCAACGCTCCTTGCGGGTGAGCGCGGCGGCGACTCTGCTTCTGTTCGCCGGCGCCGGCGCGGTACATGACGCGACCGCCAGCAACGACACACGCACCCTCTCCTTCCACCACACCCATTCCGGCGAAGACCTCACCGTCACCTTCAAGCGCAACGGCCGCTATGACGGCGACGCGCTAAAGAAGCTCAATCACTTCCTGCGCGACTGGCGAAGCCAGGATTCGACCACGATGGACCCGCATCTGTTCGACATCCTGTGGGAGGTCTATCGCGACGTCGACGCCAAGCAGCCGATCCAGATCATCTCGGCCTATCGCTCGCCCAAGACCAACGCCATGCTGCGCCGTCGCTCGGCGCACACCGGAGTCGCCCGTTTCAGCCAGCACATGCTCGGCCATGCGATGGACTTCTTCATCCCCGGCGTCCCGCTCGAGAAAATCCGCTTCGCCGGACTTCGCCTGCAACGCGGCGGCGTCGGCTTCTACCCCACCTCCGGCTCGCCTTTCGTGCATCTCGACACCGGCAACGTCCGCCACTGGCCGCGTATGACGCACGACCAACTCGCGCGCGTCTTCCCCGACGGCAAGACGGTCCATCTCCCCACCGATGGACGCCCGCTGAAGGGCTACGACCTCGCGCTCGCCGAAATCCGGCACCGCAAGGGCGACGAAGCCACGACGACGTCGAGCCGCAGCCTGCTCACCTCGCTGTTCAAGGGGCGGAAATCGGCTGAGGACGATGAAGAATCCTCTGTCGCCACAGCGACTGCTGAACCCGCCGCTGATGCTGCCGCCAAGCCGAGCGTGATCGCCTCCGCGGCTGAGGCGGTGAAGGACAAGATCGCCGAGATGGTGCCAGTGCCGCGCGCACGCCCGGTCCAGACCGCAAGCTATCGTGTCGCGTCCGCTGCCCCTGCTGAACTCCCGGTTGCGGCCAAGCCTGCCACCGCCAAACAGCCGCAGACCATGGCCGAGATGATCGAGGCTCGCGTCCGCTGGGATGACGATGCGATGACGCCGAAGCCCGCATCGGCCGAACAGATTGCCGCCGCGAAGGCCCGCGCCGCCGATCCGCAATCCACCGCCGCGCTGCCTGCGAACGTCGCCAACGCGATGGCCTATGCCTCGCCGCAGCTGCTCGACCGCAGCAAGATCGTCGCCGCCAGCGCACCGGTTCCGCAGACGCATATTGCGGCGCTCGCGCACGACGCCGCTGTGTCGGTGCATTCGACCACCGTGGTCGGCAAGACATTGCGCGGCCAGTCCCGTTCGCCCGCAACCATGCTGCGCCTCGCCAACGCCGATCAGGCAAGCGACATCTGGCTGCGCGCGATGGTGCTCGCGCCGAGCGCCAACAACGCGCTTTACACGTCGGTGATGGGTGACCCTGACATGCGGGCGATGGCCGCGCATTTCGTGAAGCCGGCGCGCGCAGTGACCATCACGTTCTCACTCGACCCGCAGATCGGCCCCGCCTGCGATCATTTCGCCGGGCAAGCGGTTGCCGCGATGCCGACGACGACGTTCGTGCAGACCGCTGCGCTGCGGTAAACTTAAGAGGCCGTCGTCAGGCCGCCGCGTCTGGATTCACCGAGCGACTGCCCACTTCATCGTTGAACAGATGGACCTTGTTACGGCCGGCAGCCTTTGCTGCATACAACGCGATGTCAGCATCCGCGAACAACTCGGTTATACGTCGGCGGTGCGGGCGCCCAATCAGCGCAGCTCCAATCGAAGCGCCGATTTCGAGATGAAGACCATTCCAAAAGACCGGGCGACACAGCATCGTAACCGTTTGTTCCAATACGCTCTCGATCCGGGCGGGATTCGTGGGAGCACGCAGGATGAGCGCGAACTCATCACCACCCAGCCGGGCGACCAACCCAGCATTGCAGAAAGCCCGTTTCAACCGCATTGCGATCTCGCGCAAACATGCATCGCCGGCCTCATGCCCGAACGTATCGTTCAGTTCCTTGAAACGGTCGAGATCGACAAGGGCAAGCGCGGATGCAAACCCATAGTTCAAAGTGTCACCAATGACCTCGCGATAGCGCTGCTGAAACAAGGAGCGATTGGCAAGCCCCGTGAGTGAATCGGTTTCGGCTTGCAACCGCAGACTCTCCAGTGCTTGACGGTCTGAGGTGATGTCCTGCTTGGAACCGAAGATGCGTACAGGCCGCCCGTTCTCCGCGACCGCATTGATCGAAAGCCGCATCCAGCGCTTTTCGCCGCCCCAGGTCCTGATCTCCGTATCGAGCGAAACGGCGCGGCCACTACGGATCACCTCGGCTCGGGCGATTTCCATGTTTCGTCTGGATTCGGGAACGTAGAGATCGACGATGCTCGCGCGCCGCAGCGGGCTGTCCATCGGATATCCGAAGAGTTCGTAGACCCCGGAAGTCCAGGTCAGACGCTCTGTCTCAAGCTCGCATTCCCATGCGCCGATGCGGGCATGACCTAAAGCCCGGTCATAGAGGCGCGCGTAAACCTGAGCCCACTGAGGTTCTGAAACATGGTCTGCTTCATCTCTCATTCGCGACCGGCCGCCTCTGGGAGATTATCCCGTTCCCCATGGTTAGGGCCGCAGCGTTAACGAATCTTATACTTGTACCTGCCCAGCAGTGGCAGGAACGCCGATCAAAGCATCCCGAGCGCCTGCATGTAGGTCTCGAGGATGGTTTCCTGTTCCTCGCGCTCGTTGGCGTCCTGCTTGCGCATGCGCACGATGGTCCGCAGCGCCTTAACGTCGAAACCTTTTCTACCCCACGGCGATTGTTGTCTTAGTGTCGCCCTACGGCTAACTGCACAGCTAATAAGATATCAATGTCCCTAACATCGCCGCAGCGAGCCGCTCGCGAAGCGCGCTTCCAAATAGCGCCGTAGCGAGCGAGCGGCCGGCGACGACTAACTCAACATTGCGGTGCCCCCGATAAGATGCGGCCGCGGGGATTACTCAGAATGCCACTGCGGTAATTACGATTTACGAAGCTCAATAAAGGCTACAACTCAATCTCAATTCCGTTGATGATGAGGCATGTCCAGACCGACAAGATATCATGAAGCACCGTCCTCCTCTCAACCGACTATTGGTCCATCAAGTTCGAGATTTGTGCATTCGTATTAACAGCAAGGTCGGTAGTTTCGATGTTTGAAGATAAGAAAACCTGGCTTACGGAAGCTGAGGCAACCCTCAACAGCCTAATCATAGGTTGGAGGCCGACCAGCGCCGAACTGACGGGCGCACCAACTATCGATAACTGGTCCGTTGTGGAGGCGTCGGACAATACAATCCGTCTTATGGGCAAAGTCACCGGTCACCCTAATCCCAATGTGGGCCGCAGCCCCTTAACCAGGACGAGTATCCTACTTTGGCTCGCAGAAGATTTAGGCTGGGCGCGGACCGCAAGTCGTTACTATTTTCTGGGCGAACCCGAAGCGCTCCACCGAGTTCATCTTTTACAGGCTAAACGAGCCAAAATTGCCTTGCGAGCTGGCGCGTGGCTAGAGGGTGAGCGCAATTGGCTTGAAAGTTGACTTGCGATGGAAAAGCCGATCGTCGCGGTACTATGAGTTATTATTCGGGCGGGCCACAGAAAGAAGAGCAAATAGCTCCGGCACCGCCAACATCAGAACAGCGGAAAGGCTCAAACCCTTTTCCAAACAAGCCGAATTCGTCCGATGATGCGGTACTCTGCAATAAGGGAATCGACGGCCAGGTTTTCGGTGGAGCTTACCAACCAGACTGAATGAGCCTTAGTTGATCGGCACGCCAATAGCCGATTTTCAACTTGGGCAATGAACAGACCGCCATCGATAAGCTTCTGATCTTGCAAATCGACAAGAACCTGATCTGAGGGACCAATAAGGCCGCCTAAATCTACGGTTTCGCGCGTCAAAACTCCTAAGTCGGTCTTATTTTCCAAACCATCTAAAAGTGACATAGGCACCAAGACGAGCTCGTCTTGGACGCGCTCAAGTATGATCTTCTTCCGGATACCGATCTTCGGTGCCAACCGAGAGACGAGTGTTGTCTTTGCCCTCCACCCTTCGTTAGGCATACCTCTCCCCGTCACAAGCCACTCCAAATTGAAGCCCGTAATGTCACTTATGGACGACAAGGTAGCAATAGAGGCTTTGCGGGGCGTCCGGCCGCCGAGAATATCGTGAAGCCACTGCCGAGAGATCCCTACTCTTCTCGAAAAATCAGTAACACTCTCATTTCCAAGGACAATTTTAACGCGATCGCCAATCTCCTTGGCTTGTCGCATATCAAACTGCTGGTCGACTTTGTGAGACGGCATTGGCCTGTGCGGTGAGAGTGTTTGACGGGGCTACGAATTTAGCCTCAATTGTCTTCTATAAACGACACTGATTCTCGGTGGCTGCATTGAATCCTTCATTTGTCGCCGGAGACGTCAAGCATGTTGCGACTAAACAACGAGTGCCGATGGCGATGCGAATCGTTCCGATCTCAGATCTCCACCTCGAGCGGCATAAACTCGAGGAGATTCCAGCGCTCGTGGAATCCTTTGATGTACTGATATGCGCTGGAGATCTTTGGGAGGGACAACCGGAGCAGGCCGTTCAAAGTGTGGTTGCCCTTGCTCAAGGCAGGCCCGCAATTATCGTTCCGGGAAACCACGATCTCTATTCGGCCGGTCCAGAAGATACCCACACCATCACCGACTTCCTTAAACGCCTTCGTGACGAAGCTGAACGTCAGAATGCTCGGGCGCATAAGGACATCGTGATGGTGTTGAGTGCGGACGATCCGGTCTGCCAACTCGAGCAGGCTCGATTCATCGGAGTTACGCTTTGGACGGATTGGGCTCAGGCGAGCCGTTGGGTACCGAAAGAATCTACCCCGCGCCATGAGTTGTGCGCCGCGGAGGCCCGCGCTATGGCCGGACATTGGCGTAGTGGTGCGCGCGAATACCGAGCTATCAGAACCTCAAGTGGTTTGTGGACACCCTACGATGCAGTTGCAGAACATGCTCGTGAGAAGGCTCTTTTGCTTGACGAATTAGTCTCCTACCACCATGGGCCAACTATCGTAATCACCCATCATCCCCCACTCCCCGATTGCGCTGATGTCTATCGCGGCCTGGGGGTCCCATGGTGGGCACCTGCCTTCTACGGTTCAGAACTTCTTCCCGTTCTGCCTGAAGACCTTCGGCCGGACATCTGGGTTTTTGGTCACGTACATGCTGCATTTGACGTCCGGTGCGGCAAGACACGAGCAATCGCCAATCCATTCGAGGGAGGGCAGTTCAATTCCCAATTAGTGATCGAACTTTGATGCCCTCTGCAGAAGCTGATGGGAGATAGCAGATCGAGATGAGTCCAAACTCCTGGGACCTACCCAGCAGACTGAGGCGATCCGAGTCGCGCGATTAAGCGGAGAAGAAGATGGCGGAGCTTGGCAATCCCCGACTGCCACAAGCCCAAATCTTTCCTGCGGAGGGTGCTCTAAGGTTAAGACAAAAGAGGATGATGTGCTGCTTTGGATAATGTCCGATTTGCAT
Organism: Afipia felis ATCC 53690; assembly: GCF_000314735.2. Taxonomy (NCBI): domain Bacteria; kingdom Pseudomonadati; phylum Pseudomonadota; class Alphaproteobacteria; order Hyphomicrobiales; family Nitrobacteraceae; genus Afipia; species Afipia felis. The sequence goes on along the minus strand of NZ_KB375270.1, from coordinate 3,790,583 downwards.
CTGGAATTGACGCGCGGTTGGGATCTACCGATTGGTGAGGCACGACCAGATCACGATGTCATGATAATCGCCGGCGATTTAATACCGCGGATGGAAAGGGGAATAGCGTGGCTAACTGAACGCTTCACGGACAAACCTATCATCTACGTTCCTGGAAATCATGAATTTTATGGTCACGACATCGACAGGACCGTGGAGAAAGCACGTAAAGCAGCAAATGGCACAAATGTGCGGATCCTCCAAAATGATGCTGTTGTGATCGACCGCATACTTTTCGTGGGCGCCACGCTTTGGACCGATTTCGCTCTGTTCGATAACCGTGACTATGCCATGAAGTGCGCTGGCGAAATCATGAACGACTACCGTAAGATTCGTAAGCAGCGACATGAGTTACGTCTACGTCCAGCGGATACACTCGCTCGACATATAGAAACACGCAACTTCATCTCTACAGCCGCGCGGGATTACCAAGCAGACCGCACTGTCATTGTTACGCATCACGGATGTCTAAGAGAAACAGTCAAAGCTGGTTCCGAGAACGACCTCCTATCGGCCGCATATGCCAGCGACTGCTCAGATCTCGTGGAGCAGGTTGACCTTTGGATCTACGGCCATACGCACGAGAGCCGCGACTTCACCAAAGGCCGCACCCGCATCGTGAGCAACGCTAAGGGTTATGGCCCCTGGAATCCCGGTCAGAAGAGCGAGAATCAGTATTTCGATCCGAAATACGTTCTCGAGATATAAAAGCGCGGAGAAAGGAATGTTGCAGATTACCATTGAAATTTGGCCTGGCGGAGACAAAACGCGGGCACGCGTGCTCGCAACTTCGAGCGTCGCCAATCTCAGCGATCTTGCAGATGTAAGTGATTATGCGGTGAGGGTATCGGAAGGGTACAACCACATAACTAACTCTGCACCTTATTCACTGTGCGGGAAAATTTTCCAACACGATCGCAAGTCATCGGTGTGGGCGCTCGTCGCAAAAATCGCTACTTTGGCAACAGAAGAGGCAGCCAAAGCGGGACGGTAATTACTCTTTCACCCAGCCATCTCTTTATATCTATTGATCGACAAAACAACTCGTGCACAATGCGCATCATTGCCACATGTCTCAGCGGCATCAAGGCACCGGGTAATGACAAAACGCCCTAGGCCGCCCGCACGTTGCTCAAAAATTTTCTTACCTCCTCCCTGAGCCGGACACTCTCCTGCGAAAGAGTTTTGGCTGCAGACAAGACTTGTGCTGACGCCGTGCCTGTTTCGGTAGCGCCGGAGCTTACGTTATAGATGCTTGAGCTAACTTCAGACGTAGCGAGCGCAGCCTGCTGGATGTTCGACGAGATTTCCCGTGTTACCGTACCCTGTTCTTGCACAGCCGATGCAACAGCAAAGGTAATTTCAGACATCTTCCTGATGGTCGAGCTGATTTGGGCGATAGACTCAACGGAGTAGCTTGTTGCATCCTGGATGGAGCTAACCTGTTGGGCGATTTCCGTTGTTGCATTGGCGGTCTGCGAGGCAAGCTCCTTAACTTCGGCCGCTACGACGGCGAAACCGCGACCTGCTTCACCGGCGCGTGCAGCCTCTATAGTTGCATTCAATGCGAGCAGATTGGTTTGACTCGCGATTGCATTGATAAGGTCGATAACTTCACTGATGCGGGCGGCCGCTCTGGACAGTTTTTTAATCCGCTCGTCTGTCTCGACCGCCTGGCTGACACCAACACTCGAGATTTGGGTCGACATCTCGACTTGTCGAGTAATTTCTGCAACTGAAGCGCTCATCTCCTCTGCCGCCGAAGCGATCGAAGAGACATTCTGAGATGCCAACTCGGACGAACTAGCTACTACTTTGGACAGATCCTGGGTCGAACCTGCAGTTTGGGTCAGTGAATGGGCCGAGGCTTCCAATTCGACGGAGGCTGAAGAAACCGCGTCAAGGATGGCTCCTGTTGCCGCATCGAATGCATCTGCGACCTGCTCCATTTCCTTTTTTCGGACGGCAGCGCGGGCAGCTTCTTCTCGGCTGGCCACTTCCTGCTTATCCATGGCCTCCTGCCGGGCTTGGTCGCAAATCACTCCGATCGTCTTAGCCATTGCGCCTATTTCATCACGCCGGCCGATCCCAGAAATTTCACTGTTCAGATCGCCCTGTGCCATTTTCGCCATGGTAGCATTTAGACCCGAAAGAGGACGAACAATGCCGCCGATAACATATGCAACGGCAAGGATACCGAGGAGGATAGCGACCGACGAGACCGCTACAATGACGACCCACGCCATTTTATACGTCGAGTTCGCCTCGTCGGCGGCACGCCTCGCACCCTGGTCATGCAGCTCTATATTTTTATCAAGCACGTCGATAGCCTCACTAAAGCTATGGAGCGCTTTCGCACCGTAAGCATCTGAAGCGTCCTGAATCAGGCCGGTGCTTCCCCGAGACGACATACTGTAAGGATCGAAGGCATCATCGACCATCTTCATGATCGCGAGCTGAGTGCCTTTATATTCATCCCACTTGTTTACGAACTGCGTCCATAGCCGGCGTTCATCCGGCGATGTCGCTTGCTTGCCATACGCGGTGAAAAATTGGGCCATCTCTTCAGCCTGCGCATCGAGGAGCTTACCCAAATCATCGCGAACGGCATTATCGGAAGCCATAATGCGGCGCGCACCATTAAGACGATATCGCGTAATCATGTATTTGATCTGGCCAAGCGTCCGCTCTGAAGGGAGCCACCTCGTGGCAATATCAACGGTTTTTTCGTTGACGCTTTCCAGTTTCGAAACGGACAAAAAGCTAAGGCAACCCAGCATCAATACGAGCAACGACACGATTGCGATAAGTGAATTCTTGATGGTGAAGCGCACAGTACCCTCCCCAAATGATGAATCGAGTGTGGCACCGGATTCTTAATTACGGACTCGCGAAGCGTTGATAGACCTCGTTCCAATCCACGGTTTTTCAAAAAGGACTTTCAAGTAATTTCATTAAATCGTCTTTTGACGCTCTCGCTATGATTGAAAGACCCTAGAGATCCGTTCTTCACTTCTATATTTTTCTCACAGATAACAAAGAAATGCCTAGCAAACCCTATCACGACGCCTGCGGTGGACTTCCTGCACAAACCGAATTGATGACTGGGCGAGCCGTTTTTACGAGCGCTTATGCCGTTATTCCGAAAGGCGTTATGCGTGACATCGTCACGAGCGCGCTACCCTTTTGGAATAACACCCGCCTTTGGATTTTATCACGCCCAATGTCAGGGTTCTCCGAGACCTTCTCTCAATATCTGATGGAGGTTGGACCGAGCGGCGGAAGCGAAAATCCCGACCTCGATCGAGACGGAGAAAGCATCATTTTCGTCGTGGATGGCGGCGTCGAGATCACCTTAGACGGACAGACCCATAAACTCGGCCCGGGCGGCTATGCCTATTTGCCCCCTGGGACCCATTGGAAATTGCTTAATCCGCGCTCAAGCAACACCCGTTTCCATTGGATCCGGAAACGATACGAAGCAGTGACTGGCCTCGAAGTGCCTCCCGCTTTTTTCACTACCGAACAGGAGACGATGACGATCGCCATGCCAGGCTGCAACGGCACTTGGGCCACCACGCGGTTTGTATCGCCTGATGACCTCAGGCATGACATGCACGTCAATATCGTCACGTTGCAGCCTGGCGCGAGCATCCCATTTGAGGAAACCCACGTCATGGAACACGGACTCTTCGTCCTTCAAGGGAAGGCCGTGTATCGCCTTAATCGAGACTGGGTCGAAGTAGAGGCTGGTGATTTCATGTGGCTGCGGGCATTCTGCCCCCAGGCTTGCTATGCTGGCGGCCCCGGCCCCTTCCGGTACCTGCTCTATAAGGACGTCAATCGACATATGAGGCTCGGTCGCTGATGTCTCGAACCATTTACGCAAAGCCCCTCACGCGGGAGGGATTCGCGCCGTTCGGCGACGTCATCGACAAGTCGGGAGTGGACGAGCGGATTCCGATTAACAATGGACATGCCAGACGCCTCCCTCCGCTTGGCGAAGCAGTGTCACACGGTCCAGGTTCAAAGGTCGCCATCAGCATTGTAGAGGGCTACCCCTACTACTGCCCGTTAAGGCTCGAACTCGTCGAACGTCATCCTCTGGGGAGCCAAGCATTCATTCCGCTATCACCGCAACCATTTTTGGTTATTGTCTGCCGCGACGAAGCTGGCGTTCCCGGCACTCCGCAAGCCTTCATCACGTCGCCCTACCAGGGCGTAAACTACCATCACAATGTCTGGCATGGAGTCCTAACTCCTCTCGATAGGCCTCAGGACTTCCTCATCATAGATCGGCTGGGTGAGGGCTCCAACCTCGAGGAGTATAAGTTCGATTGCCCCTGGGAAATAGAACTTCCGCCAACAGCATAGCGCTTGCCCGCTTAAGCCCGGTTCTTTCGTTCACGCAGCTCGCCGAACACTTTGGCAGACGGCGCTCCTTCCATGCCGAGCTGCCTCGCAAGCGAAGGCTCATCGGCCCGCAAGAACACGTTCTGGCGTTTTTCATCGCCGAGCCGAACCGGCAACGTCGGTTTGCCGGCCGCCCTGACCTGATCAACCTGCTCGGCGCGTCGCCGTAAGTCCAAGTTGTCAGGATCGATTGATAAGGCGAACTTCGCATTAGACTGGGTGTACTCGTGGCCGCAGTAGACCCAATAGTCATCTGGTAACGCGCGCACCTTGAGCAACGAGGCCCACATCATGGCGGGGTCACCTTCCAGGACGCGGCCACAGCCCAACGAAAAGAGCAAATCCGCAGCGAAGATCAGCTTCTGATTATCAAAAACATAAGTGACATGATCCAGCGTGTGACCGGGCGTTGCCATCACGCGCGCCGTCAAATTTCCAAGATAGATAGTGTTTCCATCCACGACGCGTCTGTCGACATTCGCGATCGCGTGTCCACCCTGGTCATGCGGCGCGATAACACCACACTTGTAGCGCGCCTTTAGTTCATCAACGCCACCGACATGGTCTTCGTGATGATGCGTGATGAGGATCGTGGAAAGCGACCAGCCTTCCTTCTCGAGCGCCTCTATGATCGACCCAGCCTCCGGCGCGTCGATCGCGACAGTCGTATTCGTGCTGTCGTCGTGTATCAGGCATCCAAAATTGTCCGATAGACATGAAAACATCTTCACATGCGTGTCCATGATCTTACTTCCTGTCATATTGAAGAGCGTTTTGGAGAAACAATTCGTGGCATGGACGCCACTTCGTCGCGATCAAAGTGCTATTTCTGAACCGAAAACACCTAGTCGGCGTCCCGCTTCCAATTTGCAAGCACTGCACGCTCTCTGTCTGTCATCGATGTCACGTTATTGGGTGGCATCACACCGGCAATTACTGCCTGCAGCTTAATTGCATCGTACTCGCGGGCAATATTTTCAGGGGTATCAAGCAAGACCGCCTTTGGAGCGATCTGTATTCCATCCCAGACCGGCTCAGATGCGTGACACATCGAGCAACGCGTGGTCACCACTTCCACCACTTCCGGAGGTGCAGAAACGTGCCGATGAGGTGACGACGTCCCTGTTGTCAATGCACCCAGCTTCCATCCTTCGCCCTTCAACCACTCTCGGCCACTCGGAGATGCCGCCATTGCCAGCCAAAACATACACCAGAGAAGAATCGCCGCTACGGCCCAGGCCCACCACGGTGACTTTCCGTGGTCCGCGTGCCGGACATTGTAGAAATAGCGGATCAGTGCGCTGGATACGATGATCATCAGGACGCTTGGCGGGATAATAGCAGGGTTGGAATATAGGATTGGATAATGGTTCGACATCATCAACAATACGACCGCGAGGGTCAGGTAATTATTGTGGGTCGAGCGCTGTTTTGCCTGAAGACCGTATTTGGAATCCGGCGTTTCTCCAGCCATTAGCGTTGCGATAACTTTGCGCTGGTTCGGAATAATGATCAGGAAGACGTTCCCTGCCATCCAAGTTGCCAATAGTGCGCCGGTATGGACGAGCGCGCCGCGGCCGCTGAATACGCAGGTGTACCCGTACGCTACCGCAACGGAAAACGCCAAGCTAACAAAAGCGAGGCGAATTTCGCTTCGTCCAATCCATGATTTGCAGATGAGGTCGTAGACGATCCAGCCCCCGGCAAGCGAAGCAATACCAATCGCCGACGCTTGGATACCCGTGATGGCAGCCACGTCTGGATCGACGAGGTAAAGGCTGGCCTGGGCATAGTAGATCCAGACAAGCAGGAAAAAGCCTGAGATCCACGTCGTATAAGCCTGCCATTTGTGCCAGGTAAGTTCGAGCGGCATTCCCTCCGGCGCGAACATGAACTTCTTCATTTCGTAGAAGCCGCCGCCGTGGACCTGCCAATCCACGCCGCCCTTTCCAGGCGGAATCGACGCCAGCGGCTTTAGACTAGCGTCCAGATGCATGAAGAAGAACGATGCGCCGATCCAAGCCATCGCCGCAATAATGTGCAGCCACCGGAACAGCAAACTCCCCCACTCCAAGACATAAGCCATCATCGCATCGCCCCCTATACTCGGATGCAACATAATGGGCGCGGGCGCGCGAAACCTTCGTGTAATTCAGCAAGATTTTCGGAAATATTCGAAAAATACCCACCTCGTTTTCCATTATGCACGCAGGCGGTCTTGCACCCGCAACATGGCGATACGGTCGACTTGCCGAAGAGCCTCCTGGAATTCCGTGTCTAGGTCATTGGAGACACGTTTTCGGAAGCTTTCGATAATGCTTTGCTTATCTAGGCCCTTGACTGCGATGATAAAGGGAAAACCAAACTTCGACTGATAAGCGTTGTTCAGCTGCGTGAACTCCTGGTGTTCCGCCGCTGTCAGTTGATCTAAGCCAGCACCCGATTGTTCCTTCTTGGAATCACTCGTAAGCTCCCCAGCAAGCGTGAGGCGTCCCGCGAGATCAGGATGCGCGTTAAGCAGCCGTCGCTTCTGGTCTGTACTAAGTCCCCACATGACTCGACTTAACGCACCATGCAGCCCCCCCGGCGTTACATGCGCAGCCGTGATCCCTCTCTCGAAAGCGACTGATGCGATTTCGGGTGTATGCTCATAGACATCTCCGAAACGCTCAAGAAACAGCGCCCGCGATAGACGATCTGGTCGCGTTCCATTTGCGGGCGGATGATTTTCTATCCAATGCCGAGCGATATCGACACGACGGGCAAACCATACGTTTTCGTGCTGCATAACGTAATCGATAAACCGCCGCAGAGAAGCGACGCGGCCGGGTCGTCCAACCAGCCGACAATGCAACCCGATAGACATCATCTTCGGAGCCGTCTCACCCTCCCGGTAGAGGGTGTCGAAGCTATCAACGAGATAGTTATAGAACTGGTCGCCCGCGTTAAAACCTTGCGGCGTGGCGAACCTCATATCATTGGCATCTAGGGTGTAAGGCACCATCAATTGAGCCGACTCAGGCCCTTCAACCCAATACGGCAGATCGTCGGCGTAGGAGTCAGCAGAATAAAGGAAACTGCCGTCCTTCATAACGATGTCGAGGGTGTGTTCGGAACACCTGCCGAGATACCAACCAAGAGGCCTTTGCCCCGTGATTTTTTTATGAAGTTCACACGCAAATTTGAAGTGTTCCTTTTCCTCTGCGAGGCTGACATCCTTGTAATCGATCCATTTGTAGCCATGGCACGCAATTTCCCATCCCGCTTCGAGGCATGCGGAAACAACTGTCGGGTTGCGAGCGAGTGCGGTGGTTACTCCGAACACGGTGACGGGAATATTGTGGCCAGCAAACAGTTTATGCAGCCGCCAAAACCCGGCACGAGAACCATATTCGTAGATGGATTCCATATTCATATGCCGGCGACCCGACCAAGGCTGGGCGCCGACAATTTCAGAAAGAAACGCTTCCGAGGCAGCATCGCCGTGGAGGATGCAATTTTCGCCGCCCTCCTCATAGTTGACAACAAACTGGACCGCTATGCGGGCCTTTCCTGGCCAATTCACCACTGGTTGGTTGGCGCCATAGCCGATCAAATCGCGGGGGTAACGTTCTTTCGTGGGCATGGAGAACCTTGAGAAAATTCTGAAAGTGCCTTGTTACACCGAATTATCCTTCGCGATTTTACGAAAGACTTTTCGATTGAATGACGGGATCGCGTTGTTTTTTTCTAAAGCGAGCCCATTATGGTTGGAGAACAGCAACATCAAACGCAGGGATTCACATGACCGCAGCAGGTCGCCTGACGACACACGTTCTAGACACGTCAAACGGGACACCCGCCGCGAATATGGGCGTTTCGCTCTTTCGCATCACAAGCTCCGACCGTGAGTTTTTGACTACGGTTCGTACGAACGGAGACGGCCGATGTGATAGCCCGCTCCTTTCGGGCCCCAAGATGGCTGAAGGTTGCTACGAGCTCCTTTTCAACTACGGTGAATATCTCCAGAGAACCTCCGCGCTAGGCGAGGCTCTCTTTCTCGAAGAAATCCCCGTTCGATTTCAGATTACGGATACATCGCGCCATTACCATGTGCCGCTTTTAGTCGCTCCCTTCGGCTACAGCACTTACCGAGGGAGCTAATTGTCTTTCCCTTCTACCTAGGCGGCAAGGCACCAATGTCCGCTGAAGCTTTCTTGACCTGCTCGACGGCAGTCAAAATCGCTTCAGCGGTTGCCGGCGCACGCAACGGCGGTTGGATCTTGTGATCACCAACTGAGCTAATCGCATCGCAGATAGCCAACCAGACCGAAAACGGCAGAAGCAACGGCGGTTCGCCCACCGCCTTCGAGCGGAAAATGCTATCTACGGCACTTTCATTCCGGAATAAGCGGGTGTGGAATTCGGTCGGCACGTCGTTCGCGGTCGGAATCTTGTAGGTGCTTGGTGCATGTGTCAGCAACGCACCTGTCTTCGGATGCCAGACTAGTTCTTCGTTGGTTAGCCAGCCCATGCCTTGGACGAATGCGCCTTCCACCTGACCCACATCAATCGCCGGATTCAGCGACTTTCCTGCATCATGGAGGATATCTGCACGGAGCAGCATCCATTCACCGGTCAACGTATCGATCAGCACCTCGCTAACGGCTGCGCCGTACGCAAAATAATAAAACGGCCTGCCCGACATCGTCGCGGGATCCCAATGTAATCCCGGCGTCGTATAGAAACCGTCCGACCAAAGCTGGATGCGAGCGCGATAAGCCAGCATTACGAATTCGCCAAATGGCAACTCCTGATCACCCGCATAGACCATATCGTTCTGGAGCATTACGTCTTCGATCGAGCATCCGAAATGATCAACTGCAAACTGCAACAGGCGGTTTCGGATTTGCCGCGCTGCGTCTTGGGCGGCTTTTCCGTTGAGATCGGCACCGGTGGAAGCCGCCGTTGCTGAGGTGTTTGCTACTTTTTGTGTGTCGGTTGCCGTACACCGTACGTTTTTGACATCGACCCCAAGCTCTTGGGCCACGACCTGTGCAACCTTGGTATTCAAACCCTGGCCCATTTCCGTCCCGCCATGGTTTACGAGTACGGAACCGTCCATATAGACGTGGACAAGGGCACCAGCCTGATTGAAGTGAGTGACATTGAACGAGATGCCGAACTTCACCGGACTAAAAGCCAATCCTTTCTTGAGAATCGGACTCGTCCTGTTGAATTCCGCAGTTGTCTTTCGTCGTGCGCGGTAGTTACTCGACTCTAGGAGGTCATCAGACAGCTGATGAATAACATTGTCCGTGACCGCCTGCTGATAAGGGGTCACATTATTGCGACCAATACCGTAAAAATTGACTTTCCGAACATCGATCGCATCCCGGCCGAGATGGCGAGCTATTTTGTCGATGATGATTTCCATCGCCAAGGCCCCCTGCGGGCCGCCGAATCCGCGGAATGCGGTGTTGCTTTGCGTATTTGTCTTTGCACAAAACCCCTTGATCAGGACGTGCGGTAGCCAATAAGCATTGTCAAAATGACATAGCGCGCGCGTCATCACCGGCGCCGAAAGATCTGCGGAGAATCCGGCATTGGTAATCATGTCGATCTGCGCCGCCAGGATTCGGCCCTCGTCATCGAATCCAACGCTGTAATCATATTCAAAGCCGTGGCGACGACCGGTCACCATGAAGTCGTCGTCCCGATCGTACCGCAACTTGACCGGACTGTTGAGTTTGTTGGCGCAAATGGCCGCGACGGACGCGGGTAACGCGGACTGGCTTTCCTTGCCGCCGAAACCACCGCCCATGCGTCGACATTCGACATGGACTTTGTTGGCAGAAATGCCGAGCGAGTGGCTTATCACCAGCTGCATTTCAGTCGGATGCTGCGTGGAGGACCACACCTTAATGCCGCCGTCGTCGGCAGGTGAAGCATAAGCGATCTGGCCTTCGAGATAGAATTGCTCCTGTCCGCCGACGCTAATTACCCCGTCAAGGCGGTGCTTGGCCCTACCCAGTTCGCTCTCAGCGTCACCTCTGCTTAATTTCATCGGCGGAACAACATACTGGCCCAGCCGATGTGCATCACGCGCTGTCAGAACGGGCTCCGACGGTGTGATAGTGATGGCTTTTCGCGCAAGGAACGCCGCCCTGCGTGCCGCATTCCGTGTGGTCGCGATCGCGACAAACACAGGCTGTCCAAGATACTGGACCTGGTCGGCGGCGAGAATGGGGTCATCGTGCAGGATCGGCCCACAATCATTGACGCCAGGAATATCCGAGGCAAGTACGATATCGACCACGCCAGGCATGGATTTTAGCATTGCAAGGTCAATGCTATCGATCTTCCCAGCGGCAACCGGGGACAATCCCAAGGCCGCGTGCAAAGTGCCCTGCAATTCGGGGATATCGTCCGTGTAATTCGCCCTTCCGCTAACGTGGAGTCTTGCTGACTCGTGCGACTGCCCGGCCCCTACCTGCACCCAAGCGACATCTTTCATGCGCAGTGGCTTCTGGAGTATCTGATCCATCATGCGCTCCTATCGCTGATCCAAGACGGCGAACACTGTCGTTTGCTCAACCGGAAGGGGCGCCAAGCCGCTGCCGCTTCGGGTTTCAAGCCAAAACCGCTCAAACAGACCTAAAACAATAGACCAGCGATAATTGTCAGTCGCCCGCAGGTCGGTCAGTGGTTTAAAATCAGATTTGACCGCGTTTTGAATGCTCCTGAGGGTCCGTTCGGTCCAAAGCTGACCGATGGCCGCAGCCTCCGCAGCAGCAGCCCTCTTGGCTATCGCCGCCATACCCCCGAAGACGAAGCATGCTGTCTTGATCTTTTTTCGCTCGTCCAACTCAATCGAGAAAGCGCCGCAAACGGCAGAAATATCGGAGTCAAAGCGTTTCGACACTTTATAAGCTCGCATCGTTATTTCCCGATCGGGAATGGGAATACGGACAGAGGCTATGAATTCACCCACCCGAAGATCATTCTTCATATAGTCCAGATAAAAGTCCTGCAGGTCCATCTCTCGCAGGTCATCGCCCCGCCGCAACTGGACCTGCGCGCCAAGCGCTATAAGAACTGGCGGCCCATCACCTATCGGCGAACCATTGGCCAGATTGCCGACCAGCGTGCCTGCGTGCCGAACGGGGGGTGATGCAAATCGCCGCCAAAGGTCGCGTAGCTGGGGCCAGCGACTGGCGATGGAGCGCCAAGCATCTTCCAGACGCACCGCCGCTCCGATGATCAAGAATCCATCACGCTCTTCAATCGCCTTTAGCTCTTGGACTTCTCCAATGTAAATGAGGTCTCCAACATCCCGCATCTGTTTGTTGACCCATAATCCGATATCGGTTGCGCCTGCCAAAAGCCTTGCCTCGGGGTGGGCAAGCCGAACGTCTGCAAATTCGGCGACCGTTCGCGGCGCCCAATATTTCTTGGCTCCTGCGACCGAAATCGGCGTGGACGCCGCCCTGATGGATTGCAGCGCATCCACAACCGGCTTCGTATTCAATCGCCTTGGTGGAAGTTCGAACATTCGTTGGCCGGCATCGAGGATGGGACGATAACCAGTGCACCGACACAGATTTCCGGCACAATCGTCAGCCAGTTGAGCCCTTGAAGGGACTGTTTTCGTTTCAGCATACCGCTCATAAGCCGCCGTGAGCGACATGATGAAGCCTGGCGTGCAGAATCCACATTGAGAACCGTGGCAATTCACCATGGCCTCCTGAACGGGATGTAGATGACTTAAGCCTCGTGGAGATCCCGATTCCAGTCCAAACGTTTCCACGTCCTCGACAGTGAATAATGCGCAGCCGTCAAGCGTCGGAAGAAATTTAATGCAGGCGTTTACGGGTCGAATAATCAAGCCACCAACGACGTTGCGCCTGAGAGACTCGTTCGCATTTTGCGGGTCAAATAGTTCACAAGCCAGAACAGTGCAGGCACCGCAATCACCCTCCGCACATCCCTCCTTAGTACCGGTACAGTGAGCACTCTCACGAAGCCACTCAAGGACGGTTGCCGTCGGATTCTCGTTGGCCACCTCATGAATCCGCCCGCGAAAATAAAAACGTATGCGGTCGAGAGCCTGTAGCGATTCTTGCTTCTGCATTGGTTTATTCATTGTTATCCTGGTCTGGTCCTATCCCAATCGATCATGAAGACGACATGGCTGATCGACGCTCGTCAGCCAAGAATTCCTCCTGGCTTTGGTTCATGTGAACGGTTGTAATAATTTCGGCAGCCACGAGAGCCGCTATGATTTCCGGACGCTTGTCCCGGACATTCTTGCTGCCAATCGGCAATGTGAGGCGCGATAACAAATCAGCCTTGTTACCCCGAGAGGTGTACCAGCTTCGATACCTAGCCCGTTTCGATTTCGACCCGATCATCCCGACGTAAAGTGCGTCTTGTCTGTTCAAGACGGCCTCACCGACAAGAAAATCTATCGTGTGGCTATGCGTGAGAATGAGATAGATTGAGCCGGGTTCGGCTTTCTCGACGATATCAACGGGATCCTCCACAACTTCTGCGAAAACATCCGATGGTAGCGTCGCAACTTCTTCCGCACGAGTATCGATAAGATGAACGTCGAACGGGAGTGGCCCAAACGCTCGCGCGATGGCGCGGCCCACATGACCGGCACCAAATACCAACACCTTTGGCCATTGCGCCTCGCGGAGGTGCACGCTCTGCTGAAGTTCTTTGATAACCTCAGAATTCACGTTTCGGAAATCTAAGGTTACATGCCCACCGCAGCACTGACCTAAGAATGGTCCAAGGGCTATTGAAAGACTTGATACGTCCTGTTCCTGCTCGATCATCTCACGAGCGTGCTCAACCGCAGTCCATTCGAGAGCGCCACCACCAATCGTACCGCTCAAGGAACGACTTGTAACAATTAAAACTGCGTCGGAGTCGCGCGGCGTCGAGCCCAACGCGTTCACGATCTGCACCAGAATAGCGCGCTCTTGAGCGCACGTTCCGGTTTTTAGCCATTCGTTTATGCTTCCTGCCATCAGCACCACCGCTGTCTAACGCTGCGCTAAGCTCCTTCGAGGCACTTGATCCTCCAAGACTTTGGTCGCTCAAAAGCGATGCTCGTCGATGAAGGACTTCAACCTTGGGCGCAGCATTATCTAGAAAGCATCGTTCCTAACAATTACCGTCGCTTTCTGGTCAGAGAAATATCGCTTCAACGTCGGAGCGCCATTCGAAACGCACTCAAGCTGTTTCCGACTTTATCGAACAATGGCCCGAGCAAATGGAACCTCACAAGCTAGGATAGCGTTTAAACTAGCATGCTGTCCTGACACCGAGTGTTCGTATTCTTGAACACGTCGTCCCAATATCCGATCAACAGGAAGTAGTGAGGAGCGACCGCGGTGATCTTCTTGACGTTATCACCTGACAGAACTAAGCCTGCGTCGCCTCCTCCAAAGTTGCAACAAGCATTACTCGCCACTTTTTATGCACGATGCGTGTCGCCTATTATTCGGCTGAGCGGATTCTCTTTTCTATATTTTTGTGAAATGGAGATGAGACCGATCGCTTAGGCTTGAATCATTCTTAATGGGGGGATGATTCAATGACCTATCGACGTGCACTATTTGCAGCAGGGGCTATCTGCGTTAGTAGCCTTTCATTTGCAACTCACACTTTCGCAGCTGATACAGATCCACCGGCAAAGGCGCCAAAGGCTGCGCCAGATACTCCGTTCTTTTATGTGGTCGATAATCGATTGAGCTACTCTTATCTGTTCAACGCGACTGGCCCTGGCTCCTATGTTGTTCGTCCGGATGGTTCGATCGGCGGCACGACGCATAAGCACGTCGTCTCTTTCACTCACTTTGACGCTTGGCAGTACGGTACCAACTTCATCTCGATCGACCTCAACCAGTCGGGCCAGAACGATCCAGCAAACGGTTGTGCTTTTGCTGCTGCAGGCGGTTTTATTCCTGGCTGCGCTGGCGCGACCGAGTTGTACGGCGTTCAACGCAGCACATTCGGCCTGAACCAGATCTTCGATACCAAGGCCTTTACCTACGGGCCGCTACGGAACGTTTCGCTCGAAATCGGAACCAACTTTGGCACGAAGAATCAGACTTATGCCCCGGCAACCAAATCGCTCTTAGCCGGCGTGATGTTTGCGTTCGATCTGCCTTACAAAGGCTATTTCAACATCTCACCAATGCTATACAAGCACTTTGACCATAACTCGTTTATGCAAACTGGCGGTGCATTTGGTGGCGGATCAAGCCCCACGGGTAACAACGAGTACAAGGCAACTTGGGCCCTCGAAATCCTGTACTACATGGATCTTGGCTTCCTGCCAGAGAATATTCGCTACTTTTCCATCAGCGGCAACGCGACTTGGTATGGTAAGAAGGGCAACGAGAACGAACCATTGCAGACCGGCACACCGACTGCGGTCGAATTGTTCAGTCAACCAATTCGCCTGACCTTTGATGCTGGTTCTGCCTTCATGGGCAAGAAATATGCGCATGAAGTCGACGTCTGGGTCGCTTGGCGTCACTGGGAGAATAAGTTCGGCCTCGATGCCAAGAGGAGCGCCGTGTGTAATATCTCACCTGGTGTAAGCAACCACACCTGTTCGGAAGACTCCCTGCACACGGGCATCACGCTCAAGTTCTAACCTCGCAGAATATTGCAAAACGGGGGGCGAAAGCCCCCCGTTTCTCTTTGGTCTCTACGTGTTAAGCGTCAAGCATCATACGTGGGTGAGCGCAGCAAGCAGGCCCCGGATGCTTACTATGACGTCACGTTAAAATTTCAGAGCAAGTAATGCAGCCGCGCTTGCTTATCGAACCCATGGGCGACGAAGCAACGTTGAGTTTCAGTCTTGCGGAGCGCGTGCTTTAAATTTCAACTGGATGATGGATATGTCTAGAATAACCCGGCCATGACGACCTGTTGAAACGGTGAGCCTACACGACCCCGGTGACCGTCGTACTATCCAATCATACGGAGTGGCTGCTTGGAAACTTCATCGATTCGCTGGAGTTCATGCGTAATGTGACAGCGAAGCGCGGCGATCGTCATCTCAACAAATGCCTTCACCCGGGGAGGAAGCATTTTACGGCTGGGATACAAAACGCCGAGCGTTACACTCACTGGAGGAGTTTCCGTGAGGATAGGAACCAGCTTCCCATTGGCCAACTCCTCCGCGACATCGAATAAAGGCATCATGACAATGCCTTGGCCCGACAGCGCTAGTCGCACTAAAAAATCGGTGTCATCTGCGTCGATGCCACCTGAAACGTCAAGCAAAACAACCTTCGAGTTGACGATGAGGGGCCACCTATACTGATGCGACCCCGGAAATCGCAACAGTAAACACTGATGCAGCCTGAGCTCTTCTGGCGTCTTGGGCTCACCATATTTTTCAAGATAAGATGGAGCAGCGCAAATCACCCTCTCAACCTCGGCCACCTTTCTTAAAGTGAAGGTGGAGTCGCGAAGCTGGCCCATTCGAATAGCAATATCGACCGAATCTTGAACAAGGTCGATCAAATGATCCGACAAACGCAGATGAATATCGGTTTCGGGGTGAACGCAACGGTAGTCGACAGCTACGCGCGACAGAACGCGACGTCCGAGGCGCAGCGGCGCAGTGACTTTAAGTGCGCCTCTAGGCGAAGCGCCAGCTTGGACGACGCTCGTTTCAGCGCGCTCAACAGTATCAATAATATCCACGCACTTGTCATAAAATATGCGGCCAGCTTCAGTTAAATTCATGCGGCGAGTTGTTCGACTCACAAGTCGGCAATTCAGATGCTCTTCGAGTGCCTGGATGCGATAGCTTATAACTGAAGGTGACATCCGAAGGCTACGACCTGCCGCCGAGAAACTCCCGAGCTCAGCCGAACGCATAAAGATTCGAATGTTGTCTAGCGCAATCAAAATCTGTCTCACCTTTCACAGGCACACGTGCAGGGATGACGCTTCTACAAAGAACTTAGTGCATTTCCCTTTTTTGAAGAGCGAGATCGAGAACAGTTCGCACATACTACGAACTTATTTTCCAATCTCGCTCCCCCTTTCCATCCTACCCCAAGGAGCAAGCTCAGTATAAAACTACCCCGCGCACCGACTCTCCTTTGCGGAGCAGTTCAAAACCCTTGTTGATTTCCTCAAGGGAAAAGGTATGGGTGATCATCGGATCAATCTGGATTTTTCCTTCCATATACCAATCGACGATCTTAGGAACGTCAGTGCGACCACGGGCCCCACCAAAGGCGGTCCCCATCCAGTTACGACCAGTCACGAGCTGAAATGGACGCGTCGAAATCTCCTGCCCTGCTCCAGCTACGCCAATTACAATTGACTTGCCCCATCCACGGTGTGATGCCTCGAGCGCCTGACGCATGACGGTGACGTTACCCGTGCAATCGAAAGTGTAATCACATCCTCCGATCGCATCGGCTCCGCGTTTTGTCATCTCGACTAAATGAGAAACGACGCTACCGTCGATCTCCTTTGGATTGACGAAGTGTGTCATGCCGAAAAGCTGGCCCCAGGACTGCTTCTTGTTGTCGATGTCAACGCCGATGATCATGTCGGCACCTGCCAAGCGCAGGCCTTGAATTACATTCAGTCCAATGCCTCCAAGGCCAAACACTGCGGCGGTCGCGCCCATCTCGACCTTGGCTGTATTAATCACCGCGCCGATACCCGTCGTCACGCCACAGCCGATGTAGCAAATCTTGTCGAATGGAGCGTCGGGATTGACTTTCGCGACCGCAATTTCCGGTAGGACAGTGAAATTTGAGAATGTCGAGCATCCCATATAGTGGTGGATCTTGTCTTTTCCGATTGAAAAGCGGCTCGTGCCGTCGGGCATGAGGCCTTGCCCCTGCGTCGCTCGGATAGCCGTGCACAAGTTTGTTTTTTGCGATAGGCAAGACGGGCACTGACGGCATTCGGGAGTATAGAGCGGAATGACGTGATCGCCTTTCTTTACGCTCGTCACTGACTTTCCCACGTCCACTACGATGCCAGCACCTTCGTGTCCAAGAATTGCGGGGAAAAGGCCCTCTGGATCGGCGCCAGACAGCGTGAATTCGTCAGTATGACAAATACCTGTCGCTTTAACTTCGATCAAAACTTCGTCGTCGTGCGGCCCCTCAAGATTTACCTCCATTATCTCGAGTGGCTTGCCTGGCGCGACAGCTACGGCGGCCCGGGTTTTCATTCAATACTCCTTTAAAAAGTGGGGGCATCATTCGATGCCCCCACTGGGTCAGTTCTTTTTGGGCAGCGTAGTATCGATACCCTTTACGAGGAAATTCATGCTCTTGATCTGCTTGTCGTCCAGCTCCCCCCCCGACGCAACGACCATAGCTCCGTCACTACCAGTGATGGGACCAGTGAACGGCTTGAAATTTCCGGTGCGGATGGCTTCCTGTTTGTCCATGATCTGCTTGCGCTGATCATCAGTCAGATCCTTGCTTAGGCCGGCGGCAGCAACAGAGTTATCCTTGACGCCCATGAAGTTGTCGTCACCTTTGAATTTTCCATCAAGTACTTCCTGGACTTTCTTGACGAAGCCCGGGCCGAACGAGGCTTGTTCTGCGCAGAGATGTTTCTTAGGCGCTATCTTCGACGAATCCGACAACGTCACATTGGAGTAGACGCCGAGCTGTTCAGCGGTAGCAACCGTAGAAGCAGTGCCGGGAAACAATGAGAAGATAACGTCTGAGCCCTGCGTCACAAGCGATTCTGCTGCGGACTTTTCCTTGGTCGGATCGAACCAGGAGTTCAGCCAAACAACCTTAATCGGCTTCAGATTCGGATTCACACTCTGGGCGCCAAGCACATATGCGTTCATGATGTTGAGAACTTCTGGCAGCGGGAAAGCTGCGACAATACCGATCTGCTTAGACTTAGTAGCGAAACCGGCCGACATACCGCATAGATACGAACCTTCATAGTGGCGCAAGGCTAACGTGGCGAAGTTCGGCTCGTTGATATATCCGCCAACATGCAACACACTCAACTTCGGGTCCTTACGCGCGAGACGCAGGCCATCGTTCATCTGGCCGAAGCCTGTCAGGATCAACATCTTGTTCCCGTCTGCAGCCAGCTTGTTCATGGCGCGCGTCGCATTCGGCCCTTCGAGTACGCCCGTCACGGTGCTGATCTGTACTTTGTCCCCAAATTTTTCTGAGACTTCCTTTGCCCCTCGATCGAGTTCGTGATCCCAACCGGTTTCCGCGATTGCGTTCGCAAAAACGATGCCGATCTTCAACGGCTCGGAAAATGCCGGTGCAACGGCAAGTCCGAGTAACATCGCTGAAATCAAGAATTGCCTCTTCATAGTAGTCCACTCCTCTGTCCAACATGTTTCGCAGTTACAGAAACGTTTCTCTCCGTGGGCAGTTTTTGTAGTCTTTTTTTAAGCAACTAAGTATCAGACGACGCTAGGTCGCCGGCTGATACGTTTCTCCAAGCGACATCGGTGCATTCAGCCGAATACGAATGGTGTCCCGTGAAACGATGGCTAGGATGACGATCGTCGACACATAAGGCACACATGTCATCACCTGAGAGGGAATGGTGATGCCAACCGATTGCACCGCAAGATCGAGCAGCTGAACAGCACCAAAGAAGTATGCGCCCGCCATCACGCGCGCAGGTCGCCAAGAACCAAACACAACAAGAGCGATAGCAATCCAGCCGCGGCCCGCGATCATACCTTGGGACCAGAGTGGGGTCAGAACGGTCGACGCATAGGCGCCGGCAAGTCCAGCCATGGCACCGCCGAACAGAATTGCTGCGAAACGAATAGCCGTTGGATGCAAGCCCAAGGAATGAGCGGCTTGGGGATTTTCTCCGACTACGCGGAGCATCAAGCCTGCCTTGGTACGATACATAAACCAACCAACGACCGCCGCGAAGCCGAACGTAAGGTACACTATTATATCCTGATGAAAGAGGATCGGCCCGAGCAGCGGAATCTTTGACAGCACTGGAATATCGAGCTTAGCCATGGTGCTCGTGGTCGCGCCTTCATTGTATTGCCCGAGCAGCGCCGAAACGCCGAGTCCAAGTAGACCGATCGCAAGGCCGGTTGCGATCTGGTTGGCTAAAAGACGCAGCACCAGCAACGCAAATAGGCACGAGAGTAGCATTCCGGCGACAGCACCACCTAGCATCGCAAACGAGTGCGAACCCGTCGACTCTACAAGAACGAAACCGGTCGCAGCACCAACCGCCATCATTCCTTCAACGCTCAGGTTGAGAACACCTGATTTCTCGGAGATCAACTCACCGAGTGCAGCAAGAAGAAGTGGAGTGGCTGTTGCGAACGCTCCCGCCAGCACGAAGATCAATGCTTCACTCATGCCTTGGCCCTCGCAATCTTCGTCGATGTAATGCGAATTTCGTTATTAATGAGGAAGGCAAACGCCAAGTAATAAACGAGTAGCAGGCCCTGAACTACCGCCGGCGCCGCAGCTGGGATTTGCGCGGTTGCCAAAGAGTTGTCGCCGCCAATATAGATCATGGCCATGAATAAACCGGCGAGCACAATACCTACAGGATTTAAACCGCCGAGAAAGGCGACGATAATGCCCGCGTAACCGTAGCCCGATGGTATGGCTGCAGAAAGTTTACCAAACGGGCCCGCAACCTCAGCCAAACCCGCAAGGCCAGCCGTTGCGCCACTGATCAATAATGACAGCCAGACCGCTTGCGGCTGCGAGAAGCCGGCATAACGCGCGGCATCTGGCGACAAACCACCGACCAAGAGGCGGAAGCCGACAAAGCTTCGCGCCACGAACACCCAGGCTGCAATACTCACTCCGATGCAGATAAGGATCGACATATTTGCGCGGGTGTCGCCGATTGACGTAAACATTGCCGCGTCTGGAAACGGAACCGACTGTGGAAAATTGTATCCGCCGGGATCGCGCAAAGGTCCCGTCACCAGATAATAAAGAAGTTGGCGCGCCACCTCCGTCAGCATAAGCGTGACAATGATCTCACTAGCGTTGAAGCGGGTCCGAAGCGCAGCGGCGATTGTGGCCCACGCCATTCCCGATAAAGCCGCAACAACGATCATGGCTGGCATCATGAACAGCGACTGACTATTCGGAAAGGTGATAGGCAGGAGACTCGCGCAGATGGCGCCAATGATGAACTGCCCTTCGGCGCCGATATTCCAGACCTTCGCCCGGAAGCCAATCGCCAATCCTTGGGCCACCAAGATCAGTGGTGTTGCCTTGAGCAGAACCTCACCAAAATTGTAGCTCGATGATAATGGTTCAATGAAAAAGCTGTAGAGCGCTTTACCTGGGCTTGTGCCGTAAACACTGAAGATGATCGTGGCCGACAGAACAGCCAGTACGATCGTGAACAACGGGACAAGCAATACGCCATTGTTAGACGCCGTGCGACGCGGGACAATATTGATCGAGAACGGAAACATTATGCTTGCCCTCCGACACCGACCGTTACACTGGGCGGAATCGCTGCAGTGCCGGCGCCGATCACTACGTCGTTCGGATACATTGGATTGAACATTCCCATCATCATGCGCCCTACCATTTCAACGTCGGCGTCCCGCGTCGGCATGGCATGCGATAGACGTCCTTTGAACATCACTGCAATTCGATCGGAAATCTCGAACAGCTCCTCAAGTTCTTCTGACACCACCAGGACGGCGACACCGCTGTCGCGCAGATCGACAAGTTTTTGGCGAACCATGGTTGCTGCGTTGACGTCGATGCCCCATGTCGGCTGTGCTACGACGAGTACCTGTGGCTCGTGCGACATTTCGCGGCCAACGATGAACTTTTGCAGGTTTCCGCCCGACAGACTTGCCGCAAGCGCTCCACGCCCACTGCACCGCACGTCCAGATCGAGGATAGTGTCTTCGGTGAATTTATTACGACGTGTGAAGCGCACGAGACCGCGATCTACCATGCCGTAACGATGCGCAGTGAGAAGCGCGTTGTCCGACAGCGACATCGTCGCAGCGGCGCCGCGGCCTAAACGTTCTTCCGGAACAAACGCCAGCTTCCTGTTACGCCGCTCCGCAGCATCCAAGTCGGCAATTGGCTGTCCCATCATCTTGATGGCACCGCTCTCCGCCGCCGTCATCGGCTCCTCGCCGGACAAAAGCCGCGTGAGCAGCGTTTGCCCATTGCCCGAGACACCCGCGATACCAAGAATCTCCCCGGCGCGCACCTCGAAAGAAATATTGTCGAGATTGACTGCAAACGGGTCAGCCTTGAACGTCGAGAGCTTATTCACTTCTAGGCCAACAACATTCGTGTCCCTCGCTGGCGCATGCTTCGTAGTCGGAAGATCTTTACCGATCATCAGGCGCGCCAGTTCGCCGGCGGTCTTGGCGGCCGGAATCACGGTTCCAGTCACACGGCCTTGCCGCAAGATAGTCGCCGAATGACACAGTGCGCGAATCTCTTCTAGCTTGTGGCTGATATAGAGAATCGCAATTCCTCTCTCCGACAAGCCGCGGAGCGTAGCGAATAACTGCTCGACGCTCGGCGGTGGCAGCACTGACGTTGGCTCATCGAGAATGAGTAGTGAAGGATTCTGCAAGAGGCAGCGGATGATTTCAACGCGCTGACGTTCGCCGATCGACAGCGTATGCACCATAGCATTAGGCTCGATCGGAAGACCAAACTCCTTGCTGATCTTGCGTACGCGGTTCGAGATTTCCTGGATGCTGCCGGGAACGGTCAGTGAGATATTTTCCGCGACCGTGATCGTTTCAAATAATGTGAAATGCTGAAACACCATGCTGATACCTAACGCACGTGCTTGCGCCGGATTTGTAATCAGCACCTCTTCCCCGTTCCAACGAATTATTCCCTCGTCTGGAGTAACAACGCCAAAAATCAGCTTCATCAGCGTTGATTTTCCGGCACCGTTCTCACCGAGAACGGCATGTATCTCGCCCTTCTTGAGCTTCAGATTGATGCCATCATTGGCCACCGTAAGCGGGTAGCGCTTGGTGACACCATCCAGCTCCAGAAGAAACGTTTCCCCAAACCCGGGTGGTTCTTTTTCGACCACACTCTGAGTTGCTAACATTCATGCCACCTATTGGATGCTGTTGATGCCGGGCATATCAATGAATCCCGGCAGTGACATAACTCGTCGATGCCACCGCAGCATTGCCGGATAGATCGACGTGTCGATTCCACCATCGCCAGCGAGCGCCGTGTAGGGGAAGCATGCGATATCGGCGATTGTCGGATTTGATCCAACAATCCATTCACCTTTCTCAAGCTCTCGCTCTACGAGATGATCTTCAAGCACTGTGAATATCTGATGCGCATCGCGGCGCGCCGTTTCCACATCGACCGGATAGCCTAGCATGTCATGGAGCCTGGCAGCGGATGCGGTACTGGTAATCTGATCGGCGAAAGCCAACCACTGAGCTACCTGCCCAAGTTGCTTCGCATCAGTAGAGGGCCACCATTTTTTGTCGGCGTCATAGCAATTGGCGACATACAGCAATATCGCCTGCGCATCTCGTACGATGATGCCGTTATCTTTTATGATCGGAAGCTGTCCGAGCGGATTCAATTCAAGGAACCACTCTTCCTTATGCTGACGGCCAGGATAGAAGTCGATGGGAACGGTTTCGTATTGCAGTCCCAATAAAGACGCCAGAAGCCTAACTTTGTAGCAATTTCCGGACAGGACGTAGTCGTAGAGCTTCATATCAGTGCACCGGACTTGGCTGGGATTCGTTCACTCCGTATTTGACACCTTTGGCCTTAAGCCAACGTCGGAATGCAATGGATGAGGCGTCAGCGCGAGTCGGCAGTTCCGACCGCGGGTCGAGCGGCAACGTACGGGGCAC
Source organism: Afipia felis ATCC 53690 (assembly GCF_000314735.2). Classification (NCBI taxonomy): domain Bacteria; kingdom Pseudomonadati; phylum Pseudomonadota; class Alphaproteobacteria; order Hyphomicrobiales; family Nitrobacteraceae; genus Afipia; species Afipia felis. The sequence goes on along the minus strand of NZ_KB375270.1, from coordinate 3,767,269 downwards.
TTGATTTTCTAGAATCATTCGGTCCTGGATGAAGATGGTCTGCTGGAAATGCAGCAGGCCCACATCCGTGTTGTCCTCATCGAAAACGAGAACGAACGAATGAACGTCACATAAGTCTTCTTCACGCGGCTGTATGAACAAACCAACCAAGTCCCAAACACCCTCGGGACGGATCGGACACGTCTTGTACAGAATCGAAACCGTAGGGTGAGGGACGCGATACATATACCGGGTTATCTGCCCACCGGCGGCCGACGCCGCCGCCTGCGGCTGGTACATCTCGCACTTGGTTGCCCATACTTCATCGACGTCGGAACGCATCTCGACATTGTAGTCTGCGACCTCGGAATGAGCTTCGTCTCCGAGAATTCCCGTGTGAACAAACGGGAAATGCGCCATATCCAAGAAGTTCTCAACGGCGCGCGGCGCCGAACAACGCACTGAAATGGCGCCCGCGGTGACCAGACGGCGCCCATCTTCGTCAAACTCTGGCATTTCAAATAGCGGCTTTGGATCATCAGACATCGTCGTCCACAAATGGCCATAACGAACCTGGAGCGGTATTTTCTTGAAGTTGCCATTCTCAATCTTGCGCGCGTCCAATTCCGAGCCGCATCGACTAATCTCAATGTCGGTTCCTAAAAGCCTTGTTTTTCGTGTGGCACCCTCAGCTACGTCTTCGGGCCGCCCTACCGCGTACCAATGAGCCTTTGTGAAGCTATCAATTGTCATACTTTTGCTCCTTCCAGGACCGGACGATTAGACTTCGCTGCAGCGATTAGTTTCTCCGCTGCACGTCGGATTCTCCGGGTCCATGCGTCGATGCGCTGGTTTCGATCGAGGCTTTCGCTACCTTCAACGGCGACATGCATCATCGTTTGATGGTCGTTGATCTCTTGAAGAGCACAAATTACGCGCCCCCCATCCTTCAGTTCATGTATGTACGCACGTGGTGATGATGCCCTAACGAGGTGGCCAGATTCTAAGGGCGATGCCTCGATTGCACTCTCGACCGCAGACGCCTGCGCTCCGATATGGATGGAGCGGATTGCGCGCCACGAACCGCTAAAATTAGGCTCTCCCTCTGTTTTGGAGGACGCGACCCAAATCAAACCACCAGCTTCAGCAGCTCTATACATGGCGACAGTGATTGTCTTCGGTGGTGTGAGCTTCATATGCGCTGGGATTAGCGCGCAGCCACCGGTGCCGTCGTAGGTCCAGCCGTGGTAAAGGCAAGTAAGTCTATTACCTCGAACGAAACCGTAAGACAGACGCATGCCTCGATGCGGACACCGATTGCTCCAAGCTCTGACTCCGCCATCCTCGCCGCGCCAAACCGCGAGGTCGGTTGCCTTGATTTGAGCTCGCTGAACTTTTCTGTCCAACAGGCCATCAGACGTCCCTACCGCCGTCCAAACGGCGACTTCTCCAGTGTCCAGCATTTCCACCCAACGTCAGTTTAGTATTGTTGTAAAAAAAGCTATCGAACGATAGGCTTCTAAGAAAGGCAGGGTTTGAAGACACTGCGTTCAAAAAATTAGACGGGCTGGGAACATGGGCTATCCGTACGATCTCGATGACGTGAATTCCTTCATGCGCATCGCCCAGGCTGGCGGCATGAGCCGCGCCTCCAACATGTTCAATGTGCCTAAAGCAACATTGAGCCATCATCTCAGACGATTGGAAGATGCACTCAATGTCGAACTTTTTACACGCAAAGCAAAAGGACTGGAGCTAACCGACGCCGGCCGTGAATTTTTTGCTCATTGTGGAAAGATCTTTGAGAGCTGCGAGAACGCCGCAAACGCCGCACAACGCGCCCACTCAACAGTTGGCGGCAAAGTTCGTATCGCATCTAGTGCTGAGTTCGGCACATCGATTATCGGCGCTGCCGCATACTACATCGCTACTCTGAATCCACAGCTTGACTTCGACACCCAAGTCTATTCGCCCGATCGGCTCGCGAGTGGTCAACTGGATTTTGATTGCATGATCTATGTGGGTGAAGCGCCACCTTCGAGCCTAATACGCCGGAAGATGGGCGAAATATTCTACGGCTTATACGCAAACCCTGCATTTATTCGCGAATTCGGAATGCCCCGGACAGCCGAAGACATAGCCAAACTCAACGGGGCTATTTATCTCCGCAACGGAATTCCGGAGGAGTGGCAATTGTCGAAGGGGAGCGAGAATATCAACGTGAAATGCCATCCACGATTCACAGTCAATGAGTACTGGATGGCCAAATATTTCGCCGTGCAAGGCGCAGCAATCGGATATTTGCCCGACTTCTTCGTTCACTACGAAGTCGAACAAGGAGCTCTCGTCCCCGTTCTTCCTGAATGGCGCTCGCAAGAGTCAGCGATCTACACTCTTTATCCTGCGCACAGATACCGTAACCCAAGAGTTATGAATCTCGTCAAACAAATGCGAACGGAATTTCAGTCTTTTATTCGATATCCGGGATACTCTCTAATTAATCAGATCGAACCTAGTACCAAGCAAGCCAAGCGACGCCGCACAAATGGTAAATCTCGAAAGAAAGCCATATCTCGAAAGAAAGCCGTCGAGTCTACTTAAAACTGCAAGAGCGAAACATCGGAAACTGCCGCACGCGGTGGGCCAAGCCAGCATGCAATCATGAGCATATCGACGAGCTCTGGCGGACCTTGCAGATCAATTTCGATGCAGTCCTCGCGAGAGGCGATTGCGACCCTACGCAGATCCAGCCTCTTTACGTAGAACTCAAGGAAGGCCTCGAAGTCTGCGTTTTTAACTTCCCCTGCGATACATACGCGATTTATGACGTTTTGCATCCCGTCTCTCTTAGATATCGAGGACGATCTTCTTTCCGAGCGCACGCGAGACGCAGGGGGTCATAAATTCTCCCGATCGGCGCTCAGCCTCGCTAAAGTAATGATCCCGGTGGTCCACTCTTCCCTCTAGAACGCGCGTCACGCATGTTCCGCACACACCTTGTTCGCAGGAGGTTGGAATTTCTAGACCGGCGCCTTGCATGACTTCGGTGATGGTCTGATCCGAATTCACGTGGAGGGTAACTCCAGACCGTCGCAACTCAACATCGAAAGAGTCTCCGGATGTCAGCGACTCGTCAGTGGCCACAGAAAAATATTCAAGATGAATTCTTGAATCTTCCCACCCAGCGTCTTCCGCGCTCTGGCGCGAGAGCTCCATAAACGGCCCAGGTCCACAAATATAAACTTGGGTATTCGCATCCCGATTTGACAGCAAATTGGCAATGGTTTCATTCAGTTTTGGCGGAACTAAACCCAGATGGAGCGTAGCCTCTAGCTGACTTTCAAGCTCATTCTTGAAAGGCACTAAATCCGACGACCTCGCGAAGAGATGGAGCTCAAAGTTCCGATTCAACTTAGAGAGATGCCGCGCCATCGAAAGCAATGGCGTAATCCCGATTCCGCCTCCCAAAAAAATGCACTTCCCGTCACTTTGCGACATCGGAAAATTATTTCGAGGCGGATCAACCGTGACCTCGTCCCCCAACTTGAGCGCATGCATCGCGATGGAACCACCGCGGGAGGCAGGCTCTCTCTTTACGGCGATCGCATAATGATCCACATGATCCGGACCGTTCGTGATCGAATATTGGCGGATTATGTTGCCTGCCAAATGTATACTAATGTGCGATCCCGGCTCGAAGATCGGCAAGGCATCAGATGACGTAGGTGCTAACCTAAACGATTTAACTTCGGACGTTTCTTCCCGAATATTCTCGACCCGCAATCGCATTGTTATGATTTCCTCGAGCTCTTTGGCAATGGCAGTGGGATCATCCCGGCCATCGGTTCAAAATCGTCCAAAGACATGAACCGATCGCACCACCGCACGATGGCTGGAAACTCCTCGAGCGAAACTCCACCTTCCTCGCTCAGCGCCACGTAAGGAAAACAAGCGACGTCAGCAATGGTCGGATCCGCTCCATCGCATAACCATCTGTGCCCGGATTGCTCATTAAACCAAAGGTGCTCGTCTAATACTCGAAGCAATCGATCGGCACCGCATCGAGCCGCGACCGCGTCCAAATTAAAAAACATTGCATCGTGTAGACGCGCAGCAGAGATCGTCGATGTCAACGAGTCTGCAAACGCAAGCCATATCTGGATCTGACCGAGCATGCCGGGTCGATTGAGCGGGTACCACCGGAATGAGGGATCATATTGCGCCGCCAGATGGACGAGAATGGCTTGGGCATCTCTGATGATGACCCCGTTATCGTCCAACACAGGAAGCTGCCCGAGCGGATTAAGCTTGAGAAATTTGTCAGAACGGTGCTCGAACCCTGGATAGAAATCTACAGGCTGCTTGGTGAACTCCAATTGGAGTGCCTTAAGTAAATAGCGGACCTTGAAGCAATTTCCTGACAGCGCATAATCGTAAAGTGTAATCACGAACTTGACTCCAAGGACTTGCGTAGATCGTTCAGGCGTCCGTTGATACGACGCAGTCCATTTGATGCCGGCTCCTTTGAATTCGGAGTCATTAAGCCATATACCCAGCAGCTCTCCTCGCCGGTCGGCGTCACGATAGATCTGAGGCCTTGCCAGTTCGAGAGAGAACCACAGACGATGTCTTGCTTTGCTCCGATAGGCATAGGGCGGATAAGAATCTCATTTTTTTTGACATCCACCTTCGGCGCGTCCAATGCTTTCTGCTTGGATGGATTTGCTAACACCAATCCGTTTTGGACGGAGACAGCCACGACTTCCACGCAAATGTCCGGCTTTGCCGAATATCCTTCGGCTGGCACCGCCATAACGCGCCCATCCTTTCCGAAGCGCCATCCGTGATAAACGCCTTCAAGATACGCTCCGAAATTTCTACCCGCGCTCAATCGAACTGATCGATGAGGACAACGATCAATCCAGACGTGAATTTGATCCTCATCGTCTCGCCAAAGGACAAGCGGCTTATTTCCAATTTTAGATCTGGCTAAACGTAAAGGAACGATATCGCGCTCCAACGCGACCGGGTACCACCCCTCCAAATTCGTCTCGATCATCGAAGCGCTCCGTACCTGACGTCTTTGTCACGGAGCCACGCGCGATAGGCTAGAGATGCTGAATCTACGCCGACCGAACTCTCCAACTCTCCATCGAGCGGAAGGCGCTTGATGCTATGCCTTTCGAGGACATACTTATCCTGCACCGATATGCACTGCTGATCCACACGCACCTGCCGCTCATTCATCCAAGGCTCTCGGACAAACGCCAACATTTTATGTGCGATAAAACTATCTTGCGTAACCGGTTGAGCAAAAACGCCGAGATAATCAAATCTCTTTCGACCATTGTCATCCAGACGATGAATCAGAAGCAGAACTGTATATGGGGAAGCAATTCGATAGGTATACTCTGCCACACCATCGATTAACGGCAGCCATGCGCGATGGCTGCGCGACCAAAGCTCCCCATTTTCATCAACGGTGTTAGTATACTCGGCTAGTTCTAGATGATTTTCATCGCCCAATATATTTGGATGAACAAAAGGGAAGTGAGCATTGTCGATGACATTATCGACGATGCGAAGTCCAGAACATTTGATCGGTGTCGACCAAATGTTCATCGCCATACGGTCGACCTCATAGTACTCGGTCACCGATTGCGGACCGCGCTGAGGCTCGCCTAGCGTCGTCCACACGTATCCTAGGCGCTCTGTGACGGGGAGCGGCCGCGAACCACACGCGGCCGCTATCCAAGTCTTATGGATGGTAAGGTCAATTTCACGATCGAGCAGCCACGTTTTAGTTCTATTCGTTCGACGCAAGTCGATCGGAGAGCCTAAGGGATACCACTCGTTCCAAACTGCCTTATCGTCCTTAGCATCGATCTCCGTCATCGTGATTCAATCACGTCCGACAACAAAGCCTTTTTGAAGGGTTCTTCACCAGCTTCGGCGGCCGCCGAAAGTTCGCGAAGCCATTTGCGGTATTGATTGGATATCTTATCAGTAGGCAATGAAATCTCATCCAAAAACAGTGGACCCGGCTGGGTCTCGATGACCGGCTGATCTTCTGCCAATACCAGCTTTTGAAAATCCAGAGGCACCTTATCTGGCATCTTATCATCGGTGTGAGCGATGATCATAAAGTTGCGACATGTTGTTTCCGATGTCGGAGACGATGTTGTCCAGAGCAGAAATGGCGATCCGTTGCGGTAGAGACGGATATCTAGATTGATCGAAAACGGCATCGTTGCGCGATAATCCCAAGATCCGAGTGGGCTATCTGGGGGAAGCGTATCGAGCATGTCCTTGCCCGGCTCCATAAAGAAGCGAAGCTCTCCACCAACGCGATCGACCGGAACGATTGCCGGTTCTGAATAAGCGGGATCGTAGAGCGTGCCTGGATGCACGTAAGCGAAATGCGAGAAATCGGTGAAATTTTCCCATCGCCGTTGCGCAGAGCTCGACCAATTATACGGCTCAGCGATTATTACCTTCTTAAAGTCCGGATTATCCCATGCGCTACAATAAGGAATGCTCGTGGCATTCCAGGAAGAATCAAGCCGGACCCACACGATGTCGTACTTCACCTCGCATTCGTAAGCCGGGGTCATCGCCTTCCGAGGAATAGGGTCGTTCGGAGCCGCCGGAATAAATGCGCACTTCCCGCTGCTGCCGTACTGCCAGCCATGATACGGGCATTGAAGCCTACTATTCTCGATAACTTTGCCACCGGAAAGCTTAGCAAAACGGTGCGCGCACCGATCGCCCATAGCCACGATCTTTCCGTCCAATTTGGCAATAACGAGCGGTTCATCGAGAAGGACACGTCCGATTGGGCCGACGCCCTCATCGTTCGACGCCTTGAGTTCATCCAAGGTGCAGACCGGATGCCAGAAGTGCCGCAGATAATTTGCGGTCTGCTCTAATGGAATTACCGAAGCCGTATTTAACATGGTTTCCTCCTTCTCGTATTGACGAGAAACATTCTTATGACACCAGAATATCGTTGAAGCTGGCCCGAAGCATAGACGTCGCAGTTAAACTGATCGTTCAAATGCTTGAACGCTGATTTGCACCTCGGACAATTTTTGAGACGAGATCAGACTGCTCCTCCCAGGAAACGCATCACAAATATGTACACGGGCTTAATTAGACCTCCAGCGAATTGGCTGCGAGGTGGCGAACGGTTGATCTCTGATGGGCGTAGAGCCTGCTGCCGCTCACACCTCCTCGGGAACGAAAGCGAACAATCTCTTCTCAAAAAAAAACTCCGCCGTAGCTGACGGAGCGAGTTGTTGGCCTACTGACACTGAGCGTATTGCTGCACCAATCGAGCGAGGGTCATTCGTTCGATTATCTCAACTTGCACAGCCACGCACCACCGCAAGTAGCCCGGGAGAGGCACGGGTCGGCATGTCTCAAGCGCCGAAATGATTATAGCTTCGGCTGCTGAATCGCCATTCTGCGAATTTCCAGAAACTGTTTCAAACAGCAAGCCGAAATCACGGTGGGCAGTTTTCTGAATTCCGTGATTTAAAAGCAGCCTGTCAATCAGCATCGGCTGCAAGTGTGGGCTTTGGCTTCAATCTACGCACAATGTTAATGAGGAGAGATATCCGATGAGATACTTAATTCAGGGGCTCGCAGTAATAACACAACTGCTCGTGCCTCTCGTCGCAGAGGCGCAGACGAACTCGACTACGAGAACCAGCCACCCTCGGGCCGTAGTTGATCCTTGTAAACCTATTGGACGCACAGAGGACGGCAAGCTTGTCTACGGAATGAGCTGTTCCAGTATAGCAGCCACCCCGCCTTCCGAAACGACGACAGAGGCGAAGCACCAACCTGAAATTGTCCGGAGTGGAATTTTTGGATTTTCATACGGGCAACGATAACTGTACGAAGTCCTTCTATGCTGCGTGATTCCCAATCCCGATATCTTAGCCGTCACGCGATGGGCAAAACTTCCCCATGCTCACGCTCTACTAACGACGCAGGCCGGCCTAAGCGAAACATTATTCATTCCACCCCACCTAGTTGAACGGGTAATTCGCGCAGACGCGCGCGGGTCGCATGATTAGAACTCAACAATCGGAGCATCCAATGCAGGGCGAACCGCTGGCGCAGGACGATCTGGCTGCTATCGCTGGTGAGGCTGTCCTGATCGAGGATTCCATGCCACGCGGCCGGACAATGCTGCCGCACAGTGAAGTGCTACCGATCGTGCTGAGCCTGTTGTGCAACCTGTTCCTGACCGCGCTCGACCAGACCATCGTCGCAACCGCGCTGCCGACCATTGGCGCGCAATTCCACGACGTGTCGAATCTGTCCTGGGTCATCACCGCCTATCTGCTGTCCTCGACAGCGGTGGCGCCGGTTTATGGCGCGCTGGCGGATATTTACGGCCGCCGCGCGATGATCGTTGCGGCGAACGTGCTGTTTCTGGTCGGCTCACTGCTGTGTGCGGTGGCGCCGAACTTGCTGTTTCTTATTCTCGCGCGCGGCCTGCAGGGCCTCGGCGGCGGCGGCATCCTGCCGCTGGTGCAGACGCTGATCGCCGACGTGGTGACGCCGCGCGACTACGGCCGCTATCAGGGCTACATCAGCATGGTGTGGGTGACGGCGGGCATCGGCGGCCCCGTGCTCGGCGGCGTGTTCGCACAGCATCTGCACTGGTCGATGATCTTCTGGATCAACCTGCCGATCGGCGTCGGATCGCTGATGTTGCTGCTGCCCCGGCTGCGCAAAATTCCTGACTACCACCGTCGCCGCAAGCTCGACTGGGCAGGTGGCCTTCTGCTGATGGTGTCCGCCGTGATCTTCCTGCTGGCGCTAACCTGGGGCGGCCACAAGTTCGCGTGGCTGTCGCCGACGATCCTCGCCATGATGGGATCGGCTGCCGTGCTGATGGCGGCCTTCGTGGTTCATGCGCGCACGACGGACGAGCCGTTCCTGCCGCTGCCGCTGATCAGCGGCTCGGTGGTGCCGTACTCGATGGTCGCAGGCGGTAGCGCGATGGGCACGATGATTGCGATGATCGTCCACCTGCCAATCTATTACGAATCCGTCTATCGACTGAGCGCCAGCGAAGCAGGCATCGCACTGATCCCGCTGGTCGCGGTGTCGGTGCTGGGCGCATGGAGCGCGGGACAGTTCATGGCGGTGACGGGGCGCTACAAGTGGGCTGCGGTCGGCGGCGCTTCGGTGGCCGCGAGCTGCCTGTTGCTGATGGCGCATCTCGCCGCGCCGCCGCTCTGGGTGCTGCTTTCGTTGCTCGCCATGCTTGCGCTCGGGATCGGCACCTGTTTCCCGGTGAGCGTGGTGTCGATCCAGAATGCGGTGCCGCGTTCGCAGGTCGGCACCGCAACGGGCGCGATGAATTTCTTCCGTGCGCTGATGTCGTCCTTCGCGGTGGCCATGTTCACCGCGATCCTGCTCGCGGCCGTCGGACAGGATATTCCAATCGGCGAAGGAGCCACCGGCGCTCACAGCGTGGCGTCCGGCGATATGATCACCGGTTTCCGCTTCGTATTTCTCGCGGCGGCGGTTCTGATGGCGATATCCGCCATGCTGTTCGCCTTGATGGAAGAACGTCCGCTTGATGGCGGCAAGCCATCACCCGCTGCGACGGAACAGTAATAGGCTTATTAGAATGGAATCGAAGCACCACGATCCCGGCGGGAAGCGGCGAATGAGACTCCCCGACGGGGTAAAAGGCGACGCTGAATACTTCGGCGCGCGCCGACAATATCGTCTCTGGCTGTCGCGCGAATGGGGACAGCCAACTGATCCGTATGCTCTGTGGATTGGCATGAACCCCAGCACGGCGGACGCCTACGCCAACGACCCAACTGTCGCTCGCGAGATGAAGTTTACAAATGATGCCCTAAGCTTCAAGCGTTACTTCAAAGTCAACATCTTGGATTATCGCGCAACAAAGCCACGCGATCTCGCGCTGCTTGAGGAGCCCGCTCGCAGCGAGCGAAATCTCCCAGTCATCATCAAGTTGGCGGCTAATGCTGCCCGGATCATTGTATGTCACGGAGATCTTCACAGATCCTTCCAGACGTTTGCAACTGAAACGGTGAGATGCCTGGAATCTGAAGGGCATGAACTGTGGTGCCTAGGCCGGACGTTGCGCAACGCGGCTCCCCGGCATCCCCTATACGTCAAATCGAATAGTCCTTTGGTTCGCTTTTAGCGTCGTGAGTGGCGTTCAAAATGGCTGTTAAAACGACAGGGCGAAACTGTCGGTTAAAGGCCGAGGGACAAAGTTCTCCATAACGGTTTTTACGATTACCGGGACACCAGCCATCACAATCATATTCTGCACTATGAACCCGGGCGCGAGAAGCTTCACGGCGGTGATAGCCATTGCTCCACTTGGGATTTTCGTCAGTTTTATACGACTTCCGATCATCGCAAGACTTCCATATTTGTTCAGAAGCCTTTCAGACATTCGCCAAAAGCTAGTTTTCAGTTAGTGCATCCACAATCGATATCTTTAATCTCAAGCGTTAATATCGCCGTCTTCACATCTCGGCGAAAGCGCCAAGCTTTCAAAGTTCAGGTCTAAATGATTTAGAAACGTCTTAATTATCTGCCCATGATAGAAAGCATAGGCTTTCACCGACACATACCTATCTTCTGGTCTAATAATATTAAAAACGAGAGCATCCTGATCCACACGAGCTTTAAACCAAGATTTGTTTATCCAATTGTCGTCTGAATGCGTATAGGACGAACCATCAGAGCCCTTTATCCAGGTATGGATTCTCCCGACCGCCTCACCTTGTCGGATTCGGATATTAAACTTATCGAGCAGAGCTTGCGGCTGATCAGTAAAGAAGTAAACGGCCATTTCCTTATAACCCTTTTTTGACCGGGAGGTAGAAGCGCAGAACAACTCTACTGATACTCGTCCCCGTCCGAGCACCGCGGCGTAATTATCGCGCCTTCAAAACGCAAATCTAAATACCTCAAGAAAGTTTCGATGATCTCGCTATGATAGAAGGAATAGACCGCCGCTGACGCATCCCAGTCGCTAGATCTAATTATATTAAAGGTCAATTTGTCATTTTCTACACGAGGCCTAAACCACGCCCGCTCCTTCCAGTCTTTGTCTTTGTGGGTATAAGACACCCCGTCATCACTTTGATGCCAAGTCTCAATGCGACCGAATTCTTCCGACTGATTAATTCTCGCCTTAAATTCATCAAGCAAAAGACTCGCGCGATCGGTAGCGAAATGGACCGCCATCTTTCATCACCTTATATCATTGGGTAAGGATAGGGCTGTCGCTAGGACCACCTGGATCGAAGCCAAAGACCCGCGGGACCTCCGCAGTTTCCTTCAGGAAATTGCGGAGGTCTATACTGTCCGGCCCTACTTCGCCACCGCCATCGCATCCGGATACGTACGGTCGCTCTCGATGACAGAGTCATATAATGCGCGTCGAAACGCTTCCTTGCCCTGCGCGTGCGCAGCCTCTAGCTCCTTCATCCACTTGCGGTATTGGACAGAAACTTTGTCCGTTACTACAGAGAGCTCGTCTTCATAAATCTCCTCAGGCCACTGCGATTCAATGACAGGCTTATCTTCCGCGAACACCAGGTCATTAAAAGCAATATGAGGATGATCCGAATCGTTCAGACTCTTCTCTCGGGCAAATATAAGAAAATTCTTTGTCCGCTTGCTATCAAGAGGGCAAGAAACGTTAAACAGAACATGCAGCGTGTTACCTACATATTTCTGAACTGCAAGGTTGATCGCGAACGGCATGCTACAATGATACGTAAAATTACCAATCGGAGCTTTATCCGGCACGTCCATACCTGGCGGCGTATCATAGATGAAACGAAACTGTCCATTAACGCGATCCATCGGCACGACAGGTGGCTCGGCGTTATTTGGATCGAATAGCGTGCCCGGATGAACGAACGCAAAGTGAGAGAAATCGGTGAAGTTTTCCCAACGCCGCGGCGCGCTTGAGTTCCACCAGTATGGTTCCTGCACCACGATCTTCATCTTTGGATCGTCGGCGACACTGAAATACGGAATCTCGGTTACGCCCCAAGAGCTATCGAGGCGGACCCAGATGAGGCCATACTTAGCTTGACATTCATATTTATCGACTCGCGCCCGAGACGCGATTTTTTGTGTCGGGCACGCTGGCATGTAGGTGCATTTTCCGTCCGCATTATACTTCCAACCGTGATACGGGCATTGAAGCTGATCGCCCTGCACTTTTCCTTTGGACAGGGCCGCGTATCGATGGACGCATTGATCCTTCATCGCGACGAGATCGTTATTGAGTCGAGCAAGAACGATCCTCTCCTCAAGGAGAGTTACCGCCATTGGACCGTTGCCCAATGGGTGAGCTTGCTCGAATTCGTCAACTGTCGCTACGGGATGCCAGAAGTGGCGAAGAAACGTCGGATCCTTGATAAGGGGGGTCGGCTCGGGCATTGCATCCTCCTGTAGATGGCTCGTGCTTCTTGTGAAGCTTCATTATGGAGTTGAGGTTCTGCCCACTAAGGACAACCTAAACATCTGATAAGATGTGTCATTATCAGCGCGCCATTGGAAGGTTGGAATCTGAGACACCGTGTCCAAAGAATTGATCGATTCTTATCTGAGATAGTGGAACGACTTGGCGGCTGATCCTCCTCATGCGGCGCTTCCTATTCACCGTTCAAAAAGCGGAACGGTGTGTCCAGAACATCGAGCTTCCCGAGCCGCTCTGCGGCTTTCAGGTTGAGAATGCTGGAGCATCGCCGCAAACGTGAATAGCCCTCAAAGGCTCGCGTAACAGGCGAATGCATCACAAGAATATGCAAAGAGCCGTATGGCCGACTAAAGGAAGGAAAATGCTGTGGCACATGACGTAGTATTCCAACCCATGTTCAATTTTTTCTGCGAAAATGTCACGAGACAGAAGAATTTTTATGCAGAGATCGTAGGGTGGGAGGAAATCAAAGAAGCATCCACCTCGATATACGCCGTATTGACCCAGAACGGAGTACAGATTGCGTTCAACGGTACTGCCGCGTATCCGTTATTGAATCTTGGCAAGCGGCAATTGAAAAGCCGAAACGATTTCCCAATTGGCACGATGCTGACTTTTGTCGTCGACGATCCGGCCATCGTGAACAGCATTGCTCGTCGGTTACCCGAACTGGGTGGAAAAATTGTCAAAGAACCCTTTCCGACCTACTACGGACACTGGCAACTGGTCTTTCAGGATCCCGAGGGAAATATCGCAAGAATTACTGCGACCAGCTTGCCCGATGGAGAAACTGCCCCCCATCTCGATCTCTGACTGAATATCCAGGGACTAATTTTGGTCTGCGGCAAACGCCACAGACCAAAACGGGCTATTACGGCAATATCGAGCACGCAGTGAAGGCTAACTAACCTCTTGTCACTTGCTCCACGGTACACCGCTATCGCAGTAAGCAACCGCGTTATGATTTCAGCCGGGCTGCATGCCAGCGAAGATGGGCATCCATGAATGTGGAGATGAAGTAGTAGCTATGATTATAGCCACTCTGACGGCGCAGCGTCAGCGGGATGCCTGCCTGTGCTCAAGCGCCCTCAAGTAATTCTAGTCCGAACGGATCGACTTCCCCTGATACATCAGGTCGAATCCTTTGTTGATTTCTTCCAGTTTCAGAACGTGGGTAATCATCGGCTCGATTTCGATCGACCCATTCATGCACAATACCCATCAGGATGAATTTTCGCAGAAAAATGCGAAACAGTTTTTCGATTCTCCGCCTAATTATCTCACCCGATCAGGCTAACTTATTTCTCTCCCTTCGAAGTATCACAGCGTTGCAATTGGATTTCAGGTATTGCCTGCTACAGGAGTTTGAATTGAAGAGCATCGAGTACAGTATTAGCCACATTGAGCATTCTCGCGACACAGAAGCGCTGGACTATCGCCGAGGTGATGCCGGTCATACGCCGACGCTCACCGGCTGTCCGTGGCATGACGTCAACGAGATGTTGCAATCGGTCGGGCTGCGCCCCACCCGCCAGCGCATGGCGCTCGGCTGGCTCCTGTTCGGCAAGGGCGATCGTCACCTGACTGCGGAAATGCTCTACGAAGAAGCGACGCTCGCCAAGGTGCCGGTATCGCTCGCGACCGTCTACAATACGCTGAACCAGCTCACCGAAGCGGGCCTGCTGCGTCAGGTCAGCGTCGACGGTACCAAGACCTATTTCGACACCAATGTCACCTCGCACCATCACTTCTACCTGGAGAGCAATCACGAGCTGGTCGATATTCCTGACCAGAACCTGATGCTGCAGCAGGTGCCGGAAGTGCCGGAAGGCTACGAGATCGCCCGCCTCGATATGGTCGTCCGGCTACGCAAGAAGCAGCGAACGCCGCGTTCCACTGCATAAACTTTCAAATTCACCCAAAGTCCCGATCCGAAGTGTCAATAACGGATTGTTCACGCCTGCGCGTAGCACCGTCAAAAATCATTTTCGTTCAGTCGCAATAATTGTTTTCTGGTTCTCTTTGAAATCCATTTTGGACCGTGCGGGCTAACCTTATGCATAGACGGGCCAAATCCGGCATCAAGTTGCGTAGCGGTACTCTAAATGAAAAACTGGTCGGCAATACTGAATTTTTGTCTTCTTGGATTCTTCGTGCTTATTTGGATCAGCTTCTTACTTTTAGCACCGAAGGCCGGACTAGCTACGTGCCAGAGCGGCCCCAATCAAATTATCATCTGTCCTTTGGCGTATATTCGGTGAGCGCTGTACGCATGATGATCGTATGATTCCTTCCGTCGATGAAGAACCAGATGAAGACGCTACGCTCTCTTCGGCTCAATGCCGCTAGAAGATCTTGCGTTCGTAGCCCAACTTTAAATTTCCGGGCGCAGCCGACTGACATCATTCTGGGAACGGTGGAAGGACCTCGGTATAGCAGAGAGCGATTGCAAAATACGCCGCATTCGTTAGGCGACTGCTTCGTCCGGAAGCTTGAGTATCGTTAGAATTTCGTCATCCGGAAGAAGAAACGACTGCTCTTCGACTTCATACCGGTCGCACCCCTTGAAGTCGAACCAGGCGTCGGCTGGCATCTTGCGAGGAAAATTCTGCTCCGCGGCGCCGTTGAAGAGCATGTCCGCAGCAAAGGTCTGACGATCCAACGTCTTGGTCGGCCACTTCCACCACGGCTGAAGCATCGGCGCGGATTCGAACCAGCGCCTTTTAGTCTTGTTGTGGCAGACGATCATCATCGGGAATCGATTCAAGAGTGTCATCTTGAACAAGGTCGCAGTCAGGCTGGTGCAGAACTCATTGGCGAGGTCTCGCGCTGCGGCCAACGTGAGCCTCTTCATCTTCCGCAGACGTGGGTCTACCATGTAGTTTGGCAGGATGAGGTCGGAAGCGAAGCCGTCCGCTTGGCGCTCTGGGTTCAAGGCATCGTTCGCGAAATTGCATACGTCGTTCTTACCGCAGAAGAGAACGCGGCCGCGATGGTGGTGCCAATGACCTAGCTCATGAGCCAGCGAAAACCGCCTGCGTTCCGGCGTACTCCGGTTATTTACGGAGATGACAGCGCGACGTTTCGAACCAACGATGGTTGCCTCACAATTGTCGATGGGGCGATAGTTGACCACCGCACCGCGGGTCCAAGCAATCGCGTCGAGATCGATGTCCTTCGGTTCGATAATGCCAAGATCGAGGAGCATCCTTTCCGCAGGTGTCGGCTTCGTCATTCTTCGCCTTTTTCTTCAGCTTCGTCTTCAAGCGCCTGCAGTCGAGCAAGATCGTCGACGATGCCAGCTTCATCGCGATCGGACAGCTTGCCTCCCTTTCTCGCCGCCATCATGGTGTCGGTGAGATCGCCGGTTCGCATCTCGTCCAATCGCCGGCGGGCCTTGTCCAAGTCCAACGGCGTGATGTTGCCCCCCTCGCGATAGGCCTTCGCCTCGCTCTTAGCGCGATCGAACTTCACCCTCGCTGCGCGAAATTTCGCACGTTCGATCGCGGAATCGACGCGGGTAACCGCCTTATCAAAGTCGTCCCCATCTTGAGCGAACTCCTCCCGCAGGTCCTTCTCGGACACATCGAGAATGCTGTCGTCGATCGCTTTGCTTATTTTAGACAACCGCTCTCTATCGCTTGGCACCTTGCTCATAACTGCCATCCTTTCGGATAGTGTTTGGCCGCGATCCTACGAATTTTCTTGATGATGTAGTCGAGGCGGTCCTGCGTTACTCCTGCGAATTCGCGCAGTTCCTTGCCCCTCATGTCCTCTTCCCATCCGAGAAGGACCAAACTGATCTCCTCATCGACTCCATAAAGGGGCTCGAGCACGCTCCAAATCTCGACAGCGCGCTTCTCTCTTTCGGCCTGAATGATCTGGTCTTCAGCGTCAGGCGCATCGTCCTTGAGGTCGAACTCATCATCGGTTTCATCCTTTGTTGCGCCGCCGGCGATCGGTACCTGGCGCTTGAGTCTCTTGCGCCTCCTACTCGCGATATTCCGCATGGACTGGGCGAGGAAGGCGATGAACGGCGTGGTGTGAGGGCATTTCTTCTTTTCGAAAAGGGCGACGCAGATGGCTTCCTGGACTAGATCGCCGGCTGCTAAGTCGGTCCCTTCCAGATGCCGCTGTTCAAGTTTGGCCAGCCGAGCGCGTTCGAGATCCGTTAACCCGTCCACGGCCGCGACCACCTGCTCATAGTCCAGGTACTCCGCGTCGTGTGTCGCCGGATCCGTGATGGTCGGGTGAGTCACGTCGTCCATGGCTCCATACTACCTATGCCGGGCAAGCCTTTGTTTCGGACAAAAATAATCGAGTCCGAAAGGGCCGTCTCGGGGGCATGACTTTATAGAGGCGCCGGTTTTCGAGACGAATCCGGAAGCACGATAGTCGAAAAACGGTGTCGAACAATGAATTACATTGCTGAACGAGCGCGATTGCGCCAATCGCAACTGGTGGACCTGATCGAAGAGGCCTGCCAGCATCTGGAGCCATCCGCCCACCAGCGTGACCTCGCGAAGCAGCGCTACGAAGGCGTCGGCGAGTGGCTCGCTGCGGCCGACGATTGGCTCTTGACCTCCATCGCGATCCGTCTCCAGGGCTCGGTCGCCATCGGCACCACGGTGAAGCCGATTGGAAAGAACGAGCATGACGTCGACCTGGTCGCCCATGTTGCAGACCTCGACCTTACGGTGTCGCCAGCTCTGCTGAAGCAACGTATTGGAGACCGTCTCCGGAGCAACGGCCACTACGCTCCCCTCTTGGTGGAAATGCCGCGCTGCTGGCGTCTTGACTATGCCAACGAATTCCACCTCGACATCACCCCCTCGATCCCGAACCCTGAATGCCGCTTCTGCGGCGAATTGGTTCCCGACAAGACGCTGAAGACGTGGAAGGCATCAAATCCGCAGGGCTACCGCGCCAAATTCGAACGGCGCGCGGCCCTGCTGCCTCGCATCAGATCCGTGTTTGGCAAAGCCTTTGACAGCGCACATGCCAACGCACAGGTCGAGCCGTATCCAGAGGAGAAACGGCTCAAGGGCATCCTGCGCCGCATCGTGCAGATCGCCAAGCGCCACCGTGACATCCATTTCATCGACGACGACCAAGGGCTCGCCCCGCTCTCGATCATCATCACGACGCTGGCTTCGCGGGCCTATGAAACGTGCGTCAGCAACTTCGAGTACGATCACGAACTCGACTTGATCGTTGACGTGCTCCGCCGGATGCCGCAGATGCTGCAGACTAGCATGACCGAGGGTCGTGTGATGTGGTGCCTGTGGAATCAGACCACTGCCGGCGAAAACTTCTGCGAAAAGTGGAACAGGCATCCCGAGAGGGCGACGGCTTTCTTCGAGTGGCACAGCAAGGTTGTTGCCGACGTTGAACACCTTGCCGCTGCACGGGGTCTCGACCAGGTGCGGCGGGGCCTCGGCGATATCTTCGGTACGGCACCGGCGAACAAGGTGATGGACACCTTGACAGAACGCGTCGACATAGCGCGCCGCACCAACCGCCTCTTGGCCACCCGGTCGGCAGGACTGATCATGAGCACCGCGGCGAGCGCGACGCCGGTTCGCGCCAACACCTTTTTCGGCGACGGTCCGTAACATCATGCGCCTCGGGCGGCCAAAAGCGCTGACGGTTGCGCAGCAATATGTGAACCTGCGGAGCAATCCTCTCAGCGCGGGAGACGGTACCTTGCGAGGCGGCCGCTTCACGTGGAGCTACGCCACGTCGCCGTCGCCGTTGAGCCGCGACTACCTGATCCGCATCGAAATGGCTTGCGGCACATCGCCCAAGGTCTTCGTCGACGAACCGGACATCGAGGTTCTCGCCGGCAACCGCTGCCTCCCTCACGTATACCGTAACCCCACGCGACTCTGTCTTTACCTGCCGGGGACACGAGAGTGGCAGCCGTGGATGCGGCTCGACCAGACAGTCGTACCCTGGACCTCTCTTTGGCTGTTCTATTTCGAAGATTGGCTCGACTCGGGAGAATGGAAGGGCGGGGGCATACATCCAACGGAAGCCTCCCGGACCCGGCGAAGCCGACGTCAGCTGGGAGTACACCAGCCCGACGAATTGGAGATGGGGAGTGGAGAATGAACGACGGAGCGGGCACCTACAAGATTCTGTCGATTGACGGTGGCGGCATCCGCGGCGTGTTTCCCGCGGCCTTCCTCGCCAAACTGGAAGATCATCTGAACTCGCCGATCGGATATTACTTCGACCTGATCGCGGGGACATCGACGGGCGGCATCATTGCAATTGGCCTAGGCCTCGGGCTGTCGGCCAAGGATATCCTGAAGCTCTACGAGGAGCGGGGACCATCGATCTTCGATCAACAGCACGGGTTGATCGGCAATTTCGTGCGGCGGCGGCTGCGCGGAGCGATGCACTGGTTCGGAACGAAATACTCCTCGCAACCACTTCATGATGCCCTCGCCGATGTACTCGGCGAGCGACGG
Organism: Afipia felis ATCC 53690; assembly: GCF_000314735.2. Classification (NCBI taxonomy): domain Bacteria; kingdom Pseudomonadati; phylum Pseudomonadota; class Alphaproteobacteria; order Hyphomicrobiales; family Nitrobacteraceae; genus Afipia; species Afipia felis. The sequence continues at coordinate 3,748,303 of NZ_KB375270.1, read as the reverse complement.
CTCGGCGATAGCCGCACGCGTCTAGTCGTTCCCGCATGGCATCCGATGCTTGAGCGCGTCTACATCTACAAAACCGCCCATCATCCCCGGCTCGAGACCGACTTTCGCGTTCGGGCGCTGGATGCAGCGATGGCTACCGCCGCCGCACCCACTTTCCTCAAACCCCACATGACCGACGATGCGATCGAACTCATCGACGGCGGCGTCTGGGCGAACAACCCGATCGGAGTGGCCACGATCGAAGCGGTAGGAATGCTGAACTGGCCCGCGGACAGGCTGAAGATTCTCAGCATCGGCACCATCAACGACGCGAAGGCTGCACCGCGCTGGAAGGGCAAGATCCCGATGGCTTCGTCGGTCGCGCGCCTGTTCATGGCCGGCCAATCGCACAGCGCACTGGGCACGGCGAAGATCGTAACGGGCGACGGCCACGACCATCGTGCGATCTGGCGCATTGACCAGACGGCACCAGCCGGCCGCTACACGATGGACGACGCAGAACGCATCGCGGAAATGAAGAACCGCGGATTCACCGAAGCCCGCGAGCAACTGCCCGAACTTCGGCGCCATTTCTTCGACCGCGAGGTCGAGCCCTTTGTTCCCTTTCACTCTCTCTGACCGGCGAGGACGACATGCCCAAGAATATCCTGATCTTCTCAGACGGCACCGGCCAGGCAGGCGGCCTGCGTCCGGACGAGAACCGCTCCAACATCTACAAGCTCTATAGGGCGACCCGTTGCGGGCCCGACACTGGGATCAACCCACGAGAACAGCTTGCCTTTTACGACGCTGGCCTCGGCTCCCAACCGCCGGATAGTACGCTCTTCGTCACGCGCGCCTACCGCTGGCTACACAACGTGGTCAGCCAGGCGACGGGACTCGGCATCACGACAAACATCATCGACTGCTATGCTGCCATCATCCGGATGTGGGAGCCAGGCGACCGCATCTTTCTTTTTGGGTTCAGCCGTGGCGCCTACACAGTCCGCTGTCTTGCCGCCATGCTGGGCCAGTGCGGTATTCCGACGACTATGGCCGACGGGTCACCGCTCCGGCGTGACATCGGCACGACAACCCGCGTAGCACGCGAGGCCGTGAAGAATGTGTACCAGCACGTCAGTTCCCCGAAAGACACCGTGTACCTGCCGCAACGCGAAGCGCTCGCAACACGCTTCCGCCAGCGATATGGCAGCGACACAGGGAGCGCGGCCAACGCCGCTCCGTTCTTCATCGGGGTGTTCGACACCGTTGCGTCCCTCGGCAGCTATACGCTCTCCGCCGCGCTGGTCGCTGGGGCCGCCGGCTTCATTGCAATCCTCAGCTATATGCAATCATTTTTCTTTTTTCCTTTTCTTCCGACCGTCCTGTGGGCAACTGTCGCTGCAGCGATTACGGCGGCGGGCGGCTACGTCGCTACACACCTAAAATATGCCCACGACCTGCCCGGCTATTCGTTCTACGAGACACTCCATATCGCCTCGCCGAAGATGAAGTTCTACGACCTACATCTGAATAATGCCGTTTGGTACGCTCGCCACGCCATGTCGATCGACGAGAACCGCGCTGACTTCGCACGCGTTCCTTGGGGCGGATCGCACAGTAAGGGGCCAGAACGCCCCGACGAGTATCCGGACTGGTTACAACAGGTGTGGTTCGCCGGAAACCATTCCGACGTCGGGGGAAGTTATCCGGAGAACGAAGCACGTCTTTCCGATATTTCACTTGGATGGATGGTTCACGCTGCTAAAAATCTGCCCGATGGAAATACACTCGATGGCTTCGGCATCAAGATCGACGATAGCTATCTGAGGCTAAACCCGGATTCGCTCGGGCCTCAGCACGACGAGCGAGAGCCTGGATACGTCGGTGGTCGCTTCAAATGGAATGAAGGTCTTCGTGAAATTCAGAACGAAGCGATCCTGCACTCAACCGTGCTAGAACGATTTGCTGCTAACGGCGGGGTCCAGCACTATTATAAACGGATGCCATATCGCCCGGAAAACTTAAGATCACATGTCAAGGTCAAGGGGTATTACGTGTCTCCGTTAGAACGGGCAGATGAAAGATCCTGAAAAATTACGCCGGCTCCGTCACACTGCTGCGCACTTCACATCACTTTTCCAGCGAGACTCTTTCCGCAGTTTTAGGAAACACCCCGGGCGACCGCACCAACAGCAGCAAAGCCCAATCGAATCCTTGGAATAAAGCCTCCTGAAGACGCAAGATTTTCAAGTACTCGATAACAGATTGATATTATTAACTTTATGCTTGCCTCGCCAAATTCATAGAAGTAACGTAACACTTGGTTGAGTCGCCGTCGGCGGGACTGACAACATTGTTTAGCGTCGGGACGCGGGTGAATATCTCGCTCATCTTGTTGGCATCGTGTCGCCTCGGTCTTCAAAAAATATCCCGGAACGCCGTTTTACGGCAATGCTCGATCATGCAAGCAGAGCGAAGGATTTCGTTTGCGTGAAGACCGGCGCGCAAAAGTGCTTTCGATTTATCTCCGCCAGGAGCAATTTGCGGATCCAACTTTCCCACGAATGACTTCCGACAACTCTGTACACCGTCGTGCGGAAATACTTCCGGCACGCAGCGATTGAAGAGACAACAGATGTCCTCTGAAAATCCCTCCGATGCCCCCCGCAACTCGACGGTTATTTGTCTAGACAACAAAGGACCGGCTTTTGTTGTGCTGACAGTGCGAGCGAGGAGAAAGCCTCATCTTCGGCCCGTTCTGGTCGTGAGGGATCAAGACGGAGAAGCTGCAATTCCGCGAGAACCGATAGAATGGATCCGCAACGTCCTAACGTTTGATAGTAAATCGCCCGCGAAGATGATGCTCAGCACGATTGGACGACTCTATGAGTACACGTCAATCGCTTTTAGAGATTTCGAATTAACGGCAGAAACTCTGCCAACCGCTGTCTGGAATTACACAGCCTTTCGAGCTGGCGAGCGAATGCCTGACGATCCAGATAGCCAACAGCTTACGCTCTGGAATCCGGTGAAACGATCTACAGCAATTTCTGAATTCAGAACCATCGTGAGTTATCTGCAGTTTTGCAATGATCGTTTTCAATCGCTTTTGCTGCTGGACCGCCCAGTAGGCTTAAAGAATATCCAGCACCTCGATATTCCGACCACCTCGAAACGGGACTTCTTTCTGCATCTGCGAGGCCATCGCGAGCGATATCGAAAATTGCTTGGCGTCGAGCGCTACCATCCACCACGCGTAACACCATCGGCGAGCTTAGCTACCAGACGCTCTTCCCAAGGTCGTACAATGCCTCAAGACGAGGTAGATCTGATCATCGGCGCCGAAAAGAACCCCTCGTTTAAGGCACTTTGGACTTTGCTTGCTTATGGTGGGATGAGGGTAAGCGAAGCTCTGAACATCTGGTGCGTGGACATCATGCCTGGGAGCATGATCGCTCAATTCGAAAGAGGTTTTACCCAAGCTGAGCCACTTGTCATTCTCGCTGACCCGGTTGAGTCACGCTTCGTAGGTGATTTCGGCGATAGTTCAAGGACACGCCTCAAGTATCTACGCGACAAATACGGACTCGTTCCCCGGCCCTACTATCCCGACAAGCATCCGATGCGAGCTGGCTGGAAGAGCGTGCTTGTGAGCAATAAAGCATTGTCGTTGTCTTGGGTTTATTGGTCTGAACCGCAGCCTGCGCAAGAGTTTCTAGAACTCACGGCAATGCTGCTAAATCTGCGACGACAACATCCAACGACCACCCACCATCCATATTTTTTTATCAATACTTCCAACAACGAATACGGAGGCCAACCGCTGAAGTACAGCAACACCATGAAGGCCTTTGAGCGCGCCTGTGTACGTGTCGATTTGGAACCGCATATGGCGGGCCGCACACTCCACGGATTTAGACATTTCTACAGAGACAATTTGAGAAAACGCCTCAAGCTGCCTCCCGAAATTATTCAAGTAATGATGCACCACAAGAGCGTTGTTAGCCAAGAAGATTACGGCAACTGCGAATATGCGTTTGTACATAAGGCACTGAGGGAAGCCTTTGCGCGCGAGCGAACTGAATGAAAATTATTCTCGAGTTCATCGACGACGACAATGTCCGCCGCCATCCCGATGAACCGGGCAGCATGTTCAATCCATCATCCAACATCTACGTGCAGCTCCGCGCGCTATCGATGGTGGAGCTGAGACAAGAATGGCATGCCTTCGATATGCTGCTTCGCAGAACGTTAGTCGAACTATTCTGGATGAAAACGTCCGAGGTAAGGAGATTGTATGGCGCCCTCGATATATCTGAAAAAGACATTTCAGGTCGCGCAGACATGGAGTTCGGACTTACCTTTTCCCCCGCCGCCGCGAGATTCACCCACTTCCATCAACGCCAAATAGTTCAAGGCTTGGTAGCGATTGGCGCCGTGCCTCCCAGAACACCACACGGCAAGCCCCGCAAACGCATGCATGACGTGGGCGGCGTTGGCTCATTCGTCGAAAGTTTGGAGCGTGACCTTCGACTCGGCTTAATCGCAACTTTACTCGAGTCGGACGCGAGCCTCGATGAGCTTCTCAAGCTCAATCAGACAAGCCTAATACGCGACCGTGAAATCATGGAGTATCTTGCGTCGACGAACGACGCTGCCAAAGCGTTGGAGTGTATCGCTCGGAATACCCACTCATTCTTTAACGACCAGCAGACCGCTGGCCGCGGGAGCCACGCCCGCGGGGCCGGTAGAACATTCGGATGGGCTTGGTTTGCACAGTATCTTTCAATGCGAGGAGTGTGGCTCCAACCAGTCGCACACATCAAAGATATCCTAAACCTTTATCCGCGGAAGCTGGGCCCGGTCGCAGCTTGGATGGCGGTACCGGCAATGCACCGTGAGCTTGCGGACTTGGTGTGGAGCCGAATGGAAGTCTCGCGGAGCACCAGCGCTGCAAATATCCTCAACGTGTTTCTGTCCCTCGCGCAATCGTCCAACGCCTTTGCGAGTGATAAGCTAGTCGCTTGCCCGCTCGTCTTCTTCAAGGAATGGGCATCGGACGGCGGCGGTTCGAGCGAGGTTCGGTCTGCATCCGCCACTCATCTTTTCAAGCTTCTGTGTTCCTATTTTGGAGTGACAGCGGCATCACATCCCATGGCGGGATTTTTCTTCGGCAACCGACGAATTGGGAAAATTGGCGTAAGAGCGTTCTCTTGGTGTGATCAACCGAATAAGCGCAATACCGTGCTTGTCGAGCGGTGCCTTGGCCGGCCGGTGTCGGACGTGCCGATCTACGTCAGAGACTGGGCGGAATATTTCCGCGAGCTTCTGGGATCGTTCGGCACAACATCCGTCGACAATGCGATCGGAGATTTGAATACATGGCTGATTTTTCTTCTTCACCTCGGTGAAAGGCGGGCGCCTAAGACGTTTCCGGACATATCGAGATCCCGTCACATTAACAATCTGAGGCCGGATGGCGATACATATGTGAATTTCCTCAAACGTCACTTTTCCCAAACAAAGTCCCAAACTGCTTATCGGGGAGCTGCGACCCTCGCAAAAGCCTGGAAGTTGGCGGCCACACGCGACAACTTTACGGGTAGCTGCCCCTTCGACGTCACGTTAGATCGGGCCAGCAAAGCCCCTACGCGACATGCCAAATCGGTACGGCGTCCATTGGACCAAACCGTGATGGAAATCATTGTTAGGGAAAACAGGAAAAACGACTTTGAATTTGCTCGAACACTCGGAAAGCAGCGCCCAACGTACAACTACATCGTAAAGAATACGAGGACGCAGGCCTATGAAGAGGTGTTCTTTCCCCTTTTGCCCATTCTCATAGACATCATTCTCCATAGCGGCCTTCGAAAACACCAGGCGCGCTGGCTCGATTCCGGTGAGGGTGACGAATTCGGCGTTGACCTCACAGCGAAAGCCGATTGTCCAAACTTGTTGCCGATGGCGACAAAGGGACGTCGTCAAGGATTTCTGCGAATATGCGAATTCGTCGAGAAGGGTGGGCGGCGCAGCGAACTCGGCATGTTCGTCAATACCAACAAAACGGGGACGCCCTATTTGGTGCCCTGGATCGACCGCGAACTCGCGGCAAACGTCGCGCGTCTCGCAAAATTACAGACAACATACAATCCGATCGAAGTACCGATTCCCGCGAGAGACCCCGACATCAGCGAACTCTACGGTTATAACGGTTCAGTACCCAACGTATTTCCCCTATTCCGCAATCCCGACTACGACAGACATCTGCCGGTATCGGACTCGATGGCCAGCAGCTATTGGCTTGCATTACTCAAGCATTGCCAGCCGATCGTAGAACAAGAGCTTGGATACTCCTATCCGCTTGTAAATGGTGACACGGCCGTATTCGACATCCATTCACTCCGAATCACGACGGTTACGGTCCTGCATGAATCGGGCGTTCCGATCGATATCATTCAAGCCTTGGTGGGGCACTCGTCGGTGATGATGACATGGTACTACCGCCAGGTCCGACACGCCGACTTACACCGTCGGTTGAACAAAGCGTACGCCGAGTTAGGTAACCATGATACTTCCGAGGGCGACGCAATCAGAGACCAAATAATTAGTGAGGCGATCACACCCGTTGGAGTCGACGATCCAGTGGGCTTGGCACTACTGCAAGAACATCGGTCAGCTAAATCCGCCCCGATAGATGTTTTCGCCCACGGCATTTGCCCGGGCGGCGTCTGTGCGAGAGGCGGCAAGCGATTGGCCGAGGGCCGCTATGCCCCGGTGTTCCGGCAGCGAGCCTGTTCTCGATGCCGGTTCCGCGTAACGGGGCCAAGGTTCCTGAATGGCTTGGTGCATCGGCTTAACTGCCTGATGTTTGAAATCAAGCAGTCGCTGAACAAGGAGCAGCAGATCAATGCGGAAGCCGACATCGCTGAAGATAGCGGTAGGACTGCCTCTGATCTTCGTGCGCAGGCCCGCAGAGAACGAGAATGCCGTGACTCACTCTACGAAGAGTGGTGCGCCGAGCTTCAAACCATCAAAGCCTGCCAAGCTGCCCTTGAAGCAAGTAATGCCGAAAACCGACTTGATCAGGCGTTAATGCCCGCACGCTCTGACTTCGATCCGGCTCTCGTCGACTTCAGCTTTAAACAGGTGCACGAATTCGAGCTGGCGCATCATCTTGTCGTGGGTACATACTTGCTCCCGGAGACTCGAGTCGACCTGCCGTCTGGGACAGAGGAGGCTCACGACAATACCCTATATCGCCTTATACCTCGTAACGACCTCGACAATCTCTTCTACCGCCTCGATAAAAATACGGCTCGACGGGCTCTAAATATACTTGGAGACTTACTGATCGCGAACGCCGGTGATCCGAGCCAACTACAGGCGTTCATCGAAGGAAAAATTCTCTTCACAGATGTGCCCGCCCTGCAGGATGTGGGCCAAAAAATTCGGCAGGCTATCGCCCAACCACAAACATCCATCTCGGATCATAGTGATGAAGAGCGATAGCAACGTCGGTATGCTTCTGTCCGAGACCATCATGGCCGAACTTGAGCGTGCGGCGATAGATAGTAAGCGGGGACAAAAACGGCTTGAGACGTTAAACCGGCTAAAAACCGCATGCGACGACATTGCATCGGGAAAAGCTGCTGACTATGCGGATAAGGTTGGTGCTGACTCAACATTATTTAAAATTCAACCCCGCCGGATCAACTCGGTAAGCGTGGGTGAATATATAAAAATTCGCCGTCAAACTGCGAAGGGACAAGATGGCGCTAAATTGTGGCCGGGTCCTAACGCAAGCACGTTGCGTGCCGATGAAAATCTCAAAAAATATCTCGACGCGCGGCGGATCGAGGCCAACGGCTTTCAAAAAAAGCGGCATCCAAACCACCCAAGAGCCCGAAGCGTCGAAGCAATAATCTCGAAAATTCCAGACCAAGGCGACCGGCATTTGATCATGACTGAAATCGAGAAAGGCCGCGCAGCACAGCGCAAGCTTCGGTTGGCCGTCGAGGCGGTGCCAAAGTTGTGGGCCGTTGATCTCGACGCTGTGATTGACGGTAGCGCCGCGGCAATGCGCGGCAGCGCCAGCGAACTGACAGACGATGATCGCTTGGCGCTTCGTCGGCTCTTGATGAAGTTAACGTCGAACGCTGAACTACGTCAGTTCGATTTGATCTACGACAAGGTTCGCGTGAAAATGTCAGATGGAACCGGCGCGGCACTAATTTCCAAAGATGAATTGGCGCTTCTTCGATCACTCGCAAAGGTCGGTGCCTGAGCCTTGCGCGGTGCACGCGTCATATTCGTCGGGGTGAGCATTGAACCCTCGCTCAAACAAACCTCATTCCAATTCGCGTGCGCCGGTGCGCCAGCTATGCGGTCAAATCATTCCTAGTGCTTGCAAGTACACATCAAGAATGGCCTCTTGCTCCTCACGCTCGTTGGCGTCCTGCTTTCTGATTTTAAGGAGCTGACGGACCGCTTTAACGTCATACCCCCGACCCTTCATTTCGGCGAACACATCGCGGATATCATCGGAAATGGTCTTTTTTTCCTCTTCCAGCCGCTCGACGCGTTCCACAAATTGACGCAGTTCAGCGGCCGCAACATTGCCTTTCACAGGCGAGGCAGTGGCAGTTTCGGCGGGAGCGGTAGCGGACATGTGGTTTTCCTTAGTAGCAAACTGACCGTGACGACTTAGGCGACACGTCTCCAATTAACTATCTGATTTCATTGTCATAGTCTGAAAAGGGGGAAGATTAGAAACCGTTGCCCTTGGCTTCGGCATAGACGTCGCGGATGTCGTCGGAGATCGTCTTTTTCTCTTCTTCCAGCCGCTCGATGCGCTCGATGATGGCCTTGAGCTGATCCTTGGCGAAACGGTGGGCGACGTCTTCCTTCACGGCGGCGGCTGTGGCCATCGGATACTCCTGAACTTTGATGAGGCGCACGCGGGCCATTCGCCTGGGCGTCTTGGGACGGTCACATCATCCACTCAGGCAGGTTGCGTCAAGGCAACGCACCGCGCCGTCCACAATGCCCACAGGCTGTGTTTAAAAGCCTGACTGCTTCACGCTTTTTTCAGCGATCCCGCGACGCGTCAGTGGCCCGCGGCCGCCTGCTTCATCGCCGCGATCTGTTCCGGCGTTGCCTCTTTCTGGTGCTTCGCCTTCCATTCCTCGTAGGGCATGCCGTAGACGGCCTTGCGGCCCTCGTCCTTGGTCATCGGCACGCCACGCTCGTCGGCGGCGTCCTTCATCCAGTTCGACAGACAGTTGCGGCAAAATCCCGTCAGATTCATCATGTCGATGTTCTGCACGTCGGTGCGCTTCTGCAGATGCGCGACGAGACGGCGGAAAACGGCCGCTTCCAGCTCGGTTTGGGTGGCTTTGTCGATGGCCATGATGCTCCTCGTTCTCCGGCTTGCTTCAGTTGCCTGCCCAAGCACATAACCCCGGCAGCGGATTTTACCAGTCCCTTTACCGGTCCCGGCCGGACGGTTGGAATTCAATCCGCGTTTGAGATAGCCTGCGCCAATGCCGAAAGCGAATGTGCGGTTACCTGTCTTGCGCCTGATCCTGCCCCTTTTGTTCGGATTCACCCTGGCCATTCCGGCGTTGTGCGCGTCCACCGCGCCGGCGCGGGCCGATTTCCGCTTGTGCAACAACACCTCCAGCCGCGTCGGCATCGCGCTCGGCTACAAGGACGCCGAAGGCTGGGTCACCGAGGGCTGGTGGAATATCTCCTCCCACGCCTGCGAGACGCTGCTGAAGGGCACGCTGGTCGCACGCTATTATTACATCTACGGGCTCGATTACGACCGCGGCGGCGAATGGTCCGGCCAGGCCTTCATGTGTTCGCGCGACAAGGAATTCACCATCAAGGGCACCGAGAACTGCCTTGCCCGCGGCTTCGACCGTACCGGCTTCTACGAAGTCGACACCGGCGAGCAGCGCTCCTGGACGGTGCAACTGACCGAGACCAACGAGCAGAATCTCCAGCGTCAGCAACCGACCTTGCCGGGGCTGCCGAACGCACCCGACGCGGGCCAGCCGGGCGGCCTCCTTCCCACCCCTGCCCCGCTTCCCGCGCCCGGAAAGACGCAATGAGGCGGCTGCGGCGCGTCCGTATTCTCGCAACGCTCGGGCCTGCATCGTCCGACAGCGCCACCATCCGCAAGCTGTTCGAAGCGGGTGCCGACGTCTTCCGCATCAACATGAGCCACACCTCGCATGACAAGATGCGGGAGTTGATCACCACCATCCGCAGCGTCGAGGCGAGCTACAACCGGCCGATCGGCATTCTCGTCGACCTGCAGGGCCCGAAGCTGCGGCTCGGCACCTTTCAGGACGGCGCGGCGGTTCTCGCCAACGGGCAGGATTTCGTGCTCGATTCCGATCCCGCGCCCGGCGACAAAACGCGCGTTCAATTGCCCCACCCCGAAATCCTGCGCGCGCTGAAGCCCGGCGATGCTCTCCTGATTGACGATGGCAAGCTGCGCTTGATCGCGGAGAAGACCTCGCACGACCGTGCGGTGACGCGCGTCGTGATCGGCGGCCGTATCTCCGACCGCAAGGGCGTGAGCTTGCCGGACACCGACTTGCCCGTCTCGGCGATGACCGCAAAAGACCATGCCGACCTCGCCGCTGCGCTCGAAGCCGGCACCGACTGGATCGCGCTCTCCTTCGTGCAGCGCGCCGATGACGTGCATGAGGCGCGCCGCATCGTGCGTGGCCGCGCGGCGATCATGTCGAAGATCGAGAAGCCGCAGGCGATCGAGCGCCTCGAGGCGATCATGGAAGCCTCCGACGCCATCATGGTGGCGCGCGGCGATCTCGGCGTCGAAATGCCGGTCGAGCGCGTTCCGGGACTTCAGAAGCAGATGACACGGATGGCCCGGCGCATGGGCAAGCCTGTCATCATCGCCACCCAGATGCTGGAATCGATGATCGCCTCGCCGGTGCCGACGCGCGCTGAGGTTTCCGACGTCGCGACCGCGGTGTTCGAAGGCGCGGACGCCGTGATGCTGTCGGCGGAATCGGCGGCGGGCAAATATCCCTCCGACGCGGTGATGATGATGGATCACATCGGCGAAGAGGTAGAGCGCGACTCGACCTTCGGCAGCGTGATCGACGGGCAGCGCCCCGCGCCGGAAGCAACGGCCGGCGACGCCATCGCCGACGCCGCGCGGCGGATCGCCGAAACTCTGCATCTGCCGGCCATTATCTGCTGGACCAGTTCGGGCTCGACCGCCGTACGTGTCGCGCGCGAGCGGCCGCGTTGCCCGATCGTCGCGATCACGCCGAATGCCACGGTCGCGCGCAAGCTCGCCCTGTTGTGGGGCGTGCATTGCGTGGTGGCGGAAGACGCCCATGACGGCGACGACATGATTCAGCGCGCCGGGCGGATCGCCTATCGCGATGGCTTTGCCAAGGCGGGCGAGCGCGTCATCGTCGTCGCGGGCGTGCCGTTCGGCACACCCGGCACCACCAACATGGTGCGTATCGCCACCATCGGTTCGGACAGCGACGCCAATATCTGATCTCAGGCGGCGCTCGTTCGCTCATGGCGGATCACCTGCCACACGAACAACGCGACGCTCACGAGCACCATGACCGAGCCCGCCCCGGCCAACGGTTCGCCCTGGTGGTTGCCCATATGGATCATGGCGACGCCGATCACCATCACAATAGTTCCGGCGATCCAGATCAGCACCTGCAGGCGCGCCACGCGCGCGGCGTCCAGTGCCGGATGCAGGCGGTAGAACAGCCCGAACAGGAACAAGGACACCCAGCCGAGCAGATTGAGATGGGCGTGGGCCGTCAGGGTCGAATGATTCTGCGAGATCGCCATCGCAAGGCCCCAGAGCATGCCGAACGCGAGGATCAAGGCGGCGACGAGAAAACTGAGCGACGAAGCTCTCATGATGCAATTCCTCTAAATAAAGCCCTTACATAGCAAAGCCGCCGCCCCGCATGAAGCGGGCCGGCGGGCAAAGTTGGGACAACAGGAGGATCGTCGCCCGGATCAGGCCGTGAACAGCGGCCGCAGTTCATTCATATTGTCGAGCGTCTCTAACTTGTTGATCCGCTCGATCAACCGTTCGGTCTTCTCCGCGCCGAGAACCGGCGATATCAGGTCGCGCGCCTTGGCGTTCACCGCCTCGATGCTCAACGGGTTTTCCTTGGTGCCGGGCGGGAATTTGGTGAAATGGCTGACGACCTTGCCGTCGGTCATGGTCACTTCGACCCTTGCGCTGCGCGGAGCAGCCGGGTCCATCAGGGACGGGTCGTCCTGAATGGCGACCTTCGCGGTTTCTTTCATGATCCCCGGATCATGCATCAGCGCCTGATCGTGGCTGTCGACGAACGACACCGCGCCCTTGACCAGCGCCACCGCCACCAGATGCTGGCAGTTCACGTCCGGCATCGCGCTGTGGCCGACAATGCCCACCGCATCGGTCGGCAGCTTGACTACAATGCTTTTCACATTGTCCGGGGTAAGGTTGTGCTCCTTCCGCAGCGTCAGGATCGCATCCAGCGGCGACTGGATCGGATAACCGACCGAATAGGTCTTGATCGCCGTCTCGGTGACATAGAAGCGGCTGCCGAGCCCCTCCAGCATCGCCTCGGGTTTCGGATTGCTCGACAGCGCGATAAAGAGATTGTGCGTGCCGTCGAGCACGTCCGAGACGCCGGTCATTCCCGACTTCACCATGGTGACGGCAGTGACGCCGTTGCGCGCGCCCATGCCGGCGAAGTCGAATGCCTTCTCGACATGGTCCTTGTCCTTCACCCAGCTCCACAGGCCGGATACCTGCTGCGCCGCATAGGAGATCGCGAAGCGCATGCCGGTCTCATCCAGCTTCGCCAGCGACGCGGCAGAACCGAGCGCGCCGAAGGTCGAACTGGTGCCCTCGGCGCTGCGATGCGAACCACGGACGATGTTCGGCCCGAGCGCCATCAAGAGGCGACAGCATAGATCGTAGCCGAGCGTAACGGCGCGGATGAATTCCATGCCGCTGCTGCCCTGCTGCTCCGCAAGCGCCAGCGCGGGCGGGACCACGCAGCTTCCGGGATGCGCCTTGGTGACCGGCTCGAAATCGTCGGTCTCGTCGGCATGGGCGCACATCGCATTCGCCAGTGCTGCGTTGATCATGGTAGTGCGGAAGTTCGCGCCGATGATCGACGCCTGTTCCGTACCGCCGAGCGACTTGACGTAGCTCACCGCCTTCTCACCGGGCGTCATGCGCGACCCCGACACCATGGCGCCGAACGTATCGAGAATGCGGTTTTTGCATTCCGTCATCACGGCATCCGGCAGCGCCTTGTCGCGCGCCGAGACCATGTAGCGGGCCAGACGCCCTGTGACGTCCGCCGAGGCTTGCGTCTTGGTTTGCGCGAAAGCGAGCCGCATCGGGCTCGCGGCCAGCATCGCCATCGCGCCCGCAGATTGCAGCGCGCGGCGCCGCGACAGCATCCGCCGCAGCGACGGAGGCATCTCTTCCAATCTGAATGTCATCGCCGCCCCCTCAGGCCGTTGCCGCGGTTCGAGCGATGTCGCCGGCGTTTTCCAGCGTTTCCACCTTCCAGCACAGGTCCATGACCTTGCGGGCCTGATCGGCCGGAATGACGCCCTCGGCGAGATCGGCGAACTTGGTTTCAAGCTGCTTGTCGGTCATCGGTACCTCGACGCTGCCGATGGCATGCTGGATATATTTGTGCAGCGTGCGGCCGTCCTTGGTGACGATGGTCATGTCCACCTGCGCGGGCGTGATGCCGGGCGTCACCACCGGCTTCACCTTGCCTCGCAGCGCCACGATGGTCGGATCGGTCGCGGCGCGGTCACTGAACTGCTTCTCGCCGCCCGCCCCTTCGACAATGGCGACAGCGACGGCATGGTAGATGCTGAACTTACTTTCCAGCCCGTCATGCGGCGCGGTCTTGCCGGTCAATTCCAGCACCAGCGGATGCACTTTCAGATCAACATGGTCGATCTGGTCCGCCGTGAGCTTGTTCTCGTTGCGCAACTGGATGGCCGCATCGATCGCCGGATGCATGACGATGCCGCAGGCGAACGGCTTGTAGGTGTTGAGCGCCGCCTCGTAACGCTTGCCGAGATCGCCGGTGATCTCGTTGTAATCCTGCTTGGTGGAAATGGTGTTGGCCCAGCCGCGCTTGGCTTCCAGCATCTGGTCCGAACTCGTGTAGTTCTTCGCGGCAAGCACGGCGGCGAAAATACCGTTGGCGGCCGCGCGTCCCGGATTGAAACTCTTGTTCATCGAGCCAAAGGATTCGCGCAAACCAACCGGCTGCGATGCAGCCAGACCGATCGCCCACACCATCTGCTGCTCGTTGAGGTTCATCAGCTTGCCGATCGCCGCCGCCGAGCCGAACACGCCCGCGGTGCCGGTGATGTGCCAGCCGACATCGTAATGGTTCGGATAGACTGCGTTGCCGATGCGGCATTCGGTTTCGACACCGAGCACCAGCGCGTTGAGGAAATCCTTGCCCGACACCGGCTGCATTTCCGAATAGGCCAGGATCGCGGAGGCCACCGGCCCCGCGGGGTGGATGATGGTCTTCAGGTGCGTGTCATCGTAGTCGAAGATGTGACTCGAGACGCCGTTGATGAAAGCGGCGTTCATGATGTCGAACCGCTCCTTGCGCCCGAACAGCGACGCCTGCGGCGGGCCGGAGAACGGCTGCAGCGCTGACACCGCGATGTCGACCGTTTGGTGGTGCGAGCCGCCGATGGCGACGCCAACCCAGTTCAAGAGCGTACGCACGCCTTCCTTGCGGACGTTCTCGGGCAGGTCGTCATATTTCGCGGTGACAAGATAATGCGCCAGCGTGCGGGTGACGTCTTTCACCGGAGCCTTCGGTGCGGCAGCAGGCACTGCCTTGTCGGCGCTCTGTGCGAACACTCTATCTGTCATCGAAGCCGCAAGCGGCAGCGCGGCGGCAGTGCGCAACAAGGTCCGACGTGTCGTGAACGGCATGGTTCTCTCCCGGAGTGATTTATTTTTTGGGAGCCCGATCCTGTCGACCGTTATGGGGGCGTCAACACACCGATTGTTGATCGTCTAGACGACGAACAAACCGAATTGCATCGTGTCACGAAACACTCTGCGACCGCCCCAACAGAATTTCAGGATGTGAAAATCCACTTGCGTATCGCTCACGCGACCGCACGAAATCGGGACATCGCTAGATGTCGCGACCTTCGACTTTTTCCGACAGGCTCTTCACCATCTCCGGCACCTTGTCGAGGTGCGGGTTGATGACGAGCGCACGACGGAACACCTCCAGCGCGTGCCGGTCGTCGCCGGTCTCCTCGAGGATGACGCCGAGCCCCGCCAATGCGCCGAAGTGGCGCGGCTCGCGGCGCAGCACTTCCTCGATGTCTTCCATCGCGCGGTTGTAGTCGTTCTTCATGTAATAGAGCGTCGCGCGCTTATTCCAGGCTTCGACGTACTCGGGATGGAGCTTGATAATGGCATCGAGCAGTTTCATCGCGACATCGGACTGGTCGTTCTCAAGCGCGACGCGGGTGCGCGCCATCAACAGCGCAACGGTGTCGCTCGGCGTCTTCATCCAGATCGCCCAGATCCGCGCCTCGACCGCTCGCGCGCTTTCCTCGTCGGGCGCGGCCTTCAACGCATCGAACAGGAAATCGAGGCTCTTGCCGTGAGCCTTGACGGAGGGAAGCTGCTTCGGTGCTTCCGGCAATTTCTGTTTAGAATGAGAGTCGGCCTGCGCGGCCACGGGCGCGAGGCCAACAAGCGCCACGAGCGCAAATCCAGCAGACACATTCACCGCATTACGCCGGAGCAACATCATTCCCGGACTCTAAACGCGCAAAGCGCCGCCTGCAAAGAGCAAGCGGCGTCAAACGGATGTGATGATGTGAGGAACCGCCGGGCGAACCCGGCGCATGTCAAAGGCGATTAGCCCTGACGCGCCTTGAAGCGGCGCTGCACCTTGTTGATCACGTAAACCCGGCCCTTGCGACGGACCAGACGGTTGTTGCGGTGACGGCCACGGAGCGATTTCAGCGAGTTACGGACCTTCATGGGACAATGCTCTTGCGAAAGGCCGTTTCGA
Organism: Afipia felis ATCC 53690; assembly: GCF_000314735.2. NCBI lineage: Bacteria > Pseudomonadati > Pseudomonadota > Alphaproteobacteria > Hyphomicrobiales > Nitrobacteraceae > Afipia > Afipia felis. The sequence goes on along the minus strand of NZ_KB375270.1, from coordinate 3,732,209 downwards.
CAGGCCGAGTTGCATCAGTTATTTCATGGGCGCCCGGGCGGCAAAGCCATCGCCGGGATGGCCGGTTTCTAGAGAGCGCCGGTTGGAATGTCAATGCAATCAAGGCTTTTTCCGCTCGGCTGACGGGATAAAAGCGGCCTTTTCCCGCTCTCCCCCACTGAAATCCTTGAGAAAATCGCCTCCCTCTTCTCCGGGCAGCGATTTACCCCTTCGGCCGCGTACTGGCCACCTTGCCCAGCCGGGCCAGATGGGTGGCGAGGAACTCGATCAGCGCCTCCACCCGCGCCGGACGCGGGCCGCCAGGCGGCATCACCAGATGCACCGCCCCCTCCGGCTGCTTCCAGCCCTTGAGGATGACCTCGACCTGCTTTTTGGCGATGGCCTCGCCGATGATGAAATCAGGCAGATCGGCGATACCGAGACCTGCGATCAGCGCCGGGATCACTGCCTCGCCATTGTTGACCCGCAACGGCCCCGACGGGCGCACCGACACCTGCTCTCCCGCAGCGTTCGCATAATGCCAAAGCTCCGGCGTCGTCCGGTAGGCATAGGTGAAGCAGCGGTGCTGGGCGAGATGCATCGGGTGCGTCGGCCGCCCATACTTCTTCAGATAGGACGGCGCAGCGACGGTATGCACCGGCATCGGACAAAGCCGCCGCGCCACCAGCGACGAATCCGGCAGCCGCGCGATGCGCACACCGATGTCGAAACCTTCGCCGATCAGATCGACCATGGCATCGCTCAGATGCAGATCGACCGACACGTCGGGGTATTGTGCGAGAAATTCTGGCAATAGCGGCGCGATCACGCGCTGGCCGAACGTCATCGGCACCGCGAGCCGCACCAGCCCACGCGGCGAGGCCGCCTGCGACAACGCCTCGTTCTCGGCCTCCTCGCCGTCCGCCAGCAATTGCGCCGCGCGCACCGACAATGCGCCCCCCGCGTCCGTGAGCGCCAGGCGCCGCGAACTGCGGTTGAACAGCCGCGCACCTAACCGTTCCTCCAGCCGGGTGACGGCCTTGGAAACCGTCGCCTTCGACAGCGCGAGCTCGCTCGCTGCCGCAGCGAACGACCGCAACTCCACCACTTTGGCGAAGATCGCCATCGCCTCAAAATCGGGAAGTTTCGCCATACGGCCTCCCTGACGGACGAGCCGTCGCCCGTCAGAGATTAGCGTATATTTGGAAACAATTAGTTTCAATAGTTTCTATTTTTAGATCAAACGAAAGACCCTAAAACCACCCCCATCGAAGTCCACAACCCCAGGCAATGGAGGAGATGACATGATCGAACTTCGTCCATTCAATTCCCTCGGCGGCGCCAACCACGGTTGGCTCAACGCCAAGCATCATTTCTCGTTCGCGAGCTATTACGATCCAGACCGCATGAGCCACGGCGCGCTGCGCGTCTGGAATGACGACGAGATCGCCCCCAATACTGGCTTTCCGGCGCATCCACATTCGGACATGGAGATCATCACCTATGTCCGCGAAGGCGCGATTACCCATCAGGACTCGCTCGGCAACAAGGGCCGCACCGAGGCCGGCGACGTTCAGGTGATGAGCGCGGGCTCCGGCATCCGCCACGCCGAGTACAATCTCGAGCCGGTCACGACCCGGATCTTCCAGATCTGGATCGAGCCGACGCAGCATGGCGGCCAGCCCTGCTGGGGCGCCAAGCCGTTCCCGAAGGACAATCGTTCCGGCAAGTTCGTGACGCTCGCCAGCGGCTTCAAGGATGACGCCGACGCGCTGCCAATCCGTGCCGAAGCGCGGGTGCTCGCCACCACGCTGAAGGCCGGTGAGAGCGCCGAGGTCGCACTCAACGACAACCACAAGGGCTACCTCGTGCCCGCGACGGGTTCGGTCGAGGTCAACGGCGTGCGCGCCAATGCCCGCGACGGCATCGCCATCAGCGAAGAGAAGAGCCTGCGCATCACCGCACTCGCCGACTCCGAACTCGTACTTGTGGAGACGGCGCAATGATCGACCTGCTGCTCGTGATGCCGGCGGTGACCGCAAGCCTGCGGACCCTGCTCGGCCGCGCCCGGCACTGCCGCGCGCACCTGCCCTGACAACAACGCCGTGGCCCGAACGGGCCATGGCACCCTCCCCTCATAACTGGAGATTCCCATGCCCAAGGTTCTCGTCCTTTATTATTCCACCTACGGCCACATCGAAGCCATGGCCAACGCCGTTGCCGAAGGCGCGCGCGAAGCCGGCGCCTCCGTCGACATCAAGCGCGTGCCTGAGACCGCCCCTCTCGAAGTCGCGAAGGCCGCACATTTCAAGCTCGATCAGCCCGCTCCGATCGCTAAGATCGAGGATCTCGCGAACTACGACGCCATCATCGTTGGCACCGGCACGCGCTTCGGCCGCATCTCCTCGCAGATGGCGAGCTTCCTCGATCAGGCCGGCGGCCTGTGGATGAAGGGAGCATTGCACGGCAAGGTCGGCGGCGCATTCAGCTCGTCCGCGACCCAGCACGGCGGACAGGAAACGACGCTGTTTTCCATCATCACCAACCTCTTGCACTTCGGCATGGTGATTGTCGGCCTGAACTACGGTTACGCCGGCCAGATGGGCGTCAAGGAAGTCCACGGCGGCGCACCCTACGGCGCCACCACGATCACCGATGGCGACGGTTCGCGCATGCCGAGTGAGAACGAACTCAATGCCGCCCGCTATCAGGGCCGCACCATCGCCGAGACCGCGAAGAAGCTGCACGGCTGATTTTCACAAGGCGGCGTATCGCAATCTTTTGCCTACGCCGCCTTGCCGAACGCCTTGCGCAATTCGCCTTTCGTCGCTTCCAGCTTCTTGCGCCGCGTCGCGGGTAAATTCTGGCCCGCACGGTTGATATAGAACACCAGCATCGACATCGCCGAACGATACGGATCGCTCTTGCGGCGATGGCTCTGCTCGGCCGAGCGCTTCAGCGACCGCGCAATCGCCTTCGGGCTGTCCTGCTTGAACACATCATGCTTGAGATCGAGCGCGTCGCTGGTCTGCGTGACTTGCTTCGACCATTTCTTCACCGGGCGCTTTGCAGAATGCGCACCAGTTTTCCGCACCCGCCGCGCCGTGGATTTGAGAGCAGTCTTTCTGTTACGTGCCTTGCGCGCATGGGTGCCGCGCGATTTTGATGCCGTTGTGCGTTTGCGCCGTGTCGCGGTTTTTGCCATGGTTTGCATCCTTCGCGAATGAGACCAAGCCTCAACGCGGCGCACCGCGTTAGGTTCGCAGCCGCCTTTTGCAGAACGGATTTTTTCATGACCATCAAGGCCTTCGTGTTCGACGCCTACGGCACGCTCTACGACATCCAGTCGGTCGCCGCGGTGACCGAGGAGGCTTTCCCCGGCTATGGCGATTTCATCACCCAGATCTGGCGGATGAAGCAACTCGAATACACCTGGCAGCGCAGCATGATGCAGCGCTACGAGGACTTCTCGGTGGTGACGCGGGAATCGCTCGTCTATTCGCTGAAGCTGCTCGGCCTCGCTTATTCCGATGCCGTATTCGAACGCATCATGGACAAGTATGTCCATCTCGATCTGTACCCGGACGCTAAAGCGGCACTCGCGGCGCTGAGCGGCCACAAGCTCGCCATCCTGTCGAACGGCAGCACTCAGATGCTGAACGATCTGGTGAAGAACACCAGCCTCGATCAGGTGCTTGATGCCACCATCAGCATCGATAGCGAACGCATTTTCAAGCCCGCGCCACAGGCCTACACGCTGATCGAAAAGAAACTCGGCGTGAAACCGGATGAGGTGATCTTCGTGTCGTCGAACCCGTTCGACGTCGCCGGCGCGAAATCCTTCGGCCTCAACGTCGCGTGGATCGAGCGAGTCACGCCGCAGGCGATGGCCGCCGAGATCAAGCCCGGCGCGCCTGTCGCGCCCGTCACGATGTTCAAAGCAGCACGGACGCAGATGGATGAACTGGGATTTCTGCCCGATCACCGCATCCGCGCCTTGTCCGACCTGCCGAAGCTCGTCGGGAAATAATCAGCTCTTGAAATAAGGCTCGACGGGGCCGGAGAATTTCATGGTGATCGGATTGCCGTGGCGGTCCTTCGCCGAGCCGACGCTCATCCGCACCCAGCCCTCGCTGACACAATATTCCTCGATATTGGTCTTCTCGACACCCTTGAAGCGGATGCCGATGTCGCGAGACAGAATCTTCTCATCGTAGAACGGGCTGTTGGGGTCGACCGAAAGGCGGTCGGGAAGTTCGTCGCTCATCATCATCCTTTAACTTTCGCTACGGCCACCAAGCATGGCTGCTATGGCCGCAGATCAGAACGGCAAATGTCCGCTTCTGAAATAATACATCGCGAGATAGCCGACCGCCAACCCGATCACCACACCTATTGCTACTCTCATACGTGCCTCCGCGACTGTTATCTTGCGAAAAGTCCGCATCCTGCACAAGCGGACAGCACAATCCCGCCGCATCTTCACATCGCCGCGACACCGTGAGACAGCGGAACCTTCCCGTCTTACGCCCGTTTTATTCCAGTTATAGCTTTGCCGCCGGGGCTCGGGGCGCAGGACATAATTTTCAGCCACGCCGGGAAAATTCCAATGGATGCTCCGCGTTCGACATCGGGTGATCGCACCCATCAGACCGACATCGATCAGCTCTGCATCAACACCATCCGCACCCTCACCGTCGATGCCGTGCAGAAAGCCAATTCAGGCCATGCCGGGGCGCCGATGGGCCTCGCTCCCGTCGCCTATACGCTGTGGCAGGAGGTGCTGCGCTACGATCCCAATGAGCCGCTATGGCCAAACCGCGACCGCTTCGTGCTGTCCTGCGGCCACGCCTCAATGCTGCTTTACTCCCTCATCCATCTCGCCGGCATCAAGCGGCTGAAGGACGGCAAGGTCACCGACAAGCTCGCGGTGACGCTCGACGACATCGAACACTTTCGCCAGATCGACAGCGTGACGCCGGGCCACCCGGAATATGGCCACACCACCGGCGTCGAGACCACCACCGGCCCGCTTGGACAGGGCTGCGGCAACAGCGTCGGCATGGCGATCGCCTCGCGCTGGTTAGGCGCACATTACAACAAGCCGGGCCACACCGTTTTCGATTTCAATGTCTACACCATCTGCAGCGATGGCGATCTGATGGAAGGCGTCGCCTCGGAAGCGGCATCGCTCGCGGGCCATCTCGGTCTCGACAACCTGTGCTGGATCTACGACAGCAACACCGTCACCATCGAAGGTCACACCGAACTCGCCTTCGATGAAAACGTCGCCGAGCGCTTCCGCGGATATGGCTGGCACGTCACGAATGTCGCCGACGCCAACGACTGCAACCGCGTCCGCTCCACGCTGGAAGAATTCCGCGAGACCAAGGGCCGCCCGACCCTCATCATCGTCAACAGCGTGATCGGCTACGGCGCGCCCGACATGCAGGGCACCTCGAAAATCCACAGCGACGCGCTTGGCGTCGAAGAGGTCAAGAAGACGAAGGCATTTCTCGGCTTTCCGCAGGACAAGGACTTCTACGTACCCGACGGCGTGCGCGAACGCTTCCATGATGGCATCGGCAAACGCGGTGCAGCCGCGCGCGAAGCTTGGGAAAAAGGCTTCAAGGATTATGCGAAGGAATATCCCCGCGAGGCGGGTCAGATCGAACGCTGCCTGAAGCACGGCTTGCCCGAGAACTGGGCCAGCACCCTGCCCGTCTTCAAACCGGACGCGAAAGGCATCGCCACCCGCGAGGCTTCAGGAAAAGTGCTGAACGCCATCGCCGAGGAATTGCCGTGGGTGCTGGGCGGCGCGGCCGACCTCGCGCCGTCCACTAAGACCAAGCTCACCACGGAGGGCATGGGCGCGCTGGAGAAGAATTCGCCAGGCGGTCGCAACATGCATTTCGGTGTCCGCGAGCACGGCATGGGCGCGATCGTCAACGGGCTCGGCCTATGCCATCTGCGCGGATATGGCGCGACCTTCCTGATCTTCTCGGACTACATGCGCCCGCCGATCCGGCTCGCCGCGCTGATGCGGCTGCCGATCTTCCATGTCTTCACCCACGACTCCATCGGCGTCGGCGAGGACGGCCCGACCCATCAGCCAGTCGAACAACTGGCTGGTTTGCGCGCCATTCCAGGCCTCGTGACCCTGCGTCCGGCAGACGCCAACGAGGTGCGCGAGGCCTACAAAGTGATTTTCACGTTGCGGGACGAACCGGCCGCGCTGGTGCTGAGCCGCCAGGCTCTGCCGATCTTCGACCGCGGCAAATATGCCTCCGCCTCCGGCCTCGCGCGCGGCGCCTATGTGATGGCGGATGGCGACGGCGAGCCGCAGGTGATCCTGATCGGCACCGGCAGCGAGGTACAATTGTGCGTCGCCGCCTATGAGGATCTGAAATCCCGCGGCATCCGCGCCCGCGTGGTCAGCATGCCGTCATGGGATCTGTTCGAGAAACAGGACAAATCCTACCGCGACACCGTCCTGCCCCCGCACATCACCGCGCGCGTGGCTGTGGAGCAAGGCTCCGCCATCGGCTGGGATCGCTACGCAGGCCCTTCCGGTGCCATCATCGGTATGCATACTTTCGGCGCCTCGGCGCCGCTGAAGGATCTGTTGAAGAAATTCGGCTTCACACCGGATAAGGTTGTCGAAGCGGCATTGCGTCAAATCGAACAGAACAAGGCATCATGAATCCTCTCAAAGAATTGCAGAACCATGGCCAGTCGATCTGGCTCGATTTCCTCGCGCGCGGCTTCATTGCCAAGGGAGAGCTGAAAGCGCTGATCGAGCGCGACGGTGTGCGCGGCGTCACATCCAACCCGTCCATTTTCGAGAAGGCCATCGGCACAGGCGACGAATACGATGCCGCGTTCGAGAAGCTGCTGAAGGGCGGCGACCGCTCGGTGATCGACCTTTATGAATCCGTCGCCATCGAGGACATCCAGAACGCGGCCGACGTGCTGAAGCCGGTGTACGATGAACTCCACGGCCATGACGGCTATGTCAGCCTCGAGGTTTCGCCCTATCTCGCGCTCGATACCGAAGGCACGCTCAATGAAGCGCGGCGGCTGTGGAAGTCCGTCCACCGCAAGAATTTGATGGTGAAGGTGCCCGGCACTCACGAAGGCCTGCCCGCGATCGAGCAACTCACGTCCGAGGGGCTGAGCATCAACATCACGCTGCTGTTCTCGCAGAAGGTCTATGCGCAGGTGCTGGAGGCCTACATCTCCGGGCTGGAGAAATTCGCAGCAAAAGGCGGCGACCTGTCCAAAGTCGCGAGCGTCGCCTCGTTCTTCGTCAGCCGCATCGACACCGCGGTGGACCGCCAGCTTGACGACAAGATCGCCGCCGCCAATGACGAGGACCGCAAGGCGCACCTTGCATCGCTCAAGGGCAAGGTCGCCGTCGCCAATGCCAAGCTCGCCTACCAGCACTACAAGAAAGTTATCGCCTCTGATCGTTGGAAGGCACTGGAAGCCAAGGGCGCCCGCGTGCAGCGCCTACTCTGGGCTTCGACCGGCACCAAGAACAAAGCCTACAGCGACGTGCTCTACGTCGAGGAGCTGATCGGCCGGGACACGGTCAACACCGTGCCGCCCGCGACGCTCGATGCCTTCCGTGACCACGGCAAGGTCCGCGACACGCTGGAGGAGAACGTCCCTGAAGCCGCGCAGGTGCTGGCCGACCTTGCGGACGCAGGTATCTCGCTGGACTCCATTACGGATCATCTGGTGGACGACGGCGTGCGGTTGTTTTCCGAAGCTGCCGACCAGCTCCTTGGCGCAGTGGCCTCCAAGCGCGCGCGGATGCTCGGCGCGAAGATCGACACGCAGGCGCTCGCGCTGGGTGATGATCTCACCCGCACCACCAAGGCACTGACCGACGACTGGCGCGCCGAAGGCAAGGGCCGCAGGCTCTGGAAGCGCGACGCCTCGGTGTGGACCAATCATGACGAAGCCAAATGGCTCGGCTGGCTGGATGCCGTCGAGCGCGAGCAGGATTCGCTGAAGCTCTACCAGCGCTTCTCCGACGCGGTGAAGCGCGCGAAATTCACCGATGCCGTCGTGCTCGGCATGGGCGGATCGAGCCTCGGCCCCGAAGTGCTCGCCACCACCTTCCAGCCGGTGAAGGGCTTCCCGAAGCTGCACATTCTCGATTCCATGGACCCTGCGCAGATCAAGCGCGTGGAGAACTCCATCAACCTGACCCGGACACTGTTCATCGTCTCCAGCAAGTCCGGCGGCACCACCGAGCCGAACGCGCTGATGGATTACTTCTTCAACCGCGTAGAGGAAGTGAGCGGTGAGAGCCCCGGCGTGCACTTCGTCGCCGTCACCGATCCTGGTTCGTCGCTAGAGAGGGTCGCACGCGAGCGCAACTTCATCCACGTTTTCCGTGGCGAGCCGAGCATTGGCGGGCGCTATTCGGTGATCTCGCCGTTCGGCCTAGTGCCGGCGGCTGCAGCCGGCATCGACCTTAAGAAATTCCTCGAAGCAGCCGGTGCGATGGCGCATGCCTGTGGCGCTGACGTGCCGCCGCATGAGAACCCCGGCATCCAGCTCGGCCTCGCGCTTGGCGCGGCGGCACGTGCCGGACGTGACAAGGTGACTCTGTCGGCATCGAACCAGATCGAAGACTTCGGCGCATGGACCGAACAGTTGATCGCCGAGTCCACCGGCAAGAACGGCCGCGCGCTGATCCCGCTCGCCGACGAGCCGCTGGGACAACCCAATGTCTATGGCGACGACCGCGTGTTCGTCGATCTCGCACTCAAGGGCGATACCTCGCGCGAAGCTGCACTCGCGGCGCTCGAACAGGCAGGCCACCCCGTCATCCGCATTGCGGTGACGGACGCCGCTCATATCGGGCAGGAGTTCTTCCGTTTCGAAATGGCGACCGCGGTCGCGGGCAGCGTGATCGGCGTCAATCCGTTCGACCAGCCCGACGTCGAGGCCGCCAAGGTGAAGACACGCGAACTCACTGCCGCGTTCGAGAAATCCGGCACGCTGCCGCAGGAAGAACCGCTCGTCACCGATGGCAATCTCGTGGTCTATACCGACCACAACAACGCCGAGGCGCTGCGCGAGGCAGGCGCAGACGGCACGGTGGCATCGTGGCTCAAGGCGCATTTCTCCCGCATCGAGTCCGGCGACTACGCCGCCCTGCTCGCTTACATCGACCATAATGACAAGGATATCGCGGCCCTCCAGAAGGCGCGCATCGCTATCCGCGACACCAAACGCGTTGCCACCTGCACGGGCTTCGGTCCGCGCTTCCAGCATTCCACCGGGCAGGCCTACAAGGGCGGGCCGAACACCGGCGTGTTCGTGCAGATCACCGCCGACGATGCCAAGGACCTGCCGGTGCCGGGCCAGAAAGCGAGCTTCGGCATCATCAAGGCCGCGCAGGCGCGCGGCGATTTCGACGTGCTCACCGAACGTGACCGCCGCGCCCTGCGGCTTCACATCAAGGGAGATGTCGCCAAGGGACTTGCCGCCATCAACAGCGCAGTCACGAAAGCGCTGTCTTAAGGAGGACGCATGCAGATCGGACTTGTCGGCCTCGGCCGGATGGGCGGCAACATCACTCGCCGCCTGATCGAAATGGGCAAGCACGAGGTCGTCGTGTTCGACGTCAATCCGAAGGCGGTCGGCGAACTGGCGCAGCACGGTGCCATCGCCGCCGCCTCGCTCAAGGAAGTCGCGGCGAAACTGAAAGCGCCGCGCACCGTCTGGATCATGCTGCCGGCCGGCAAGATCACAGAGGACACCATTCACGCGCTCTCCTCGATTCTGGAGAAGGGCGACACCATCATCGATGGTGGCAACACCTTCTGGCAGGACGACGTGCGCCGCGCGCAGGCGCTCAGGGAAAAAGGCATCAGCTACATCGATGTCGGCACCAGCGGTGGCATCTGGGGCTTTGAGCGCGGCTACTGCATGATGATCGGCGGCGGCAAGGCCAACGTCGATCGGCTCGATCCGATCTTCGCAACGCTCGCGCCAGGCGAAAGCGGCGTGCCGCGCACGCCGGGCCGCGACAAGCGCGATCCGCGCGCCGAACAGGGTTACATTCACGCCGGACCTGTCGGCGCCGGGCATTTCGTCAAGATGGTGCATAATGGCATCGAATACGGGCTGATGCAGGCCTATGCTGAAGGCTTCGACATCCTCAAGAACGCCAATATCGAGGCGCTGCCGCCCGAACATCGTTTTGACATCGATGTCGCCGATGTCGCGGAAGTCTGGCGGCGCGGCAGCGTGATCTCGTCATGGCTGCTCGATCTCACCGCGAGCGCGCTCGCGCGCAACGACACGCTCGATCAGTATTCGGGTTTCGTCGAGGATTCCGGCGAGGGCCGCTGGACCATCGCCGCGGCGATCGACGAATCCGTACCGGCGGAAGTCATCACCGCCGCCCTGTTCGCGCGCTTCCGCTCGCGCAAGGAACACACTTTCGCCGAAAAGATTCTCTCTGCGATGCGCGCAGGCTTCGGCGGCCACAGGGAGCCGCAGCAGCATCCCGATGCGCCCGGCGCCAAGGCACCGGAGAAGCTCAAGCCCAAAGACGACTAAGCAGGAGCCTGCCCATGATGAATGCCGATACCGTGAACGCACGCGAACGGATTCCGGATTCGTGCGGCTTCGTGATCTTCGGCGTCACCGGCGACCTCTCTCACCGGCTCGTCATTCCCGCCCTTTACAATCTCGCGGAGTCGGGACTGCTGCCAGAGAAATTCTGCATCATCGGCGTGACACGCACCGAAACGCAGAGCAAGACGCTCAAGACCGACCTGATGAAGGGGCTGGAGAAGTTCGCCACCCGCCCGGTGAAACAGGAGGTCGCCGACAGGCTGTTCGGATGTCTCACCTCGATCCATGTCGACCCTCGCGACCCGAAATCGGTCGAGAGCCTGAAGGCGCAACTCGATAAGGCCCACAAGGACAAAGGCATCACCAACCACCTGTTCTATCTTGCCGTGCCGCCCGGCGCGTTCAAGCCGATCAGCGAGATGCTCGGCGCGGCAGGCCTGCTCAAAGAAAAAGACGGCGCGTGGCGACGGCTGGTGATCGAAAAGCCGTTCGGCACCGACCTGCAGTCGGCCAAGCAACTGAATGCCGATCTGCTGAAGCTCGCCGACGAACATCAGATCTACCGGATCGACCATTATCTCGGCAAAGAGACGGTGCAGAATATTTTGGTGCTGCGCTTCGCCAACGGCATGTTCGAGCCGATCTGGAATCGCAATCACATCGATCATGTCCAGATCACCGTGTCGGAGACCATCGATGTCGGCACACGCGGCAACTTCTACGAGCAGACCGGCGCGCTGCGCGACATGGTGCCGAACCATCTGTTTCAGTTGATGGCGCTGGTGGCAATGGAGCCGCCCTCACGCTTCGATGCCCACTCGGTGCGCTCGGAAAAAGGTGAGGCGCTGGCGGCCATTCAGATCCAGAGTGAATCAGAAGCGTTGAAGAACTCCGTGCGCGGGCAATATCTCGCGGGCCGCATTGGCGACCGGCAGGTCGGCTATTACCGCCAGACCAAGGATGTTTCGCCAGACAGCACGGTGGAGACCTACGCCGCGCTGAAGCTCACCATCGACAACTGGCGCTGGGCGGGCGTGCCGTTCTATTTGCGCACCGGCAAGGCGCTCGCCGCCAAGCGCACGGAAGTCGCGATCCGCTTTAAGCAGGCACCGTTCTCGATGTTCCGCACCACCGAGGTGGAGCGGCTGTCGCAGAACTATCTCGTCATCGGCATCGAGCCGACCGAGGGCATCATGCTGCAGTTCAACACCAAGGTGCCAGGCCCGCAGGTCACCATCGACGGCGTCGAGATGAAGTTCAAATACAAGGACTACTTCAAGGCCTCGCCGAACACCGGCTACGAGACGCTGATCTACGATTGCATGATCGGCGACAACATCCTGTTTCAGCGCGCCGATGGCGTCGAAGCCGGATGGGCCGCCGTGCAGCCCTTCCTCGACGCATGGAAGAATGCCGGCGGCAAGGGGCTTGCGATGTATCAGGCCGGCACCGACGGCCCGGAGGAAGCGCACGAATTGCTGGAGCGCGACGGCCGTCGCTGGCGCGCGATCGACGGCGAATGAAAATGTCACGCTCCCGCATCATCGTCGAGCCGGACATGGCGGCACTTGCCGAACACGCCGCCGCGCGCCTCGTCGCCCGCGCCGCTGAGAACACCGGCGAGCCTGCGATCTGCCTCACCGGCGGCTCGACGCCGAAACGGTTGTACGAGTTGCTGGCAACGCCGGAATGGCGAACGCAATTGCCGTGGGCGCGGCTGCACTGGTTCATCGGCGACGACCGCTTCGTTCCGCCGGACGACGACCTCAGCAATATCGGCATGGCGCGCCACGCGTTTCTGGATGGCTGCGCGCCGCCAAAGAACATTCATGCAATCCCCACCGATGCCGCCTCGCCGGATGAAGCCGCACGGCTTTACGAACAGACGCTGCGCCATTTCCAGGCCCACCACCGAGCTGACGGCGCGCCGCTGTTCGATCTCGTGCTGCTCGGTGTCGGGCCGGACGGTCACACTGCCTCGCTGTTTCCCGGCTATCCCGCGGCGGCTGAGACGGAGCATTGGGTTGCGGGCGTGCCGCAGGCCCATGTCGCGCCCTTCGTGCCGCGCGTCAGCCTGACACTGCCCTGCCTCGCGCAATGCCGCGAGATGCTGCTGATGGCGTCAGGCCACGACAAGCGCACAATCCTTTCGCGCGTGTTTGCTGGCGAGGATCTGCCCGCCGCCCATGCGCAATCGTCACGCGGCGAAACCTGGTGGCTGATCGACAAAGCGGCCGCACCCGAGCCAAGCGGGGCGTGATGGCACCAAGCCCCGGCATCAATGTCGTGATCCTGATGGGCGTGTCCGGTTCGGGCAAGACCACTATCTCGCAGGCACTCGCCGCGCGCACCGGATTCGCGGAGCGGGACGGCGACGATTACCATTCCGCCGCCAATATCGAAAAGATGAAAGCCGGAATTCCGTTGACCGACGACGATCGCCTACCCTGGCTGCGTTCGATCGCGGAGGCCATCAACAATTATGCGAACAGCAATACGCCGATTATCATCGCCTGCTCTGCACTGAAACGATCCTACCGCGACATTCTCGTGCACGGCCGCAAGGACGTGCGGATCGTCTACCTGAAAGGACCAGCCGATTTGATCGCACAGCGCCTTACGCAGCGCGGCGGTCATTTCATGCCGCCGAAACTGCTCGACAGCCAGATTGACGCGCTGGAACCGCCGCAGCCTGACGAACATATTCTCACGGTCGATATCGACGCACCGGTGGAGCGCATCGTGGACGACATCATTATCACCCTGCACCTGCCGGACAACGCAGGAGCCCGCGTCTCATGAACCCCATCCGCCTGGTGATTTCCGATGTCGACGGCACGCTGGTCACGCGTGACAAACAACTGACGCCCGGCGTTATCGCCGCTGTGCATCGCCTGCATACGCGCGGCATCGCCTTTACCGCTGTGAGCAGCCGCCCCCCCTTTGGCATGCGAATGCTGTCGGCGCCCTTGAAGCTCACGGTGCCGATGGGGGCATTCAACGGCAGCACGCTGTTCAATCCGGACGGCTCCGTGCTCGAGAGCCACACCATCCCGCCTGACGCAGTCGATGTCGCGCTCGACCTCCTCAACGCGCGCGGCACGGATATCTGGCTGTTCACCGCGGAGCGCTGGCTGGTCCGGCGCGGCGACACCTCCTATGTCGCGCGCGAGCGTCACACCATCGATTTCGAGCCGGAGATCGTCGGCGACGATGCCATACCGCGCGACGGCATCTGCAAGATCGTCGGCGTCAGCGAGGATTTCGATCTGCTGGCAGCCTGCGAGCCGGATCTCAAGGCCGCGCTCGGCAAAGCCGCTCATGCGGCGCGCTCACAGAACTATTATCTCGATGTCACGCCGCCCAGCCTCGACAAGGGCACCTTCGTCGAAGAAACCGCCGCCCGGCTCGGCATTCCGCCTAAGGAGGTCGCCGTCATCGGCGATATGGCCAACGATCTGCCGATGTTCCTCAAAAGTGGGATATCGTTTGCGATGGGCAATGCCAGCGACGCGGTGAGGAAGCGCGCGACTTATACCACCCTATCCAACGAAGAAGACGGCGTAGCGGCCGCCATCGACAAAATCCTGGCGCTCGCCTAGTTCTTCTTCGCCCGCTGCACGGCGGGCTTGTCCGGATGAAGCGCCGCGAAGATGTTCTGCGCGGTGTTGACCATCGCGATGTGCGTCAACGCCTGCGGGAAGTTGCCGGTCTGCCGCCGCAGGCCGGGATCGTATTCTTCCGACAATAATCCGACATCATTGGCGATGCCGTGCACCCGCAGATAGAGCTCGCGCGCATCGTCGACGCGGCCAAGCAGCACATAGACATCCGCGAGCCACAGCGTGCAAGCGAGGAACGCCCCTTCGATTGGCTGTGTCTCGTCGTTGTGCACCTCCTGCGGATCATGCCGCAGTACGAAACCGTCCGGCATCATCCGCTGCTCGATCGCGGCGATGGTGCCGAGGACACGCGGATCGTCAGGCTTGAGAAAGCCAACAGCAGGCAGCAGCAGCAGGCTCGCATCGAGCATCTTCGAGCCGTAGGATTCGACGAAGGTGTTCTCCTGCGCATCGAAGCCGTTCGCGCAGATGTCGTTATGGATAAGATCGCGGAGCACCCGCCACTCCTCCACCGGACCTTTCCTGCCGAATTTCTCGACGGCGAGCACAGCGCGGTCAAACGCCACCCAGCACATCGCCTTGGAGAACACGTAATGCCGGGGCACATCTCGCCGCTCCCAGATGCCGCAATCGGGCTCGCTCCACACCTTCGCGAGATGTTCGAGAAGCGCCAGTTCGACCGGCCAGGTTTCGCCGTTGAGCTGGATCTTGTGGACCCTCGCCTGATGGAAGGCGTCCATCAGTTCGCCATAGACATCGAGTTGCAACTGCGCGTGCGCGGCATTGCCGAACCGCACCGGCTTCGAATCCTCATAGCCGGGCAGCCAGTCCGCCTGCCATTCAAGCAGGCGGCGCGCGCCGGTGATGCTGTACATGATCTGCATGTCGGCGGGCGCCCCCGCGACCGAGCGCAGCAGCCATTCATGCCATGCAACCGCCTCCTCGACATAGCCGCTATCGATCAAGGCGAGCAGCGTGAAAGTCGCGTCGCGCAGCCAGCAGAAGCGATAATCCCAATTTCGCGCGCCGCCGATCTTTTCCGGCAGCGATGTCGTCGGCGCGGCAACGATGCCGCCGGTCGGCGCATAGGTCATGGCCTTGAGCGTAATCAGCGAGCGCTGGATGAAGTCGCGATGCTTGCCCTTGAAATTGCAGCGCGAGGACCACTCGGTCCAGAACGACTCGGTCTCCTCCAGCGCGATCTCGATATCGATCGCCTCCGGCACTGGAAGATGCGAGGGGTCGTAGGTCATGACGTAGTGGAAGGTTTGGCCCTCATGCACCTGGAAGTCGGAGACGGTCGTCATTCCCTCGCCGTGCATCTCGACATTGCTGCGCAACACCACCATGTCCGGCCCCGCAACCGCCTGCAGCGTGCCGTCATCGAGCCTTCGCACCCACGGAACGTTGGCGCCGGAGCCGAAGCGCAACAGCAATTCCATTCGCATGTCGACGACGCCGGCATCCCCGCGCACGATCCGCACGATGTCGGAGGCCTCGCCGCGCGGCGGCATGAAATCGATCAGCGTGCAGGTGCCGTTCTCGCAACTGAATGTGGTTTCGAGGATGAGCGTGCCATCGCGATAGCCGCGTTTGACGCTGAATGCCTCGCTCTTTGGCGCGATCTTCCAGCGGCCGTGTTCGGGCGTGCCGAGCAGCGCGGCGAAGCAGGCATCAGAGTCGAATGTCGGCCAGCAGAGCCAGTCGATCGAACCGTCGCGGCTCACAAGCGCAGTGGTGAGGCAATCTCCGATAAGGGCATAGTCTTCAATGGGAGAAGGCAAAAACGACCTCGCAAACGGCATAACAAAACTGCGCCGAAAACGACGCGCATGGCCATAACCGCCGGGACGTTGAAAAGTTCAACGTTCGCACCTGAATTTCGTTTCAGGTGAATAGAGAGAAAGTCCGACGCTAGCCGCCCGCGAGTACCGTATCGAGTACCGCGCTGTAATGGCAGGCAGCCGCGAGCAGCACGAAGCCATGCCAGATCGCATTCTGGAAGCGCAGGCGCTGCCAGGCGTGGAAGATCACGCCCGCCGAATACAGCACGCCGCCAATCGCGATCAGCCACAGCGCTGTGTGAGTGAGCGAAGCCGCAATAGAATCGTAAGCCACCACGCCGCTCCAGCCGAGCGCCAGATAAAGGCCGACGGCGAGGCGGTCGAACCGGCCGGGATAGGCGATCTTCAACGCAATGCCGAGCAGCGCGACGGACCACACGCCGCCCAGCAGCGCAAAAGCCAGCGCGCGGTCGTTCATCTGCGCGAGCAGCGGCGTATAGGTCGCGGCGATCAGCACATAGATCGCTGAATGATCAAACCGCCGCAAAATCCATTTCGCGGGCGAGACCGGCCACAAATTATAGACCGCCGAGAAAGACAGCATGGCGACGAGGCCGATCGCGTATATCGACACGGTGACGAGGTCGAGCGTCGAGGCATACACGCCCGCGAGCACGATCAGCGCGGTCGAGGCGATGAGCCCAAGCGAGACGCCGGTAATGTGCACGATGCTGTCGGCGATCAGTTCGGCCCGATCGTAGGTCCAGTGAATGGCACCCCGGCCGGGCAGCGGGGGCAAAGCGACCAATTCTTTCAACCGGAAAACCGACATCACGCAACCACTATGCTTCAACCCAACCGTACGCCTTGACCCACAACAAAATCCTACCAACCCATGACAACGCGGTCACAATTCAGGGCGATCCACGCAATCTTGATTTTGGGTTCCATCATCGCCAGCTTTTTGGAGGTACTCACGCTATCCTCCTCTCTCATTTGATCGAATTATGGCACCCGGCCTATCTGACATTTTCGACGATCTGCGGCTGTCGGCACGCTCGCTGCTCGACTACAGCGAGAGCCTGCTCAACCCGACCGTCCGCCTCGGCGTCACCGGCCTGTCGCGCGCGGGTAAGACGGTATTCATCACCGCGCTGGTGCACGGCTTCCTGCGCGGGGGCCGCTTCCCGGTGTTCGAATCGCTCTCCAGTGGGCGGATCGCACGGGCGCGGCTGGAGCCGCAGCCGGACGACGGCATCCCGCGCTTCGCTTATGAGGCACATCTGCGCACCCTGATCGAGGATCGGCTGTGGCCGCAATCGACCACCGACATCAGCGAGTTGCGGCTCGCCATCGACTATCAGCGCGAAAACGGCGCGATGCGCACGCTGACGCTCGATATCGTGGACTATCCCGGCGAATGGCTGCTCGACCTGCCGCTGCTCCATAAAAGCTATGAGGAGTGGTCGGCGGAAAGCCTTGCGCTGTCGCGGCAGGCCCCACGCAACGCGCTCGCCAAGCCGTGGCACGAGCATCTCGAAAGCCTCGCTCCGGTCGCACCGGGCAATGAAGCAGTGGCGCAAGTCGCAGCAAGGCTTTTCACCGATTACCTGCGCGCCTGCCGCCACGAGCAGTTCGCCATGAGCCTGCTGCCGCCTGGCCGCTTCTTGATGCCGGGTGCGCTCGCCAACTCGCCCGCCCTCACCTTCGCACCGCTCGATCTGCCCGCAGGCGGCACACCGCCAGCAGGCTCGCTGTGGGCGATGATGCGCAGGCGCTATGAGTCCTACAAAGACATCGTGGTGCGGCCGTTCTTCCGCGACCATTTCGCGCGGCTCGACCGCCAGATCGTGCTGGTCGACGCACTCGCTGCGTTCAACGCCGGACCTGAAGCGCTGCACGATCTCGAAGGCGCGCTCGCAGGCATCCTCGATTGCTTCAACACCGGGCGGCGCACGCTGCTCAGCATAATGTTTCGCCCGCGCATCGACCGCATCCTGTTCGCGGCAACCAAGGCCGACCATCTGCATCGTACCAGCCACGACCGGCTGGAGGCGATCCTGCGGCGAATGGTGGAGCGTGCTGCCTCCCGCGCGGAATTCGCGGGCGCCAAAACCGACGTGGTGGCGCTCGCCGCCGTGCGTGCAACCCGCGAGGCCAGCGTGCAGCATCATGGCGAGACGCTGCCCTCCATTGTCGGCACGCCGATGCAGGGTGAAGTCGCGGGCAAAGAAACATTCGACGGCGAGACCGAGGTCGCGACTTTTCCTGGCGATCTTCCCGCGTCACCTGATGCCCTGTTCAGCGAGGGGACGTTCAGGGGCTCCGGCTCCGCGCACCCTGGCGAGGCCGACTACCGCTTCCTGCGTTTCCGCCCGCCCCGACTCGACACCACGCAGGGCGAGCCCGCGCTGCCGCACATCCGCCTCGACCGTGCGTTGCAATTCCTGATCGGAGACAAACTGCAATGAATGAGCGCAGTCATCCGCGCAAACCGGCGTCGTTCCGGCTCGACGATCCGCGCGTCACGGTTGCGGAAGCGGGCGAAAGCGGACGCCCGCCGCATGGCGGCATCCGCATCACGCCGGAGCCCGATGCGCCGGCACTGCCCGCGCCGGTCGAGGTCATCCATCCGCGCCGCAAGCGCTTTCCGTGGGGCGGGCTGTTCTGGACCACACTCGGCGGCCTTGTCGTGCTCGGGCTAGGCCTCGGTGCGGCCAATCTGATCGAAGACCTGTTCGCGCGCAGCGAGGCGCTGGGCTTCACCGGCATTGCGCTCGCAGTTCTGTGTGCGCTGGCCTTCGTCGTAATCGTCGCGCGTGAGGCGCTGGCGCTCTCCCGGCTCGACACCATCGAGCAGTTGCATGCCCGCGCAGATGCCGTGCTCACCTCGGACGACCGCGCGCAGAGCGATGTCATCGTCCGCGATCTTCTTAAAGTGGCACACGACAATCCGCATCTCGCCCACGCCCGCGCGGTGATGCAGAGTCACGCTACCGACATCATCGACGGCGCCGACATGCTGCGGCTTGCCGAACGCACATTGATGGCGCCGCTCGATCAGGAGGCGCGACGGCTGATCTCGAGCGCGGCCTCGCGCGTCTCCATCGTCACCGCTGTCAGTCCCGGCGCAGTGATCGACATGCTGTTCGTGTTCGCCGCCGCGTTGCGGCTGGTACGGCAACTCGCGCGCCTCTATGGCGGCCGACCCGGCACACTCGGCATGTTCAAGCTGATGCGACATGTCATCGCACATCTCGCCGTCACCGGCGGCATGGCCGCGAGCGACAGTCTGATCCAGCAGGTGCTCGGACACGGCGTGGCGGCAAAATTGTCAGCACGTCTCGGCGAAGGCATTTTGAACGGACTGCTCACCGCGAGGCTCGGCCTCGCTGCCGTAGACGTGACACGGCCGCTGCCGTTCTCGGCGCTGCCCCGCCCCGTGCTCTCCGATCTGGTGAAGGACTTGATGCGCCGTGCCGATCCGGCCGCCCGGATCGAGGCGCAAAAAAATCTGGATTCCCTCGAACGCGAATGAACCACCGCGCCGGGTGGCGCAACCAACCGATATCGGGCCAGCCCGGCCCTTTCATCGGAGAACGACTATGACCCGCAAACTTGCTCTTGGACTCGCCGCCGCGACCGCCCTCACCATTGCCGCCCTCGCACCCACCGCCGCATCCGCCCATGGCTGGCATCATCACGGCTGGCACGGCGGTTATGGCTTCGGCCTCGGCGTCGGCCCGGTCTACGTCGGCGGCCCCGTGTATGACGACTGCCTGCGGCGCCAGCGCATCATGACCCGTTACGGCTATCGCTGGCGGACGGTGAACGTCTGCTATTGATCGTCCGTACGGCAGGGAGACCGCTTTCCGGCCCTGTCCCCGGCCGGAAGGCGGTCTCTTCGCATTGCAATATCACTCTGCTGCGAGGGCGTCGGCGCGGTACCAGCCGCCGAATTCGGGCTTTGACGCTTTACCCCATGCATAAATTGCGTATCGTGTGCGCCGTTGGACACGCATCCGCGCGCCGACAATATCTTTCTGGAGAGTGACGAATGGCTAAAGGGACTGTGAAGTGGTTCAACCCCACCAAGGGCTACGGATTTATCCAGCCCGCAGGCGGTGGCAAGGATGTGTTCGTGCACATCTCGGCGGTTGAAAAGGCCGGCTTGACCTCGCTGAACGAAGGGCAGTCGATCGAGTTCGAGGAAGTCGCCAATCGCGGCAAGACGTCGGCGGAAAACCTGAAGGTTTGATCCCGGCCCTCGCGAACCAGAAGACTCTTCCGGTCCGCGTTTAATTCGGCACAAGATCGTTGTTAGACTAAATCAAACCGACTGGGCACGTCCCCGAGGCCATCCACCGTCATCCGGTCGATCGGCCTTTTTATTTTTCCTGCACGCGGCGCAACGCCACGATGCATCGGCTCTCAATACGAGCACGGCCCCATCAGGCGATCTTCGAGCGCACGCCAGGCGTTCGGCGTCATCCGCGGCATGCGCGGATTGTAGCTTGAGCAATCGGTCGCCTTGTCGCCGGGCATTAAGACTCCGCCGCAATACGGACAGGCATTGTCGTTCGCATGCGAGGGCCAGACGTCGTCGTCACGCACTTCCTCTGCAAAGAATTTAACGACGTTGTCCGGAGAA
Organism: Afipia felis ATCC 53690; assembly: GCF_000314735.2. Taxonomy (NCBI): domain Bacteria; kingdom Pseudomonadati; phylum Pseudomonadota; class Alphaproteobacteria; order Hyphomicrobiales; family Nitrobacteraceae; genus Afipia; species Afipia felis. The sequence goes on along the minus strand of NZ_KB375270.1, from coordinate 3,711,567 downwards.
GAATTTATATCGCCCGTCATGCACGTACCTCATTGTCGATGAGGCGCACCATGCCAGCAACATCATGCCGTAGCGTTCAAGCAAAGGCTCAAATTTTATCGGAGATTTTCGGTTTCCGATTGTTCCCCGGCCAGGCGGGAACCTATCGTGCGACAATCAGCCCACGGCTCGTCACCACGACCCAGCGGCCATCCTGCCGGCGGATCGCATCGACGCGGCCCACACCCGGCAGCGGATCGCCGGCATAGACCTCGAAAATACCATCCCGGCCTTCGATCAGCGCACCGCCATTGGCGACGGCGCGCACGACCCAACCATCGATGGTCGGCAGCCGTGCGATCTGCGGTGCGGGTTTCGGTGCCGGTGCGGGCGTTGCCGCCGGTGCCGGAATGCTGCCGGTGGCGTCCGCCGCTTTCAGCTTCTCGATTGCCTCGTTGAACTTGGCGATCTTGCTGGCATTGATTTTGGCGGCGTTTTCAGCCGACAACTTCAATGACTGTAGCTCGGAATTGACCTGCGCGAAGGCGTTGTCGATGGCGCGGTTGCGCTCCACCGCGGCAGTCTGTGCCTTGTCGTCCTTGCCGAAATGCCCGGTCGAGAGCCAGGTGGTACCCACACTGCTCATCACGCCGACGAACGCGGCCACCCCGATCATCAGGGCGATCGAAGAGAACTGGCGCTGGGTCTGCGGCTGGGGAGGCGCATCGCCGAACACGATATCCTCCCAGGAACCCTGCGGGGGCAGCCGCTGCAGGGTGATGTTCTTAGACTCAGCCTTGGGTCCTTCGGACGAATCCTGGGCCTTGTTCTCGACCCTGTCTTCACTCTCGGTGTGTGCCGATGCGGCGGGGACGAGCGACTGGCCGCCGCCATGATCCTGCGAATTGCCGGTATGGTGACTGTCGTCCTGCGCGTTCATGGCCGTTAATCCCAAAGCTGTTAGATACTTTGGTAACCATGAATTGCTTGACGAATGGTTACGACTTCTCCGTCGGAGCCTGCCGCGCCCTCAAAAGCCGCCGCAAGGTCTCGATGCTCGAATGGTCCACCCGCCCGCTAACCCGTGCCGGGCGGAAATGCCGCTGGAAGGCGGCAACCACGGCCTGCTTCGTGTCCCATGAATCCGAATGCGTGACTCCGTAGCCGTAAGCCACGAGCGCTTTGAGGAATACGTCCAGCTCATGCGGGGTCGGCTCGAACCTGTCGGCGGAGAGTGGCGCGGGCGTAACCCACAGGCCGACGCCTTCCGCCGCGAGCCTGTCCCAGGGAAACCACTCACCGGGATCCTGCTTGCGCAGCGGGGCGATGTCCGAATGCGCCAGCACCCGATCGCGCGGAATGGGCCAGCGCGCCGTGATGTCACGGCACAACGCGATCACGGCATCGATCTGCACGTCCGGAAACGCCGGACAGCCGCCGTCATGTCCCGGATTGGCAATCTCGATGCCGATCGAGCGCGCGTTGAGGTCGCTCCACTCCCGCCAGCGGGATTGGCCCGCATGCCAGGCACGTTTGTCCTCCGCGACAAGCTGCACGATCTCGCCACCCTCGCGGACGAGATAATGAGAGGAGACTTTCGCCGCCGGGTCGCATAGCCGCGCCAACGCGGCCTCCTCTTCCGGCATACCGGTGTAATGCAGCACGAGAATATCGACCACGCTGCCGCCGCGCTCGTCGAAATTCGGCGAAGCGACGAAGCGCGATGCAAGCCTCGAATCGGAAGCAGCTGTCAACATCGCGCCATCAAGCCGATGCAGCAATACGGCGTCAATGGCTGTTGGCCGGGCCGGACTGCTTTGCTAGTGTTTCTCTCCTTCCAGAACAATTTTCCCGATGGCAGCAATGAATACTTCGCAGACCGTCTACCGCGGCATGACGCGCGACCAGCTCGACGATGCCTACAACAACGGCAAGGCCGTCGCCGACAGTTCGCAATGGATCGTCGGCTGGGCGCAGCGAAGCGCCACCATGCGCCGCCGCTCCGACGCCGTGCTCGGCGAAGCCTATGGTCCGCGCGAGCGCGAGCGTTTTGACTATTTCCCTTCCGGCCGTTCCGGTGCGCCGCTGTTCGTCTTCATCCACGGCGGCTATTGGGTGCGCAATGCGATCGAGTTGTTCTCGTTTCTCGCCGAAGGGCCGAATGCGCGCGGCATCGATTTCGCGGCGCTGGGCTACACGCTTGCACCGGACGTCCGCCTCGGCGAGATCGTGGAGCAAATCCGCCGCGGCCTGACGCATCTGCAGGGCGCGACCAATCTCGGTTATGACCCCGGCAAAATCTACGTCGGCGGCTGGTCGGCGGGCGGTCATCTCACTGCGATCACGGCCGACCATCCGGCGGTACGCGGCACCATGCCGATCAGCGGCATCTTCGATCTCGAACCGCTGTCGCTGAATTATCTCAACGACCCGCTGCAACTGACGCCGGACGACATCCGCGATCTGAGCCCGCTGCATCGGCTGCGCGCGAGCCTGCCCCCAGCGCGTATCATGTCAGGCGGCAGCGAACTGCCCGAACTGCAGCGGCAATCGGATGAATACGCCCGCACCGCGCAGGCAGCGGGACTCGACGCCAAGCTCTATGTGCTGCCGGGCCACCATCATTATTCGATCCTCGACGAACTGGCGAAGCCGCAGGGTCTGCTGACAGAGACACTCGTGAATTTGTGCGGCCGGTAACCCCAGCCTCTCACCCCAGCAGCTCACGCACGCGCGGCATCACCTCGCGGCCATAGAGTTCGATGCAGGTCATCAGCTTTGCATGCGGCAGCGTGCCCGCACTGTATTTTAGATCGAAGCGCGACACGCCGAGCGCCTTCACCGTCGCCGCAATCTTGCGTGCCACCGTCTCCGGCGAGCCGAGATAGAGCGAGCCGTGCGCGATCTCGCGCTCGAACTCCGCCTTCTCCATCGGCGGCCAGCCGCGTTCCGCGCCGATACGGTCGCGCATTCCTTTATAATGTAGCCAGAACTCCTCGCGCGCCTGCGCGTCGGTCGCCGCCACATAGCCCGGCGAATGCACGCCAACCGGCTGCATCGGCGTTTTGCGCTGCTCGTGCGTGCGACGATACAGATCGACATAAGGCGCAAAGCGCTGCGGATCGCCACCGATGATCGCAAGCATCAGCGGCAACTGGTAATAGGCCGCGCGCACCACCGATTCCGGCGTGCCGCCAACACCGATCCATGTTTTCAGCCGCCCGTGTTCGACCGGCGGGAAGACGCGCTGGTTGGCGAGCGGCGGACGGATCGAGCCTTCCCAGGTGACGGGCTCCTGCTTGAGCACCTCGACGAACAGATCGAGCTTCTCCTGAAACAGCCGCTCGTATTGATCGAGCGCGAAACCGAACAGCGGAAAGGATTCGGTGAACGAACCACGGCCGAGAATGACCTCGGCACGCCCGTTCGAGGCGGCATCGAGCGTCGCAAAACGCTGAAAAACGCGGATCGGATCGTCCGAGGACAGGACCGTGACGGCGGTACCGAGACGGATGCGGTTCGTCCGCCCCGCGATCGCGGCCAGCACCGTTTCCGGGGCGGAGATCGCGAAGTCGGCACGATGATGCTCACCAAGCCCAATGAAATCGATACCGAGGCTGTCTGCGAGCACCGCCTCCTCGATCACGTCGCGGATCACCTGCGCATGAGGCAGCATCTGTCCGGACGCATCGGCGGTCACATCGCCGAACGTATCCAGTCCCATTTCAAGCAAGGGGCACGCTCCTGTCAGACATAATGAGTACGGCGGGAGCCGCGCCCCTTATCTAGGCACTCGGCCCGCGTGTTCCAGTTCGCGCAGCTTCACGGCAACTTGAAGCGCAAGGTTCGAGGGCGTGGGGACGCCGAATTCGGCTCCCTTGCGGACGACATGACCGTTGAGGAAATCGATCTCGCTCGGCTTGCCACGCGCCAGATCCTGCGCGGTGGAGGAATATTGATCCGGCATCACCTTCACGAGCGCGAGGGTCTTTTCACGGATGTCGGGCGAGACCGCGATGCCAAGCTCCGCCGCCACCGCGATGCATTCGATGATGACGCTATCCATCACCTCTTTCGCCCCTTCCACTTCGAACAGGCGTCCGTAGGGCTGTTGCGCAATCGCCGACAGCGCGTTGTAGGCGCAATTGATGATGAGCTTGTCCCACAGCCGCGCCAGCACCTCACCGGACACGACGGTCGGTATCGCCGCCTCCGTGAAGGCTTTGGCGATCTCGTCGCTGCGCGGCGATGGCCCAATGATCAGATCGCCGCGCCCGTGGTGCTGGATATGGCCAGGGCCGCCCATTCCGGCAGCGACGTAGACGACGCTGGGTATCGCCGTCCGCTTGAGGACGGCTGACAGACGCTCGGCATTGTCGACGCCGTTCTGCAGCGAGATGACGACGGCCTCGTTCGTGAGATACGGCGCGATCTCGCGCCCTGCCTCCTCCGTGTCGGCGGACTTCACGCAGAACAGTACGACGTCGGCGCCAGCAACGGCAGATGCCTTGGTGTCTGCGCCGATGGGAATGACGCCGTCGAAGATAGCGCTCTCGAACCGCAACCCGCCGCGCTTGGCGATCGCCTCGACATGCGCCGGCCGGCCGATCAGCACGACCTCATGCCCACCCCGGGCCAGCATTCCGCCGTAAAAACATCCGACAGCTCCGGCTCCCATGACGGCGATCTTCATGCGCGCTCACCTTTCCCAGTTTCGGACCATGATGTAGCCGATCGCACGCTCCGGCGATATTACGCCTTCGCATGGCTGGGTGGTCGTCGATGGATGCGGAGCGCCGCTATTCGAGATGCGACCGGTACCGAAGCGCCTGAGTCCAACTCTGGCGAAACTCGAGCGGTTCGTTGGCCAGCGACACTGCAACACGCTTCACCAGCAAGACGGGCGATCCAGCGGCGATCTTCAGTTCCTTGCTGACTGAACTCGACGCCAAATCATATTCGATTTCGTCCGTCGCACTGCGAACCATTTCACCGCACTGCTTCTGGTAGAGAACATAAATTTCTTCCACCATGTCGCGGTCGGATTCGACGGAGAGCCTTTCGAAGCGTTTGGCTGGAATGCAAATCCTTTCGAACACCAGCGGCACGCCGTTTTCGCTGCGCGCTCGTGTAATAACGATCACTTGATCATTTTTGCTCAATGAGAGGCGGTGCTGTTCTTCCCGATTGGGGCTCTGCGTTTTTCTCGTCAGCAACCGCGCTGTCAGCCGCGCCTGCCGTCCGTCGGGATGAATGAACCGGAAGAACCGAAACCGGGATCGATCGCTGGTATGCGGCACTATCTGGGTGCCACGGCCATGCTGCCGATCAAGAATGCCCTGCGCAACGAGTTCTTCGGTCGCCTTCCGGACCGTGCCGACTGAAATGCCAAGGGTTGCCGCCAGTTGTTGCTCGCTCGGCAGGAAATCGCCCGGCTGCAACGTGCCTTCCGCGATCTGGCGCATCAAGGCGTCCCGCGCCTGCAGATAGAGCGGACGGTTTTCAAGCATCGGCGGTGCTTGCGGCACCTTTGTCGCGGCTCGTTTCATGAATGACATTTCGCACGGGGCGTTTCGCCCGCAAAGATTGATCGACGAGTGAGCACAGATTCGCACAGCTTTCGACTCGACTCAAATTCATATATATGACATATGTCATATGAATTGTTGCAGAAGGAACCCACAATGACCACAAGCAGCGCCAACGGAATCGATCTCAGCCAAAAGAGCGAACTCTTCAAAAAAGGCCTGCAAACTCGCAAGGAAGTGCAAGGCGCGGCGTCCGTGGACAAGGTCCTCGCGGGAGCCGACGAGTTCATGATGGCCTTCCAGGATCTCACGACAGAGTATTGCTGGGGCTACGTCTGGTCGCGGCCCGGCCTGTCAAAAAAGACCCGGTCAATGCTCAATCTCGCGATGCTCGCCGCCCTGAACCGGGGTCCCGAGCTCAGCCTTCATATCGCGGGCGCTCTGACGAACGGCGTCAGCAAGGAAGAGATCAAGGAAATCCTCCTTCAGGTTGGAATCTATTGCGGCGTCCCCGCATCGCTCGACGCCTTCAAGCGCGCCTCTGACGTGTTCAAGGAGCGCGGCGTTTAACGCTGCACGGACTTGCCATGACACAAGTTCTTGGATTTGTCGGCCTCGGCAAAATGGGCGATCCGCTCACCCGCCGCTTACTCAAGGCCAATTATAGCGTCGTCATTTACGACACACGGCAGGACGCCTTGACCGATCTGCTGCACGCTGGCGCAACGCAGGCCGCTTCACTGCAACAATTAGCTCAGCAGGCTTCGACGGTTTTCGTCAGCCTGCCGATGCCGGACACCGTCAAGTCCGTTATCCTTGGAGAACACGGCCTGATAAGCGGCGGCGGGGCGATGAAAACGATCGTCGACCTTTCGACGACCGGTCCGAAGGTTGCCTCCGAAATCGCCCGCGAACTGGAGGGTACCGGTGTCACGTTCATCGACTGCCCAGTGAGTGGCGGTGTCGCGAAGGCGATCGACGGCACGCTTGCCCTGATGGTGTCCGGTCCACGAAAGACCTTCGAAGAGGTCGAGCCCCTACTCGTCCATTTCGGCAAGCCGACCTTCATCGGCGAGGCGCCCGGTGCCGCCCAGATGATGAAGCTCTGCAACAACCTGATGGCCGCCACATCAATGGCGATCGCGGCCGAGGCGATCACCGCAGGTGTCAAGGCGGGGATCGATCCGTCGATCATGGTCGACGTCATCAATGCCTCGAGTGGGCGCAACAACGCGACGCAAGACAAGTTTCCACGTGCCGTCCTGAACCGCACCTTCGATCATGGCTTCGCGACCGGCCTAATGTTCAAGGACGTGAAGCTGTGCCTCGAAGAGATCGAACGGATGGGCCTTGAGCTCGAAGTGTCGAAGGCGGTGGCCTCGACCTGGAAAAAATCCAACGAACGCTTTGGCCCAGACAGCGACCACACCGTCATTGTCAAAATGATCGAGGAACCCGCTGGCGTCATGATCGAACGAAGAAAGTGACCAAAAGAGCCGCATCGAAGTGGCCAGCATGACCTTTGGAGGAAAAATGATGCGTCGGCAAATTGCTGGTTTATTGACTCTTCTGACCGTCTCCACGTTTTCGACGACAGCGCCGGCCGAGACTTCGACAGTCAGGATCGCCAAGCAATTCGGGATTTCCTATCTGACACTCACCGTGATGGAGGAGCGCAAGCTCATCGAGAAGCACGCCAAGCAGGAAGGTCTCGACGTCAAGACAGAATGGCTGCGTTTCAGTGCCGGCTCGGGAATGAACGAGGCGCTGCTGGCTGGAAATCTCGACTTCGCGGCGGGCGGAATTCCACCGCTGCTTACGATCTGGGATAAAACGCAGAACAATCTGAAGGTGAAGGGCGTCGTCGGATTGAACCTGATGCCGTATTATCTGGTCACAATAAACCCGAAGATCAAAACCATAGCCGACTTCTCACCGTCGGATAAAATCGCGCTCCCGGCCATCAAGACTTCGATTCAGGCTGTTGTCCTCCAGATGGCTACCGAAAAGCAGTTCGGTCCCGGCCAACAGAGCAAGCTCGACCCGTTCACCGTCTCAATGGGCCATCCCGATGCGATGGCCGCGATGTTAAGCGGGCATACGGAGATCAATGCACATTTCGGAACCGAGCCCTTTCAAACTCTCGAGCTGAAAGACAAGCGGACCCATATGGTTCTGAACAGCTACGACGTGGTTGGCGGCGAACACACTAATAACATCCTCTGGGCCACATCGAAGTTTGTGCAGGCCAATCCAAAGGTGACAAAGGCAGTTGTCGCTGCGGTTCGGGAAAGCGAGGAGATGATCAAGGCCGACCCGGCTGGCATCGCCGCGCTCTGGGTCAAAGCCGAAAACTCGAAAATGTCAGTGGTTGATGCCGAAAAAATCATCCGCGATCCGAAAAATCAATGGACAACCACCCCGCGCGGCTTCCTGTCCATTCTTCAATTCATGAACAAGGCCGGATCAATCAAGACGAAGGCGACAAGCATCACGGACATCTTCTTCGATGACCCGTCTATTGCCGATGGCAATTAGATATTTTGAAATTGCGCAGGCTGCGCGTATTCAAATCGCACAACGTCCAAGCGGCGGCGCCCTCAAATCCGCTTCGACGCCGAGTTATGTTCGGTCCGGGGATGGACCTCGTGCAAACGCAGGGCGAGATCGCTTCGTGCCCTGTTCGGGCCGCCATCAACCGCCCCCTCGAAAATCATTTCCTGCACATCGTGAGGCAGCCTTCCCCAGCATTGCAGCACGGCCTTACCGAGCATGCGCTCCGTTTCATGATCGTCAAGCATTGCGAACCCCTGAAATATATGCAGCTCCTCGACTGGCGCTTTGCGCCTCGGCGCTGCATTCACGATGAACAGTTTTCACGCATTACTGATGGTGTTCGCCACCCGGCCTCGAAATTCCACGCAATGTCGGCGCGAGCGATCCGTCTCCGTCAGCGAAGTTCGCGATGTCACTGAGCGACAAAATGCCCACGAGCCGCTTCTGGTCGTTCACGACCGGAAGCCGCCGCACCTGAATGGAGGCCATGTTGCGGGCGACGTCGTCGGCATCCTGATGATCGAAGCAATACCTGACGTCTTCCGTCATCACGTCCCGAACCGGCGTCGTGAAATCTCGGCCATGCGCCACCGCCCGCACGGCGATATCGCGGTCTGAGATCATTCCGATCAGTCGGTCGTTCTCCGCGACCGGGAGCATGCCGACGTCCAGTCCCAGCATCAGCGTCGCCGCCTGTTGAATCGTGTCGTTGGGACTCGTGATGCAAACTTCTTCCGACATCAAATCCCTGACCTGCATTGCAGCCTCCCTGGCTTGGAGCCCGCGAACGCGGCGGATCAGGCGGTGTGGCCGCCTTCAGCGTTGTCGGGTCTCTCTCCCTTTATCTTAAAGACGCGCGGCCACGATTGCGTTCCGATGAAACCTGAAAATTCCGACTGGCAGCGGAACAAGCGCCGGAGGCTGCCTGCGGGACTGCCCTCGGGCGGGCCTCGATAGAGGCAGGCGAGCGGAAATGGCGCTCAACATCCGCCCGAATGCTAATTCGGACGGATGTTTCCTGGGCACCGATATTTGATGATTTCAGTCGCCGCCTGTTTCGGCGCCGGCCCGAAACACGCTCAGCCGAGAACGCTCCTCAGCGCCGGGCAGAGGTTGTAGCCCGGAGGCTGGGATCGCTCATAGGCCGCGCCCAGACGAACCACGTCATATTCGCCCAGCGCCCGACCGACGATGTGCAGGCCGACCGGCATGCCATCCGCTGCGATGCCCGCGCAAACCGAACCTGCCGGCTGGCCGGTGAGATTGAACGGATAGGTGTAGTAGACCCACGACACCAGATTGCGGTCGGACAGATGCGTCGGAATATTCACGCCGACATCGAGCGAGGAGACCGGCAATACCGGAGAGACCACGGCATCGTAGGTCTCGAACAGCGTACGGACCTCGTCGCGGAACGCATAGCGCTCGAACACCTTGGTGTAGTAGCTACGCATATCCTGCGACAACGCGCCTTCCAGTACGTCGGCGACCGCGGGATCGAGCATGTCGCGCTTGTTCTCGACAAAATCCCGCAGTTTGATGCCGACGCCGGCGTAGAATTCCGCTGTCCACAGATCCATCGGGTCCTTTGCGAACAGCCGGTCGACTTGCTCGACCTCGCAGCCAAGATCCTCCAGCGTGCGCACCGCACGCTCCACCACCTCGAGAACTTCAGGCGTCGGCCTGGCGTAACCGAAGGTCGGGCTGTAGGCGATACGCATCCCCTTCACGGAAGCTTGCGTCGCGCCGAGCAGGTCGGGCACCGGGCCGGCGACGCTGAACGGATCGCGCGTGTCGTAACCCGCGATGGCGGAGAACAGCAGCGCCGCATCCTGCATCGAGCGCGCCATCGGCCCGACATGCGCGAGCGTCGGCGTGGCCGAGGCAGGCCAGATCGGCACGCGGCCGAAATGCCCCTTGATGCCGGCAAGGCCGGAGAAGCTGCACGGGATGCGAATCGAACCGCCGCCATCGGTGCCGAGGCCGAACGGCGTGACGCCGGCCGCGATCGACGCAGCCGCACCGGCGCTCGAACCGCCGGGCGTCTTGCCCTGATTCCACGGATTGCGCGTGATGCCGGTGAGCAGATTGTCGCCGACCGGCTTGCAGCCGAACTCGCTCGTCGTCGTCTTGCCGATGATGATTGCACCAGCTTGCCGCAAACGCTCCACTGCCGGAGCGTCTGCTGCGGCAATGTTGTTGGCCATCGCTTTCGACCCGGACGCATAAGTTACGCCGCCCACGGCGATGAGATCCTTGACGCTGACCGGAATGCCGTGGAGGAAGCCGAGCGGCTGGCCGCGCATCACCGCGTCCTCAGCCGCCACCGCCGCGGCAAGCGCAGCCTCGGGCATCAACGTACTGAAGGCATTGAGACTCGATTGCGTCGCCTGCGCGGCCTCCAATGCGCGCAGCGTGACTTCGACCGGCGAGACCTCCTTGCAGGCGATCAGGCGCTTCAGCTTCACGGCGGACAGGGCGTCGAATTTGGCCGACATCAATCGTCTCCGACAACAATCATGAAAAAATGGGGCGGCGATCTTCGCCGCCCCAGGCTATGACGTCGTTGTTGAAGCGGTGATGTTTTGCCGCATCACCGCTCCGTTTGTTGATTAGCCAACGATGGCGAAAGCGCGCACAGGCGAGCCCGAGCCGCCCTTGAACTTCAGCGGAACGCCGAAGAACTGCACTTCACCCTTGCCGATCAGCTCCTCGAGATTGACCAGCCACTCCCAGTGGCTCATGCCGAGATCACGGCACAGGCGATGCTGGGAGAAGATGTTGTCCGACGGACGATCGGTCGACGGACCTTCAACGCCATGCATCTTCGAGCCGCGCTCGTGCAGCCACTTGGTGGCCTCGACGGTGAGCTGCGGATTCTTGAACACCGACTCGAGCTGCGGGTAGTTACGCTTGTGAAAGCCGGTGCACAGCAACACGATGTGGCCATCCACCTTCACGCCCGACTTCTTCTCCGCCTCGGCCATGTGCTCGGCGGTGATGTCCTCGAGGTCGCCGACATGACGCAGGTCGAACGTGACCGCCTTGCCCATGAACATCTCGAGCGGCATCTCGTCCACCGGCTTGCCTTCCGGATTGACATGGCGAAACGCATCGACGTGCGTGCCAACGTGGTCGAGCATCGCAATGAAGTTGGTCTGGAAGGTCATCGCATCGCCCGGCACGCCGAGATTGAACGCCTTCGCCGACTCGTGAGACATGTGGGTCGTGATCACCGGGCGCTGGAACAGCTTGTGCGCCGGCATATTGTCTTCGATGAGCAGGCTAAGATCGACGATACGTTTACTCATTCACTTTCTCCTTCGGCTTATTGGACCGGTTGATGTTTCTTTCCGAGAAATGCTTCCATCACCGCCGGTGAGCCCGCCAGTTCGTCCGCACGCCCTTCAAGTTCGATTTTTCCATGACCGACGACATAGGCGCGATGCGAGATCGCAAGCGCCTGCGCTGCCAGCTGCTCCACCAGCAGGATGGTCTGTCCCGCTGAGTTGAGATCGCGCAGGATGCCCATCATCTGCTCGACGATTTTCGGCGCGAGGCCGAGCGACATCTCGTCGATCATCAGAAGATCGGGCTTGGACACGAGACCGCGCGCCACCGCGAGCATCTGCTGCTCGCCGCCGGACAGGCTGCCGGCGCGCTGCTGAAGTCGTTCCTTGAGCCGTGGGAAGAGCTCGAAGATATTCTCGAAATCACGCAGCACCGCGTCGCGCTCGGCCTTCCAGCGGCCATAGGCGCCGAGGATCAGATTGTCCTCCACGGTCTGGTCCGCGAAGATCAGGCGGCCTTCCGGCACCATCGCCAGACCACGGCTGACCTTGCGATGCGCTGGGAAATTCGCAGTCTCCTCGCCCTTGAACAGAACGCTGCCCGCGCGCGGCCGCACAAGGCCGCTGACACCACGCAGAATCGAGGTCTTGCCGGCACCGTTATTGCCGATGATGGAGACGAACTCGCCGCGGCGCACGACCAGATCGACACCCCGCACGGCGATCGCGGCGCCGTACTGGATTTCGAGACCGCGAACCTCAAGCAGCACGTCGTTTGCGCTTGTGCTCATGGTCAGGCTCCCTCCGCCACTTTGACCGCTGGAGCGACACCGAAATAGGCCTCGATCACACGCGGGTCGTTCTGAATGATGCCGGGTTTGTCGCTGGCGATGACGACGCCGTAATCGAGCACGGTCACGCGATCGGCTACCGACATAATGAGATCGACATGATGTTCGATCAGCAGCACCGAGATGCCGAGCGCTGCGGTGCGACGGATCATGCGATCGAGCTCGTCGATTTCCTGCGTCGTGAGGCCGGCAGCCGGTTCATCGAGCAGCAGGAGGCGCGGCGCGGTCGCGAGCGCACGGGCGATCTCGAGGCGACGCTGCATGCCGAACGGCAGGAAACGCGCCTGTTCATTGGCGAAGTCGGTGAGGCCTACAAAGGCCAGCAGCGCTTCGGCCGCATGACGGCATTCGGCTTCCTCCTTGTGGAAGCGTCCGGTGCGGAAGGCCGCCGCGAACAGCCCGTAAGAGAGCCGCTTCTGGTAACCGACCATGACGTTCTCCAGCACCGTGAGGTCACCAAACAGTTCGGTGTTCTGGAAGGTGCGCGCCACGCCACTGCGGGCCACGGTGTGCGGCGGCGAGCCGGCGAAGTTGGTGCCGTCGAGCGTGACGGTGCCCTCGTTCGGCCGGTAAAAGCCGGTGATAATGTTGACCATGGTCGACTTGCCGGCACCGTTCGGGCCGATCAGCGCATGGATTTCTCCCGGCGCTACCTGCATTGACGCCTTGTTGAGTGCGGTGAGGCCGCCGAAACGGATGGTGAGCCCCTCCGCCGAGAAAGGTGCAGGCGCCCATCCCGCCTTGGCGTCCTTCATCACCTTCTCGATCTCGCCGTCCGCCACCTGCGAGAAGGCAGATCTGCGCTTGAAGAAGCGCGCCGCAAAATGCGAGAGCGTGCCGAAAATGCCATGCGGTAGCACGAACATCACAAGTGCCAGCAACAGACCGTAGGCGAACTGCTGCCAGTACTGCAGTTGCTGCAGGTATTCCGGCAGATAGGTCAAGATCAACGCGCCGATCAGCGCGCCGACCGTGGTCCCTGCCCCACCCAGTACGACCATCAGCAGGAAGCGGATGGAGTCGTTGAAGGTGAAGCTGTCGGGCGAGATGTAAAGGTTGAGGTACGCATAGAGCACGCCACCCAATCCCGCCGTCGACGCGGCGATGACGAAGGCCAGCGTGCGCACACCGGTGGCGTTGAGGCCGACACCGCGCGCCGCGGTCTCGCTCTGCGACACCGCCAGCATGGCGCGGCCGTAGCGCGACTGCTTGATGTTGTGGGTGACGACCACGACAAGGAACAGAAGCGCGGCGAGCACGGCATAGTAGCGGAAGCCATCGAGTGGCCAGCCGAACAGCGCCGGCTTGGGAATGCTGCTGATGCCGGTGGTGCCGCCGGTGAGATGATCCCACTCAATGATGACATTCTCGACGATCAGGCCGAAGGCGATGGTGATGACGGCCAGATAGACGCCGCGCACCCGCACCGTGGGGTACGCGAGCAGCGCGCCGAACGCGCCGGCGACCACAGTGCCGGCCATCGCCGCGAAGATGAAATCCCAGCCAAGGCGGACTGCGAGAATTGCGCCGGTATAGGCGCCGAGCGCGAACAATCCTGCCTGACCGAGCGAGATCAGACCCGCAAGACCGACCAGCACGTTGAGGCCGAGCGCCACGATCGCGTAGATCGTGAACAGCATGAACAGCCGCAGCGAGTACTCGTTCTCCGCCGTGAACGGCAGCGCGACGAGGAAAATCGCCAGAGCGACGAAGGCAAGAGGCGTGAGAAGACGCTGGGTCATACCTTGAACACCTCGCGCTTGCCGAACAACCCTTGCGGGAAGACGAGGAGAACCAGGATGGTGAGACCGAAGCCGACAATCTCGCGTGCAGCTGTGGAGATGTAGCCCTCGACGAACTTCTCGACGATGCCGAAGCCGAGACCGGCGATGACAACGCCGGGCGCGCTGGTGATGCCGCCGATGATGGCGACAGCAAAGCCCTTGAGGCCGAGAGTCAGGCCCATCGACGCGGAGGCCTGCGTGATCGGCGCGATCAGAATACCGGCCGCACCGCCGAGCGCGGCGGCAAGACCGAAGGAGAATCCGAACATCCAGTTGACGTTGATGCCCATCAGCGAGGCGGCGTTGCGATCAAACGACACAGCCTGCATGGCGCGGCCGATCAACGTATGCCGCTGCATCCAGCCAAGGCCGAGCATCGCCAGCAGTGCGAAGACCGGGATCAGCAGTTCCTGCGGATAAACGCCGGCACCCATCACCGAGATCGCCTTCTCCACGCCCGGCGAAGGCAGTGCGCGCGAGAACCCACCGAACTCCATCGTCACCAACGCCTGAAGCATGATGCCGATTGCGATCGTGGTGAGCATCCAGCCGATCGAGCTGGTGGTCTTCGCGAAGGGCCGCACGGCGAACCGCTCGAGCAGAACGCCGAACACGCACGAGGCGACAATGGCGCCGAGAATTGCCAGCGGAAGCGGAACGCCCTGGTCGAGCGCCATGATCGTCAGCACCGCGCCGAGCATGAGGGTGTCGCCATGGGCGAAGTTCACGGCCTTCGCCGTGGACCACATGATGTGGAAGCCGAGCGCGACGAGGGCGTAGCACCCCCCGATCGCAAGTCCCGACAGAACGTACTGGATAATCGATTGCATTTGATCCGCCATGCGCACACCGGCCCCGATCGCGAGGCGCGCAGGCGCTCGCGACGTCCGGAGTGTGGGAGGAGGTCGCCCGCAAGGTTGCGGACGACCGAGGTGAATGGATTAGTTGCCAGCCTTGCCGTAGACGGTCTGCTCGATCGGCAGAAGCTTGCCGTCCGACCACACCGTCAGTTTGTAGTACTGCGGCAAGATCGCATCCTGACGTTCCGGATTCGAAGCATCGAAGGCCGGGTCATACTTCGCGACGAGGCCGTCGTACTTCACGGTGTAGAGTGCGTCATGCACCTTCTTCCAGTCGTAGGAACCGGCTTTCTCGATCGCCTTGGCGAGGATGTAGACCGCATCGTAGGAGTTCGCGGTCGCAGATCCCATCTTCAGTTCGGATGGATCCTTGAGCTTGAACTTCTTCTGGATCTTCTCCCACACCGCCTTGGTGCGCGGATTCATCTCACCCATCCAGGTGAAGGTCTGCATCACACGCACGCCGTTGGCGAGCGGGCCCGCGAGATCGCCGAGATTGCCGGCAATGCCCCACGCGCCGATGATCGTTGGCTTGTAACCGATCTTGTCGAAGCTGCGGACGATCTGGTTGCCTTCACGATCGAGCGCGAAAGTGACGACGGTATCGGCACCGGAGTCGCGGATACGGATCGCCTGGGCCGACATATCCTGGTCGTTCCAGTTGAAGGTCTCGATCGCCGCGGCGGTCTTGCCCTTGGCTTCCATCGCCGCCTTGAAGTCAGGCAGCGCGCCGTTACCCCAGCCGGTGTTTTCATACATGATGGCGACCTTGCCGGCCTTTGAGACCTTGAGCGCTTCGTTGGCAAGGAATTGCGCGACCCATTTGTCCTTGGCGGACACGCGGAACATGTAATTCGGCGATCCGCCGTTCTCGGTGATCTTGGTGCCCGCTCCGGTGGTGCCGATCCACGGAATGCCGATTTCGTTCACCGGGCCGACCTGCGCGAGGCCGACAGTCGAATGATAGCCGCCGAAAATCGCGATGCACTTGTCCGACAGCGCGATACGGCGCACGTTATCGACGCCACGCGGCGGCGCGCCGGCGTCGTCATACTGAATGAGCCGCAACTTCTTGCCGAGCACGCCACCGGCTTCGTTGATTTCGTCGATAGCGACTTCAGCGCCGTATTTCACCGCAGCGCCGCCGAATGCAGCCGGGCCGGTCAGCGGTCCGCTATTGCCGATACAAGGCTGCTGTTCAGCCTGTGCAGGTGCAGCCATGACGGCCAGAGCACCGACGGCGAGAAGTGATGTCGACCATTTCGCAAGAGTCATTTTATCGTCCCCCTTTGTCAGCTCGCTTGAGAACCGTTCATCGTGCTGTTGCACAAATTCAAGACCAAGCCGTCAGCCTGCACAAAGACGAAATCATTATCTTAGGTATAGGCGCTTCCTATACGATCCCGCACCTGCACAATGAATAGACAAAAAGTGCGCAAAATCAGCGCACGGACTGGTATACACAAAACTTAGAGGCACCCCTGAAGAGCTCGTAACGGAGCCAAACCGTGTGATATAGCCGCGGATGACAGCATCCTTTGGCATGAAGCAGCCGATCAAAAGTCATCGCCCTTCACCGGCGAATACATCGCTGAAAGAGTTTGGATATGGATCTGAGACAGTTGCGATCACTGGTCTATATCGCCGATTCCGGCAGCCTGTCGCGCGCTGCCGAAATCCTGCGCACCTCGCAACCATCACTCAGCCAGCAGATCAAGGACCTCGAAGCCGAACTCGGCCTTGAACTGTTTCATCGTCACGCGCGCGGCGTTTTTCTCACCGAAGTCGGACATACGCTCTATGCCCATGCGCGTTCGATCCTGAAGGATGTTGCTTTCGCCAAGGAAACCGTTCTCACCCAATCGCGCAATCCAAGCGGCAAGGTATCCGTCGGCTTTCCCACGTCCGCGTGCCGCGGCCTTTCGGCACCCCTGATCGAGAAGGTGAAGGTGGCCTATCCGAACATCTCGATCCATCTGATCGAAGCCATGACCGGAACGCTCGACGAGTGGATGCAGACCGCGCGACTCGATATCGCGGTGCTGTACGACCCGCGCGTATTCGCCAACATCTCGTTGTATCCTGTCGGCGTCGAAGACCTGATGCTGATTGCTGACCGCAAGAACCAGATCTTGCTTCGCAACTCGATCGGCTTCGTCGAACTGGAGAACATTCCGGTGGTGCTGCCCGGAAAACAGCACGTTCTGCGCAACTACATCGAGCACCTTGCCACCCGCAACGGAATTACACCACGCGTCGTGATCGAAAGCGATTCTTTCGCCGCGATCGTCGAAATGGTGAAGGCCGGCTACATGACGATTATGCCGCACTTCGCGATGTTGCAGGAAATCAAGGCCGGCCTGTTCGGCGCAGTTCCGATCATGGACCCGACGCCGAACTGGAGTTTCTCGGTCGTGGTGTCGCAGCGGACGATCAACATGCTCTCCACCGAGGCAGTCGCAAAGATTCTGGTCGACCTTATGCGTGACCTGATCCAGGGCGGCACCTGGAAAGCACGCCTGCTATCCAATTAAGGGAAAGTGGTGGTCGACGCCTCGCAACGAAACTCAGTGGCCTTCCAGCAGATGCTCCAGCAGACTCGCGACTTCAAGCCGTTCAACTACGGCCTGATGATAGACGAGGTAATAAGCGTAGGGTGAGGCTGCCGTCACATCGAAGAGTGATACGAGCGCTCCCGCGTCGAGCAAAGGCTTCGCCAACGATGCGCGCGCAAGAGCCACGCCGAGCCCGCTCGCAGCAGCCTGATAGAGCAGCGAAAGATCCTCAAAGCGATGCCCGGCGCGCGGCTCGTCCCAATCAAGACCGGCAGCGACGAACCATGGTCTCCATATTTCGAGTTTACTGCGCAGAAACTGCGCACGCGCCAGATCTTTCGGCTCCCGCAGACCGTTCTCCTCGGCATAGCGCGGGCTCGCCACCACAAAAATCGGCTCGCCGAGAAGGCACCGGCTTTCCATGCCAGCATGGTTTCCCGTTCCAAAACGAATGTCGAGGTCGGTATCACCAACCTTATAGTCGAGCTGCGACATACTGAGTTCGATCGACACTTCAACATCCGGATACTGGTCGAGAAAACTCCTGAGCCGGGGAAGCACGATCATTCTGGCGATGGTGGGCGGCATCGTCAGCGCAATCCGCTTCTTGCGCGAGGTCTCTCCAACCTGAGCCGCCACATCATTCAGAGCGGCAAGCGCCCTTCTGACAGCAATCAGATAAGCCGCTCCCGTCGGCGTCGGCATCAACGATCGCTGGGTGCGATCGAAAACCGGACTGCCAAGCATCTCCTCCAGCATTTGGATGCGGTGACTTACCGCACTGCGCGTAACGCTCAATTCCTCGGCCGCTTTTGAAAAAGAAGACAGCGGCGCCACCGCTTCAAAGGCGAAGAGCACATGCAATGGCGGAGCCCTCTTGACCATTGTCCCGTTCCATAAAGTCCGACCACGCACGCAGCGTGAATGTTTCTGGCATCTGCGGTCAAAAAAACTCACCGCCGGCGTAGATGAGATTTTTCTACATTATAAGCGCTCTAAATGTCGATCCGGCGGCTCGAGCACGGATGTCTCCATCGCAATCGACTTGAGCATCAAGAGCACCAAGGAGGACGCGCCGATGGCGGATTCACGACACATCTTGAAACTTCACCTCGACGACAACGTCGGCATCGCACGTGGCGCGATTCCGGCTGGCACCCTTCTTGAGGGCACCGACGTCACGACCACGCAGGAAATACCCGCTGGGCATAAGGTCGGCCTCAACCCAGTCGCGAAGGGCGAAGAGGTGCGGCGTTATGGGCAGATCATTGGCTTTGCAACGACACCCATTCTTCCCGGCGAGCATGTGCACACCCACAACCTCGCAATGGCGGCGTTCGACCGCGATTATGCTTTCGGAGAAGGCGCCGTTTCCGTGGCTCCGCCCGATGATGCATTGACCTTCATGGGGATCAAGCGACCCGACGGACGCGTCGCGACGCGGAACTATATCGCCGTGATCAGCACGGTGAACTGCTCGGCGAGCGTCGCCAAGAAGATCGCGCATCACTTCAATATGTCATCCCGTCTCGACGAGTATCCCAATGTCGACGGCATCGTTCCTGTGACACACAGCTTCGGCTGCTGTGTCGAACACGATGGCGAAGGCCTGAGGCAGCTTCGCCGAACCATCGCCGGCTTCGTCACTCACGCAAATTTTGCCGGCGCCGTGATCATCGGCCTCGGCTGCGAAGCCAATCAATTGAAGCCACTCCTCGCCTCCGGAAACACGGCAGCAGATGCATGCGTGGTCCCACTCGTCATGCAAGAACTCGGAGGAACCCAGAAAACGATAGATGCGGGAATCGCGGCCATCGAGAAGATGCTCCCCGCCGCCAATAAGGCTGAACGTACCCCGCAGCCTTTGTCTCATCTGAAGGTCGCTCTGCAGTGTGGCGGATCGGATGGCTATTCGGGAATCACCGCCAACCCGGCCCTTGGCGTGGCCGTGGACAAGCTCGTGGCCCACGGCGGCACGGCAATCCTATCGGAGACACCGGAAATCTATGGCGCCGAACATCTTCTTACACGCCGCGCCATCAGCAGGGAAGTCGGCGAAAAGATCGTGGAGCGGATTCACTGGTGGGAGGCTTACGCCGAGCGCGAACGTGGCAGCATCGACAATAATCCGACCCCCGGCAACAAGGCGGGTGGCCTGACCACGATTCTCGAGAAGTCGCTTGGTGCTGTCGCTAAAAGCGGGATGACGCCGCTGATGGATGTCTATCGCTATGCCGAACCTGTGACCGCGTCCGGTCTCGTCTTTATGGATGCACCGGGATACGACCCGATGGGCACCACGGGACAAATCGCGAGCGGCGCAAACCTGATCGCTTTTACGACCGGGCGCGGATCCTGTTTCGGCGGCAAGCCATCGCCCTCCATTAAGATCGCAACGAATACGCCGATGTTTGAGCGCATGCGCGACGACATGGACATCAACTGCGGCTCGATCATGGACGGCAACGCGACGGTGCAGGAAAAGGGACAAGAGATTTTCGAAACCATCATCCGCGTTGCTTCAGGCGAGCAAAGCAAGAGCGAGACGCTTGGTGTCGGCGAGGAAGAATTCGTACCGTGGATGATCGGCGCCCAGATGTAATTCGAAACCGACTGCTTTCGCAGCTTCGCGGCTGCTACCGCCAGCGGCGCCATATCCGTCACTGAAAAGAGCGCCCTACGGCGCTCTTTTTTTGTATCAGCGAAAGCCGTGACCGCCCCGTGGATCTGGGAACGCCATTATTGCGCCCCTCGATATTTCGTCACGTTACCAAGCCGACGGAACCCTTGTGGGAGCCGGAATTCCGCGCCGATTTTGATCAGCGCAGAAATCACGGAAGCAAATTGTCAATACATCGTCGTCCCGGAAGCAAACTTTTGACACATCAAAGAGGCGAAAAAGGGGAGAGATTCTTGATCCTCAAAGGAAAACCATTGGCACTGAAATCGTTGCGGCACGTCGCTTTTGTTTGCCTGTTGATTGCAACCGCCTTGATGTGCGGCCAGCCGTCATCCGCCTTCGCGCAGGGTAAGGCTGATGCGTCTCCCCCCGCCGCGAGCCCATTGACGCCCGAACAAGCCAGGGCCGCTCTCGCGACATTGCAGGACGATGCCAAGCGCAAGGAGATGATCGAGACGTTGCGCGCGATCGCCAACGCGACACCAGCGCCGCCCGCCGAAAGCAAACCCGCGATTCCGCTCACCGCCGACAGTCTCGGCGCCCAGCTTCTGTTGACCATCTCCAAGCAATTCACCGATACGGCACATGAAATTGCGGTGGCGGCACAATCAGTGACGCGTTTTTCGGCGCTCTGGCATTGGATTCGCAACAGCGCAAACGATCCGACGACATATCAGTTGCTGTTCGACATCGCCTGGAGGCTTGCCGTTGTATTCGGAGGCGCGCTGGCCGCCGAATGGCTCGCGGTCTGGCTGTTGCGCCGTCCGCTGGCGTGGCTTGACGCCCGGATCCCCTTCGTTGCCCGCGCACCTGTTACCGTTCTCGATCGTATTGATCCCCCCTCCTCCACCGCAGACGGCACCGAAGCTCCAGACTTCCGGCGCCGGCATCGCAGCCTGACCAGAATTTGGCAGTCTCTCCTGCGCCTCCCCTTTGCGATTGGGCGACTGGCGCTCGAACTCTTGCCGGTGGTCGTGTTTGCCGGGACAGTCGCGCTGCTGCTTGGCACCGATATTGGCGACGTCGGCATCGCACGGCTGGCTATCATCGCCGTGGTGAACGGCTATTTGATCGCGCGCGCAATCATCTGCGTGATGCGTGCTCTGTTCGGGCCGCTCAGCCTCTTTCCCGTCCGGGCGGAGATCGCAGCCTATATCGAGATATGGTCTCGCCGCCTCGTCGCTGTCGGCGTCACCGGCATCGTGACGGCGAATATCGCGCTGTTGCTTGGCCTTTATCACTCAGCCTATCTGGCCTTGATCCGGCTTGTGATGCTCGTCGTTCATCTGTTTATCGTTGTGATCATCCTGCAGTGTCGTCGGCCGATAGCCGAAATATTGCAGGCCCCCGCGGGGGCGGTCGGCGTCATGAGCATTTTCCGCAATCGCTTTGCCAAGGTGTGGCATATTCTGGCTATTGCACTGGATCTGGCGCTATGGACGATTTGGGCGCTCAACATCCAGAATGGATATTCTCTGCTGCTGCAATACTTCGTTGGCACCATTGTCGTGCTGCTGGGCATGCGGCTCGTATCGATGGTCACGCTGGGATTGATCGATCGCGGCTTCCGCATCAAGCCGGAAATCCTGCAGCGTTTCCCCGGACTGGAGGCACGGGCCAATCGCTACCTCCCCCTGCTTCGCCGTGTGGTTACTGCAATCGTGACGGCGATTGGCTTCATCGCCTTGCTCGAAGTCTGGGGCGTTGATGCGATCGTCTGGTTTTATGGCGGCCAGATTGGAAGCCGTGTCGTCTCGGCGATCGTGACCGTTGCCATCGCTGCATTGATTGCCGCGATGGTCTGGGAGGGAAGCAATGCCCTGATGGATCGCCAGCTCTCATCCCTGACACGGAATGGCCAGTTTTCCCGCGCCGCGCGCCTGCGGACTTTTCAGCCGATGCTTCGCACCACACTGCTCACCGTGATCATTGCGATCGTGGCGCTGACAGCGCTGAGTGAGATCGGCGTCAACGTCGCTCCACTGCTGGCAGGCGCCGGCATTATCGGCATCGCGATCGGCTTTGGCTCGCAGAAACTGGTACAGGACGTCATCACTGGCCTCTTCCTGTTGATGGAGAGCACTGTGCAGGTTGGTGATTACGTTAAGCTGTCCGGGCTTTCCGGCGCAGTCGAGAACGTCTCCATTCGCACCATCCGGCTTCGCGCGGACGATGGTGCCGTCCATATCGTGCCGTTCAGCGCCGTGACCACAATCACCAATTCAAGTCGCGGTCTCGGCAATGCGGCAGTGTCCGTCAGCGTTCCTTACAAGGAAGATACCGACCGAGTGGGCACAGTCCTCAAGGACATCGTTGCGCAGATGCGCCGCGAGGATGATTTCAAGCCACGGATCCGCGGCGATCTCGAATTGTGGGGTGTGGACAAGGTCAATGGGGAGATGGCGACTCTCGTTGGACAGATTCGCTGTACGGATTCAGGGCGCTGGCCTGTGCAGCGCGAGTTTAACCGGCGTGTAAAAATCCGTTTCCAGGAAGAGGGAATCGAGATCGCGTCCTCCAATCAAACTGTTTTCTTGCAGCTTACATCGCCTGAAACTGATGACAACGCGGATACCTCATCCGGCAGCGGACGAGGAAAATCTGGTCAGCTCTACAAAATTTGAGCGATGGGAATCCCTGGCCGAGGCCCCGCGCGATCCATCTTGTGCGTCTGAAATCCTAGGACGTTTTCTGGACTTCAACTTCGATGCCGCCATCGTTTCGCAGCACTTTGGCCGAGACAGTCTCTCCATCTCGGAATAAACCGACATCGACAGTTCTGTCGTTCAACTCAAGGTTCTGCAAAACAATCATATTGAGAGAAGGCGGCAAGATTGGCTTTTCAAAAATGATGCGATTTTGCTCGGGCTTGAAACGGATGCCGAGGCAGGCTTGCAACAGACCGAGAGGTGCGGCGCTTGCCCATGCCTGCGGAGAGCACGCCACAGGATAAAGTGTCGGGGCCTGCCCTCGCGAGCGCGGAAACCCACAGAACAGTTCCGGCAGCCTCTGCAAATCCATCCGCGAGGCCGCGCCCACCATCGCTTCGAACAATGTCGCGGCGGACAATTTTAGTCCATACCGATCAAGACCCATCCCAAAAAGCGCATTGTCGTGCGGCCAGATTGATCCATTGTGATACGACATTGGATTGTAACGGACCTCACCATCGGCGACCGTCCGAACGCCCCACCCCGACAGAAATTTCGATGACATCAACGTGGACGCAACCTGACGCGCTTTTTCATCCGGGATTGCGCCTGCAAAAAGCAAATGCCCGACATTGGAAGTTTGCACTTCACACAGCTCCTCGGCCCCGTCGAGCGCAATCCCGTAATTGCCGATCCGATCCGACCAGTAAAGCTGGTCGATTTTCGATATCAACTGCTCCGCTTCGTTGCGGAGTCGCTGTCCCGCCGCTTCCCCATCAAGACGAGAAGCAGCTTCAGCGATCGAACGCTTCGCCGCGACTACATAGGCTTGAACTTCTATCAGGGCGATTGATCCTTCCGCCAACCTTCCGTCGGCGTGAAATACCGAGTCATAAGAATCCTTCCATCCCTGATTGGCGAGCCCCCCTTCATTGTTTCGCGAATGACGCAAAAGACCGTGCGGGTCATCTCGCGAATGCTCGTCAATCCAGCCGAGCGCCGCCTTGATGTTCGGCCAAAGCTCCTTCAATAACGAGATATCCGAGGTTCGCGCGAGATAATCACCGGCGAGCAAGACGAACAACGGAGTGGCATCCACGCTGCCGTAGTATCGCGCAAATGGCACTTCGCGAAGACGCGCCATTTCGCCTCCCCGCATTTCGTGGATAATCTTCCCCGGCTCGGCGTCATTGGTCGGGTCGTATTCCGTAGCCTGAAGCGCCGCCAACCGGCGCAATGTTCCTCTCGCGACCGACGGCATACACCACAGCAACTGTAGTGCAGTGATCAGCCCGTCGCGCCCAAATGTTGTCGAATACCAGGGAATACCGGCATATGGATATTCGCCCTCGGGCGTTTCAGTCATGAGAGACCTGAGATCCGAAATCGAGCGAGCGACAATCTGATTGAAAATGTCGCTCGACGTTCCGATGCCGATGCCACCACGGCGGTCCTGGCGGTTTCGGCGCAGTGCCGCTTTAAAGCCTTGAAAGAACGTCGGCTGACCGACGCGGCTTTCTTCGCCCACCACCGTGGAAATGAAGATCGAGGTACGTTCGCCGGGCTCGAGACGGACGCGATACGTTGCATACCCTGGCCGAAATTCGGTCGGCTGCGGCATGAAATTCAAGATGCTGCGATAGAGGACCTCGTCCAATCCGACATAAGAAAGTATAACACGCGATCCATCCGATTCCGGCACCACGCTACGGCCGCGCTGCTGGCGCTGCATGCCGCGCACTTCAAAAATATCCGCAAAATCGTTTGCAAACAGAATATCGATCTCGAGGTCAACGGCCCGACATCCGAAGTTGCGAATGGCAATGCGAGAATGAAACGCTTCATTCCACACAAAGCATGTTCGGGCGATATGGATTGAGTCTTTCGCCAGCATCAACGTCTGGCCGGAAAATATATCCGGATTTGTCAGGTGCGCCGTCATCGTCAGATTATCGTCGCGAACTCCGGCACCGAGCAGGAGTGTTTCGTGGCCGTTGAGCCGCAGCTCGAGGCGGGACAGGAACCGGGTATCGTTATTGAAAACACCGTCCGGATCGCCGGATGATGCGCCGATATCTCCATGATTGTCGACGACGGCGAATGTATCGTTGTGCTTGAGCCGATACCGAGGCCGTGTCGGAGAACCTTTCGCCACAATATAGAAAGGAGCCTCGTGCGGCGGACCGATCTGCCGCGGGAATTTCAGAGTTGTCATCGATATATCCCGGCTTTTTTGCGAAACGTCGGGGCGAACGGCGAAGTTCCATCAAATCGAGAAAAAGGAACACTCGAGCAGCTTCAGCATTAGCTTCACACCATCCTTGGATTGCATTGCGAGGCTGCATGCAGCGATCGAAAATCGTCAAGTTATACGTCCACATCGGTGTGACAGCTTTGGGGCTCACTGCCGCATATCCTGCTTTCGCGCAGGCTCAGCAATCGTCCCCGGGCGCTGAGCAAAATTCGCGTCCGGGCAGCAGTCAAAATCCTGCTCCTGCGCCCGTTCCTGCTCCTGCTCCAAACCTTCCAAACGACAGCGAGCACAGCACTATCGGTGTACCGGCCACGGTGATGGCAACCGACAAAATCGAGAGCATCCTTGGCAAAGAAGTCAAAAGTCCCACGGGCGAAAGCATGGGGCGCATTGTGGACATCATCGTCGATCGATCCGTAACCGTCCGAGGCGCAGTGATCGATTTCGGCGGCTTTCTGGGAGTGGGCAGTCGTCAAATCGCAGTCGCGTGGAAAGCGCTGCGCTTTTCCCAACAAAACAAGTCCAATGTTTTGATTGTTGATTTCACGAAAGATCAGCTCAAGGCAGCACCTGCCTACAAAGCCGGCGAACAGGTTGTCCTGCTTCACCCACCCGCCAGCACGCCCGCGCCAGCGGATACATCCGCCGCCTCTGCTCCCGCGAATCCACCGGCTCAAGCCGCATCTCCCGAAACTCCGGCGAAATGAGCGGGACCGGCGAATGCGATGGATGACCAAGACCGCCGATTTGTCAAAGAAGACCGGTCTTCCGATCTGACGGCAGATCGGCGACGCAGCCTGCGCGGCCTTGATTGGTTTGTTTTCTTCGTTGCAGACGTCCAGACCGGCTTCGGGCCATTTATCGCGGTTTATCTGACGGCGCATAAATGGACGCAGATCGACATCGGGCTCGTGCTCACTGTTGGCGGCCTCATTTCCCTATTTGGACAGATTCCCGCCGGGGCCCTGCTTGATGCGCTTCCATCGCCACGGCGAGCCGCCGCCATATCGGTGTGCCTTGTCGGATTGAGCGCCCTGATCCTCGCGCTCTGGCCCTCTCACCTCGGCGTCTACACATCACGGGTGCTCCAGGCCGGCGCCAGCTGCATCCTGGGCCCCGCGATTGCGGCCATTTCTCTCGGCATCACACGTCCAGATGCCGTCGGACAGCGCTTTGGCCGCAACGCCGCTTTCGCTTCGGCCGGGACAGGTATCGCGGCTGCCGTGATGGGGTTGTGCGGCTACTATATCTCCAACCAATCCGTCTTCATCGTCACGGCCTTGCTGGCACTGCCCGCTCTTTTCGCACTCCTGCAGATCAAAGAAAGTCATATCGATACAAAGCGATCCCATGGCGGCGATCGTCAGGATTTATCAAGCCTGACCGAGATCATGCGGTTCGCGAGTGCGCACCGCCCGATCTTCCTATTCGCATCTTGCGTGTTCTTGTTTCATTTGGCGAACGCCGGCGTGCTCCCTCTCGTGGCGAGCAATTTCACGGCGCGATCAAGTACGACCGCAACATTTCTCATCGCCTTGGCAATGATCCTTCCGCAGTTCACCGTTACCATTATCTCGCCTGTGGTTGGACGCTTGACCGAGCGGTTCGGGCGCCGGACCTTCCTGATACTTGGCTTCGGTGCGCTTTTCGTTCGCATTCTCCTGACAGCTTTAAGCAGCAGTCAGGCGACTGTTGTCCTTCTTCAGGCACTGGACGGTATTTCTGCCGCGGTTCTCGGCGTTCTTGTCCCCCTTACCATCGCCGATCTGACGCGCCGGACAGGTCGTTTCAATCTGGTTCAGGGTTTCGTCGGGTGCGCGATGGGGCTTGGCGCCTCCCTCAGCACAACATTGGCAGGCTTCCTCGCCGATCGGTTCAACACGATGGATGCCCTCATCAGCCTGAGCGCAATCGCTGCCTCAGGACTGCTGATCGTATGGATCGCAATGCCCGAAACGAAAAGCGACCAGGATGAGGCTTGACGGAATCAGCCCGCAACCAGCTGCGGTTTGAAAGTTGTGCGATCAGCCGCGGATGCCAGCCTTTTATAGATCGCAAGGTAATCTTCCGCCATTCGTCGAGACGTGAACCGCTCTTCAAATCGTCCACGAATTGCGGACCTTGAAAGCTTTGTGAGATTATTGATGGCACCGGCGGCACTCAATTCATCCTCAACGATGAATCCTGTCACTCCGTCTTCGACGATTTCAGATACCGAGCCGCGATTATAGGCAATGACCGGCGTACCGCATGCCATCGCCTCGATCATCACCAGCCCGAACGGCTCCGGCCAGTCGATCGGCACAAGCAGTGCCATGGCGCCGCTCAGGAACTCCGGCTTTTCATGATCCGATATTTCCCCAATGTATTCGACATGGGGCAATTCAATTAACGAGCGAATTTCATCGTTGAAATAATCCTCGTCCGCGGGGTCGACCTTGGCCGCAATTTTCAGTGGCAAACCGCAATGCGCCGCGATCCGGATCGCACGATCGACACGTTTCTCGCATGAAATGCGTCCAAGAAATGCGAGGTAGCCCGGCTTTGTCGACTGAGGCTTCAGTAGGTTGATCGGGAGCCCATGATGAACGGTACCGATCCAGTTCGCCTGATGGATAGGGCGTCTTTGCGAGTTGGAAATCGAAACCACCGGAACCTTGGAAAATCGTTCGAATACCGGCTGGTGCTCTGGAAGGTCGAGACGACCATGAAGAGTCGTCACAAATGGAACCGATTGCCGCGACATCACTGAGAAGGGATAATAATCGAGATGGAAATGCAACACATCGAAGTTTGCTGCCTGCCGGCAGACTTCTTCGATCATCGAAATGTGAAGAGCATTTGGATCGCGTACCGATCCATCAAGCCGGAGCGCCTTCGGCCACATCGCGTTCAATTTTGCTTGAGTGATGGAATCGCCGCTCGCGAACAGCGTTACATCGTGTCCCATTTCGACCAGCTCTTCAGTCAACCAGGAGATGACTCGCTCTGTTCCGCCATACAATTTTGGGGGCACGGCTTCTGTAAGCGGAGCAATTTGAGCGATGCGCACGTTCATTCTCCTTCTCTCTGAACTGATCAGCCGTCACGAAATCGGATGTTTTCGTCGATACCGTGTTCAAAGCGTGCAACGATCAAATTTGTTCCGTGTCGCAACATCTCCTGAATTGATGCGTTAGCAATGGCCGCCGATACTTACCTCAATGGAACTCGAATGAAGAATATTTGTAGCTGGCGAGAGAAGCCCTTTGCCTATCTGCTGCATTACGTGTTCGCTCGCCCTTTTGCGCATGCCGCAATTTTGGCTTCCGTCTTCGCAGCCGTTGCCTGCTCCGTGAGCACACAATACGGCCTCAAGATTCTAGTCGATGCGCTGACATCGAACGGACGGCCGCCTTGGCAGCCATTTCTTGTCCTCGTCGGATTCATCGCGGCCGATAATCTTTTCTGGCGATTGGCGAGCTGGATTGCGAGCTTTACGTTCGTTCAGGTAACCGGCGACGTTCGCAGGGATCTGTTTCGCCACCTTACTTTGCATTCGCACAGCTTCTTTTCCGATCGACTACCCGGCGTACTGACAAGCCGCATCACTGCGACATCGAACGCAACTTTCACGATCGAAAGCATGTTCGTTTACAACGTGCTTCCACCATGCCTCGCTTCAATTGGAGCGATGATCTATCTCGCGAGCGTCAATCTGCACATGGCCGGCGCCTTGCTTCTGACAGCATCCATCGTTGTCTTCATCATGTTTCGCATCGCGTCGCGCGGAAAGCCGCTGCATCACGATTTCGCCAGCAAGGCTTCGACAGTGGACGGCGAAATGATCGACGTTGTCGGGAATATGGGGCTCGTCAAAGCCTTCAGCGCTGTCGGGCGCGAGCACAGCCGGTTCGATCAAACCATTCAGCACGAACTCAGCGCGCGTCGCAAAAGCCTTCTTTACCTCGAGCGGCTCCGCCTCGGCCACGCCGTCGTCACCGTAACCTTCACGCTTTGTCTGCTCGCTTGGGCCATTCTCCTTTGGCAACAGGGAAAGGCGAGCGCTGGCGACGTGGTCATGGTTAGCACGCTCGGAATATCGGTCTTGAGCGCCACCCGCGATCTTGCGGTTGCACTGGTCGATATCACACAGCATTTCGCCCGGCTGTCCGAGGCGATCTCCACGCTGCTCGTTCCTCATCAATTGTCGGACCATCCCGAAGCCATATCGATCGTCCCGCGCGGGTCCGATATTGCTTTTGACAAGGTCGACTTCGCCTACTCGAAGGGAAATCAGGTTTTCCGCCAATTCAGCCTTCACGTGCCGTGCGGACAGCGGCTCGGACTTGTCGGCCCGTCGGGTGGCGGCAAATCAACCTTGTTTTCCCTGCTACATAGATTTTACGACGTCGACAGCGGTCAGATTCTGATCGAAGGGCATCCTATCGACAAAATCAAACAGGACAGCTTGTGGAATGCGATTGCGACGGTGCCGCAGGACACCGCCCTGTTCAACCGCTCGCTGCTGGAAAACATTCGCTACGGCCGTCCGGACGCGACAAACGAGGAGGTCTGGCGTGCGGCAATGGATGCGCGATGCAGTTCCTTCATCGAAGCCTTGCCTGATGGATTGAACACGATTGTCGGCGACCGCGGACTCCTTCTCTCCGGCGGCCAGCGTCAGCGCATTTCAATCGCGCGCGCTTTTCTGAAGAATGCGCCGATCCTGCTGCTTGATGAGGCGACATCCGCTCTCGACGCAGATTCGGAAGAAGCAATCCGCGAGGCTCTGAATAGATTGATGGATGGACGAACCGTCATCGCCATTGCCCATCGGATATCGACGCTGCGGCAGTTTGATCGAATTGTCGTGATCGATGCCGGCACGATCCTCGAGGATGGGTCCCCACAACAGCTTATGAAACAGAACGGGCATTTCAGCCACCTGATGAAGAAGGAACGCCTTGCTCTGACGACCTATGCGGCAGCATGAGATGCCCCCCCACACCGGTTCCCATCAGCGGATACTTGCGAAACAAAATGGCGTCTTGCCCGTTTTCAATGCTCTACCGAAAGGAGCATCCATGAAAAAGGCAGCATTAACAGGTGTCGCCATCGCACTGGTTGCCTCAGCACTTACGATAGGCTCCGCAGAAGCACGTGGCTGGCACCGAGGCGGTTGGGGTTGGGGCCCGGGCATTGGTTTTGGCCTTGCAGCCGGTGCGTTGGCTGCGGGGGCTTACGGCGCCTACGGTCCTTACGGGTATGGTTACGGTCCGGCTTACTATGGCGGTTACGGTCCCGCGTATTACGGTTACGGCCCCGCCTATTACGGCGGACCGTACGCCTACTATGGCGGGCCCCGCTATTATCGACGCCACTATGGGTATTACCGGCACTGGTAAGGAAGCAAGATTGACCGTCAACAACCTCGCTGACCCTATCGCGGTGTACTCCTAAGCGAAACGCCGGCTGCAACATGCAGCCGGCGTTTCAATCCAGCACTGACCACAAAAATTGGGCGACCGCCGAGCCAGCCAGAGAAAGACCCGGCCTGACGCTCGTCACAAGAAGCCTTCGTTAAACCACCCGAATAAACGGCTGATCGCCGCCAGGCTCGATCTCAACCTTCGCGCCGTTTGCAATGGAGCGCGTGATGTCGACATCGAATCCGGAAAGCAGCGTCACGCCCGCGAGCGCAGCACCCTGCACCATGATCGGATTCACGGCGTTCAGAACAAGCGCCGCCGGAATGATTTTACGCGATGCCATCTCGTAGAGCATCCACGCGGTCGCGACACCGCCCTTGGCAGCATCGAGAATGAGGATCCGACCATTGTAATTCTCGCCTGCCAGCTTGTGTTCCGGCCTGGAGAAGACACCTTTGATCCGATCGAGATCATATCGCGCGGAAAAACCGTCCTTGGCGACCAATGCCTGGCCTACGATCTTCTGGCCCATTCCTGATTTTGCGTAAAAAATCTGATCACTCATTTGCTCAACCTTCCGCCGTCGCACGCGACATCAATGCATTTTTCCATCGAGAGCAGCGCGGGCGTATAACCGTAACCGCCGAGAATGTTGGTGAGCTTGGCGGAGTTCGTCGCCAGCCTCTTCCAGCCGTTGGATTCCGCCATTTCTCTTGCGTAACTCTGGTAGAAGCACATGCCGGACAACACGCTGGCGCCGGAGGCTTCGATCTTCGCGGTGATACCCATGCGGTCAGCATCCGGCTTCACCTGCGGGCTCGTGATGGCGAGCGTCGGGATTTTCGTCTTGCGCCCCTCAAGCAGGATCGCAATCTGCCGCAGTTCCACGAGGCTAAGCTGCGGTGCGGAGAACACCACGATATCAACCTTGTCGATCGCTCCGCCGTAAGACGCCTGCAGGCCACGCACATCGGCTTCGGTGACATTATAAGTGCGCAGCGATGCAGCATTCGGCGCGACATCCTTGAGCGTCGGCGCCTCGGGCGTCACCCCAACGATGTGAAACAGCGCGACCGAGCCGAAGCTCGCCATCGCCGCGCCAAAGTGCTTCATCTCGTCGGAGGTCGGCGAGTGATCGATGCCGACAACCGCCGGCACCTGCCAATAGTCGCCCGCGAGCCTGCCAATGTAGGCG
Organism: Afipia felis ATCC 53690; assembly: GCF_000314735.2. Classification (NCBI taxonomy): domain Bacteria; kingdom Pseudomonadati; phylum Pseudomonadota; class Alphaproteobacteria; order Hyphomicrobiales; family Nitrobacteraceae; genus Afipia; species Afipia felis. Next base: position 3,679,973 of record NZ_KB375270.1, on the reverse strand, counting down.
CCCAGCGCGCCCCACTCGTTGAGTTCGCGCGGCGTCCAGTTGACATTGACCACCAATGTCGCCTGGCGATGCTGGTCGAGATGGAAACCATAACGCGGCGTCCGCCCGGTCAATCCGGCACTCAGGGCCGACGGGCCGCCCTCGAAATTCGAGCGCGCGCCGCAAACGCTGTTGGAATAGATCACGACGCCCGTATCGCCATAAGCGACGTGCTCTCCGCGAACCGGCGGCATGATCGTCTGATAATTGATGCAGGTATCCGTCATCAACACGCCGAGCGATTGAAAGGCGTCGATCGCACGACGTTCGAGATCGACCATCCACGATTGCTGCTTCAGGCGATTCGCCGCGGCGAAGTCCGTACCGCGCGGGTCCGTGATGGTCGGAATACAGACGAGCCGCTCCTTTTCAGGCAATTTCGCCCAGCCCTCGAGCCACTCGACGCCGGCCTTGCCGAGAGATTCAGTATCGGCCATCACATGCGCCTGCAGTACGGGCACCATATCCTTGGCACCAAGATAACGGCCGACCTTGAGTTGGTGATCCATGGCCCATTGACGCAATGGGCCCGCTTCGCCAGCAAGCAGCGACTGTTCGTAGTCCGTCAACTTCATTTCATACGCTCCGGTAGCCAGAGGACGATCTCCGGCAGGTAGTAGACAAGGTAGAGAAAGACGATCTGCGTCAGGATGAACGGCATCACACCGCGCGCCAGCTTTTCGAGCGGAATGCGGCTGATGCCGTGGATGGTGAAAAGATTGATTCCGACCGGCGGCGAGATTTGCGCGATTTCCATCGCCATCACCGCAAATATACCGAAGGTCAGCGGATGCATGCCGAGATGCATCGCGACGGGGAAGAAAATCGGCACCGAGATCAGCAGCATCGCCGCTGATTCCAGAAACATCCCCATCACGAGATAACCCAGCACGACGAGGGAGAGCGTCACGAAATGACCGCCGGGAACACCCGCAATCGCCTTCGCAATGGTCTGCGGCACTTCTTCGTAAGTCAGGTAATGCGCGAAATACTGACCGAAGATGATCAACATCAGCAGCATGACGCTGGTTCGTGTGGCGCTGAGCACGGCGCGCCAGGTGTTATCGAAGGTCAACCTGCTTTGCAGCATCCCGAGTGCAAGCACGTAGAGCACCGCAAGCGCACCAACCTCGGTCGGCGTAAACACGCCGAGGTAAATTGCTCCGATGATCACTGGCGGCAGCAGAATGACGCCGATGCTGCGCCGAAGCAGCACCCAATGCTGACCTTTCGCAACTGGGACAGATTCGATCTGCGGATGCGAGCGCCAGGCATAGATCGCGAACACGATCATCATCAGAATGCCGGGAATGACGCCGGCAATGAACAATTGCCCGATCGAGGTATCGGTGATGATGCCGTAAAGGATCATCGGGATGGACGGCGGAATGAGAATCCCGAGCGTTCCACCCGCCGCGACAAAGCCGCCGGCTCGCGTATCACCGTAACCGGCTTCCTTGAGCGCCGGAATGGCGACATAGCCGACCGTCGCCGCCGTGGCGATCGACGAACCGCAAATAGCCGCGAATATGCCGCAAGCAATGATCGTGGCGATGCCCGAGGCATTGCGCACGCGACCGGCGAAAGCGTTGACGACCAGATAGAGATCGCGGCCCGCCCCGCTCTGCTGCATGATCGTGCCGGTCAGAATGAAGAGCGGGATGGCGATCAATTCGTATACGTGGGTGGACTGCCATACCGTCTCGGTGAAGCCGTAGAGCGCGGTCGTCCAGCCATGAGCCAGGACAAAGCCTGCAAATCCCGCGAGAGCCATCGCCACGAAAACCGGCAGGCTCATGGCCATCAGCAAAAGAAAAAGAAGAACGATGAGAATTCCTGTCGCCATCGCTCAGCCCTCGACTACACTAGGATAATCGTCACGGATGAGCGAGCTGAGCGCTTCGAGCGCCAGCACAAAAGCACCGATCGGCATGACGGATTGCGGGATCCAAAGCGGTGCGTCCAGAATCGTACCGGACGTGTATCCCGCGTTATAATTGTCGAGGACGTAACCGGCGGTCAGCCACGTCATCATCACCGCAAAAGCGAATGTTGCAAAATATGCGATACGATCCGCCCAGCGGCGACCGGCTGGCCCAAGCATATCGGCGAATATCACCATCCGAAAATGCGAACCGGAGCGCAATGCGTAGGCGCTGCCGAGAAATCCGGCCGCGATCAGCAGATAAAGCGATACGTCGAATACCCAAATTGAGGGTATGCGCAACGTGCGGGTAATCGCATCGAACGAAACAAGAAAAGCAAGCACACCGATGATGGCAGCACTTATCACCGTCAGAGTGCGCGTCGCGAAATCGATCATCTGAAGTAACATGGCGTTTTCCTCCCCTCATGAGAGGGGCATTGCCCCTCTCCGCCTGTGTCAGCTTCCAGACTTCATCATCGCAACGAGTTCAGGGGGGAATTTCTTCGTGAGATCCTCGCGATGTTCTTTCAACGCGTCGGACCACGCCTTCCATTCAGGCGTGCCAGGCGTGAGGACATTGACCGTCAAACCTTTTGCCTTGAGGTCGGCGAGATAGGCCTTGTAGCTGCGATCGAGCTCCTTGTTGTTGGCTTCGCTTGCAACAACATTCGCTTCGAGGAGGGCTTTCTGTACGTTCGCGGGCAGTTTTTCGAAGCGCGATTTGTTCATGAGGAAGCCATTCACGAGCGCACCAAGCATGCCGCCGCTGCCGAGTACATGATCCGTGACCTCGAAATGCTTCAAGCCGTAAGCGCCTTGCAAACCGCCGAGTGCACCGTCGATCGCACCACGCTGCAGGGCGGAGTAGACGTCGGCAACGCCCATCGTGACCGGCGCGATTCCGACCGCTTTCATGCTTTCCGACGCGCCCTTCGAATAGCCGCGCATCGTGTGCCCTTTCATCGACTCGGGCAGCAGGCACGCAAACTTACAGAAGAACGCCGGCGCACCGATATCGAACAGGGCAAGAAGCTTGGTGTTCTGCTTCGCCATGAGCTTGTCGAAATAGACAAACAACGGCTGGCCCGGCGCGAGCGCCTTCTGGCTGTCTTCCATCGTCAGCGTCCAGAGCGGACTTGCAGCAATCGAAACCTGCGGAATCCGGCCGGCCCAGCTGTCGAGTGTCGTAAGCGAAATGTCGACCTGACCACCGGGCACAGCGCTCGGCACGAAAGCCTGCTTCACGAGCGTGTCGTCGGGGAAGAACTTCCACTCGACCTGACCGTTCGTGCGCTTTTTCACTTCATCCATGAACACATGCGCGTAGACCTTCACTTGCGGATGCGAGGAAGCACCCCAGGTCGCAAGCGAAAGCGTGATCTTCTCCTGTGCCGAAGCGTTTGCGACAGCGCTGACAGCAAGCGCGAGTGAAAGCGCCCCGTAACGGAGCACGATCTCGCTCCTTCGGCGCAGTTCGAGAAACCATCCTGAAGTCAGATTGCACTGGCGTGTATGGACTTTACCCACTACTCCCTCCCCTCTATTTGGCGTTTCCTGATGCCGGTTTTCCGGCTTATCTTTATGATCGGAAGACGTTATAATACCTATTAGATACAATATGAGACAACTATGAAAGCCAAGTCAAGGACCGCGACCGGCGAGGCCGCAAATTTGCGCCGCGGCGATCCGCGTGCGCTGCACGAACAGCTCAGCGCCAGGTTGCGGACGGAATTTCTGGCGACCCACCCGCCGGGTGAGCAACTGCCAACCGAGGAAGCCATCTGCCAGACCTATGGTCTGAGCCGGGTCACCGTGCGTCGGGCCATCCAAACTCTCGTCGATCAGGGCCTGCTCATTCGCCGACAGGGCAAGGGGACCTTCATCGCCCCGCCTCGTCCGCACATTACTTATGAGATCGACCGACTCGGCCCGTTCATGGATGCCTTTGCAGCGTCAGGCGAACAGGTGACGGCGCATCTCGTCGATTTCTATTGGGGGACCGAGAAACAGGTGCCAGAGTGCTTCGCGCCGGCGCAAAGCGTGCTTCTCTATGAACGGCTTTACGAGACAGGCGGCACGCCGCACGGCTTTCTTCAAATCGCCATTCCGCCGCATCTCGGCGAGCGCATCAGCAAGGCCGACACCGCCTGCCTCGGCGTCTATCAGATTTTGCGGGAGCGCCTTGGCGTTGAGCCCTATCGCGCATCGTTCAACATCAGCAGCGCATTACCGGATCACATTCTCGCCGGGCGACTCGGCGTTTCGCCGACAACGCCTCTTCTCTCTCTCGAGCGAATTTCATACGACGCGAAGGGTGAGGCCATTGAGCGAACGATCCATTACCTGCTGCCGGAAGTCTACCAACTGAGCGTCAACGTCCAGGCAAAACGCCCTCAGCAAAAACCCGCATCTGAACGGTCAAAGAAGAAAAACGCCTGAGCGAGTTCGGATGGGCGGCTACCGCGGTCTCACGAGCAGCGGCCCGAAGTAAACTGCGAACCCAAAAAATGCGGCTACCCACGCAAGCGCAGCAACGTAAAGCAATGGCATGCTCCAAGCCGGAAAAATGACTGCGCCGATGCGGGCAATCGCAGCGGTTACGATAGCTATGTATATCCCCTGCGTGGACAACGAAGCAGTCAGTTGCTGACCGGTGTGGCCAAGGCTCGCACGCGTCATCACCGCCAACGTCATGACCCCGGCGCCTCCTGCCATCCATGCATGGATGGCGGCACTTGCGGGAACAAGATCGAAGGCCGCCGCCGACGCCAGCAGAAAACCGGCCGGGATGAAGGCATAGCCCACATGCAGGATCAGGACGAGGCGCTCTTTCAATGTGCGATCTCCGGCCCATCGGCCAAGACGAATGACGTGTAGAACACCAGCCGCTGCAAGCAACCAGCCGACAAGGCCACCATCCTGACGGACAACCCACACCAGGAGCATCGCGGCGCTCAGAATGACAATCGCCATGTCGAATCTTGCGAAGGGAGACGGCAGACGCCCGGGATTTTCACGCACCAGCCAGTTACGCGTGAAACTTGGAATGATGCGCCCGCCGATCAGCATGATGAGCAGGACCACGACTGCGATCCCGACGCGAATGCCGTAATCCGCCGTGCCCGAGATATGTGCCTCAAGATGAAAAGCAATATTCCCGATGAGGAGAAGGACGACCAGCCCGACAACCTTGAGATTACGCCAATTCCGTCCAGCGAAAACCTCACGCGCGGTAGCGGCGGCAATAAGCGCAAGAAAACCAACATCGATCAGCATGGCCGCGAGCCAGCCGATCTCGACCGAACATGTCACGGCAAAACGCCCCAGCAGCCACACGATGACCAGCACAAGCAACGGCGTGCCCTGCACCGGAAGCCGTCCGGTCCAGCTCGGGATCGCGGTGAACAGAAACCCGGTGATCACTGCCGGCAGATAGCCGTACAGCATTTCATGCACATGCCAATCGCGAGGAATGAACGCAGTTCGTAACGTCAGTTCGCCCAGAAACACCGGCAACCAGACCAGGATGGCGAGCCCTGCATAGACTGCGCCTAACAGGAAGAATGGCCGAAACCCGAAGGATAAAATGGCGGGCCCCTGATAATCCCGGAGCCGCGACCCCGGAGGACGCTGTGTCATTTTGCACTCTACGCTGGACCGGCGCTCCAGCAACTCACTGATCCGCACACTTCGGGAAACGAAGAATTACATCTGTACGATCAACGGCCGGATCACGTTATGCAATAATGAAAAGGCGGGCTTATCGAGATGACGTGAATCAACATCTCGATCTCATCGCGGAGGTCATCCGAACACATCATCGTGCCCACGCCAGATCCTCGATCGCGGCGGGATTCAGCAAACGAACTCCCCTCCGGACAATGACAATGATCTTTTGCCGCTCAAGCCGCCTCAGCGTGCGGCTGGCTGTTTCAATCGTCATGCCAAGAAAATCCGCGATATCCCGTCTCCTCATCGGAAGCGGCATCGTCTCTTGAACTTCCCCTAACCGCGCAAGCCGGTCGCGCCAGCCGATGAGAAACAGCGCAATTCTCTGCTCCGCCGAATTGCTTCCGAGCAGCAGCATCTGGTTTCTGGCCAAATGAAGCTCCCGCGTCTCGAATTCGTGCATTCGACGCAGGATGTTTGGTTTGTCCTCGACGAACCGTAAAAACTTGCTTCTGGAAAATCGGCAGGCAGCAATGGGGGTAACAGCATCGGCCGAAAAATTGTATCGTTCAGAATGTGTCGCTCCCAGAAAATCTCCCGGCAACGCGAAGCCGACGATCTGACGTCGTCCATCCGGCATGATTTTATATAGTCGAGCGACACCCTGCGTCAGATTAAATACGTTACGCGCCTTATCATCTTCCGAGAACAAAATATCCTTGGATGCAAAACTGATTTCCGGACCGAGGTTTTCCAGATCATGAAGCTCGGTGGCATTGAGTGCGGCACATATGCTGAGTGAGCGCGCCTGGCAGTGCAGGCATCGGCGATGAGAGTCGCCGGAAGATTCCGAACGGGTCGATTGCGCCATCAATCTCTGCCGTGACGAACGTTCGTTCTGCATTCTTGTTCTCGCACTTCACTCTTCGAGAAAGCCTCTCTACTATCGCGGACAGCAATATCCGAGGCTCGCCAGCCACCCCTCAATTTGATCGATGTCTCCCGGCAACTCGGTCGAGAACTCATCAGCGAAACTTCGCCAAATCTCCAGGTTACGTTCGGGAACGCCGATCGCGACAGGAATGCCGAGCTCAAGCGCCTTTGCGATCAGCCCGCACATGCCTCCTCCCTCAGCCTCCACTTTTCCGAACTTGTTCAGGACAAGAAGCGAGGGGTTATTCTCGAAGCTCCGCTCGATTTCCATTGCGGCTTCGAGCAAAGCCGCAACATCGAGACGACATCCCCTCGCGCCCGGGCCACGGTCGTCGAACAACAGAGTACGGCGCCCGCTTACAATATCTTCGAGCACAACATCGCAACTCTGGTCCGCCCCCTCAAACGCCGGGTATTGCAGAACGCCTGACAGTACCAGACCGCGGGCTCGGCATTCGCCGACGATCCATTTGAAAACCTCATCCGGATATCTGTCGTTCTCGTAGACGATCGCACCAATATCGGACGCACTTTTCCGGACTGGCTCAATTCCCCGGGTGGAATGCAATGCAAACATCGGAATCGACCTCGATTCGGCGCGCCCCAATCAGTTCGAGGCAATATGGGATGGCTGGAAAAATCGCATTGAGGCAGACTTCAATGGCGGCTGGGCGGCCAGGCAGGTTGACAATCAAAGAGCGGTTGCGTGTCCCAGCCAACTGCCGTGACAGGATCGCGGTTGGAACATGCTCCAGACTGACCCGCCGCATCAATTCGCCAAAACCGGCCAACTCGCGGCTGATGACCATTCGTGTTCCCTCAGGCGTAAGATCGCGTGGAGCCGGACCGGTACCGCCCGTCGTCAAAACCAGATCGCAGTCTTCGCGGTCCGATAGCTCGATCAATGCGCTGGCCACGCTTTCGGCGCCGTCGGGCACAATCTTGAAGATGATGATCCAGTTCGAACGAACTACTTTCTTCAGAAAATCACCAATCGCCTTTCCGCTCTTGTCTTCGTAAACACCCTCGCTTGCGCGATCCGAGACGACAAGGACACCGATCCGCGCCAGTGTTTTCGATCCGGCAAGATTTTCCGGCCTGTCGCCGTCAAGACTCATGAGCAGCCTCCATGTCCGCCGCACGTACATCCTTCATGAGAAGGACTACCCTCGTCCGACACGGCTGACATCGCTTCATCCTGCTTCAGCGACCAGCCAACCATGTAGGTCAGGCACCCGCTGCCCGGGTCGCTGGCGCGCTCCAGGATGTTCATCAAGCCAAGCCAGTCCTCGCTGCCCGCAAGGTTCGCAAAGCGGCGCACCGCTCCGGACGCATACTCACCGACGGTCTCGCCAAACCGGTTTGTCATGGCATCGACTCGGGCCAGCAAGGCCACATCACCACAAGCAATCAGCGCTTCGGCGGCATTAGCTTCGTCCTCAAAGCCGCGTATCACCTCACCGAGTTGCATGTGCCGCGCTCCCTCTATTGCACCAATGGCGTGCCCGTCCCGACAAGCGAGAAACCCGTGATCTCGGCCTGGCCTGCAAGAATCGAGATGTATTGCGCGAGTGAACGATGCTGGACACTGGCGGCGAGATAACCCGCGATCCGTTCTTTCGCGAGCTCGAACGGCAACGTCTTCCCTACCGCATGGCGATCCAGTCGCACCACGTGATAGCCATAACGCGTTTCGACGATCGCCATCTCGCCCGGTTGCATCCGCTCCAGCGCCGCCTCGAATTCGGTCACGGTCTGGCCGCGTGCGATCTGGCCGAGGCGGCCACCATTCACCGCCGAAGTGGAACACGCCGAATGGTTCGATGCCATGTCAGCAAAGGCGGCCGGATCGGCCTTCACCGCCGCAAGAATGGTTTCGGCGCTCTCACGTGCTGATGCTCGTGCCGTCTGATCGCCACGCGGCGCGGCGATGAGGATATGGGCGACTTCGTAAAGATCACCGAGCCGGAAACGCTGAATGTTCTGTTCGTAGAAACGCTGGCAGGCCGCCTCATCCGGCTCCGGCGTTTTGACCTCGCGCTCGACCAGCGCGCGCATCGCGGCTTCCTCGGCGGTTTCCCGGCGCCCATCCGGATCGGACAGCGCCTCGGTAGCGATTCCGAGTCGTGTGGCTTCCTGCAACAGCAGTTCGCGCACCACGAGCGCGCGCGCCGCCGCCTGCCAGGCATGGATCGGTTTATCCGCCGGATGGTTCTGTACCTCCTGCGCGATGGTCTCGCGGGAAATCACCACACCGTTGACGCTGATTGCCTTTGGCTTCGGCAAGGCATTTGAGACAGAACAATCCATGCTCCCTACTCCGCAGGCTGGATCGGCGGTGGGGCGGGCATACGGGTTGCTGCGACCGGCGCCGGAATATTACCCGGACGAGCGCGCACAACCTGATAGCCGCGACGACCGAGATACCAAATTGGCGCGCTCCAGATGTGCACAAGGCGAGTGAACGGGAAGACGAGGAAAATCGTCATGCCGAGCATCAGGTGCGCCTTGAAGATCGGATGCACGTCGAGAACATAGTTCGCAGCATCCGGCTGCAGCGTGACGATCGCCTGCGCCCAGTTCATGAACTTCACCATTTCATGACCGTCGAGATGACCGGCCGACACCGGAATGGTGGCAAGGCCGAGCAAAAGCTGCGCGAACAAAATCAGCAGGATCGCGGTGTCGCCGAACGACGAGTTGGCGCGGATTCGCGGATCGAACAACCGGCGATGGGTCAGAAGGGAAATGCCGACAAGGCACATCAGACCGGCGATACCACCGGCGCCCATCGCCAGCATCTGCTTGAAGCTGTGCGAGATGCCCATCATGTCGAACACCCAGATCGGCGTCAGCAGGCCGACGAAATGGCCGCCGAAGATCACCAGAATGCCGACGTGGAACAGGTTGGAGCCCCACATCAACTGACGGCGGCGCAGAAGCTGGCTTGAACCGCTGCGCCAGGTATATTGCTCGCGGTCAAAGCGAAACAGACTGCCGAACAGGCAGACAAACGCGCACAGATACGGATACCAGCCGAAGGCGATGGAATTGAGCGTGGTGTACATCTGTCCCTCCTTCTCAGGCTGCCGGCGACTTGATGGCGCGCGAGGCATGTCGCAACCGCGACTGCAATCCGTCGCGGCCGCATGACGAAGCGCTCTGCGCGGTCGGCCCAAACTTGACTTCCTCTTCTTCCCACGCGGCGTCGAGCGCGGCGAAGTCCATCGGATCGGGGTCCGGTCCTTTCAAAAGCTCCTCGACCGCTTCGCGCTCAGGCTGTTCTTCGGCAATCGCAACCATTGCATCGAAGACAGCCTTGTAGTTCGACTCCCGGCGCTCCAGGCGCTCGGCAATGGCAGCGAGAATGTGCGCGGGTTGCCCTAAGAGTTCGCGCGCTGTCGCAATCGGCTGGGTCGACAGAAATTCAAGGAACAGCGGAACGAAATCCGGCAGGTCATTCGCGGTGATGAAGAAGCCCGCGTTCTCATACAGCGTTTTCAGATCGACCATCGCCTGGCCACGGTCGCGGCTTTCGCCATGGACATGCTCGAACAGATGCAGCGCCAGCGAGCGACTGCGGTCGAACAGCAGGCCATAGCGCTCCTGAAGATCGTAGAGATCGCCGGTCGCAAGCTCATCGATCAGCACATCGAGCTTCTCGCGCGCGGCGAGTGGCACCAGCGCCTCATCATCCAGCACGGTGCCAAACAGCGGTGCGGCTGCGACGAGCTCGTCCGAAGGATAGGTCAGAAGAGCAGACAACACCTTGAATGTTTTCATCATGCCACCTCCATCGGAGTCTTGGGCTTGCGAGGCGAGCCGAACAGGTTGACCTCGGTTTCACCGCCACCGCAGCCATTGCCAAACGAAAAACCGCACGAGCCGCGCATGTCGTAGGCATCGGCGCCAAGTTCGCGATGCGCGGTCGGAATCACGAAGCGGTCCTCGTAATTGGCGAGCGCCATGATCTTGTACATCTCGTCGATCTGCGCGCCCTTGAGGCCGACGCGCGCCGCAATGGCCTCATCGATCACGCCGTCTACCGTCTTGGCGCGCATGTAGGCGCGCATAGCCAGCATGCGCTCGAGGGCCAGCGCCACCGGCTCCTCGTTGCCTGCGGTCAAGAGGTTGGCGAGATACCGCATCGGAATACGCAGCGAGCGGACATCCGGCATTTCACCATCGAGACCGATCTTGCCAGCCGATGCTGCTGAGGTGATCGGCGACAGCGGCGGTACATACCAGACCATCGGCAGCGTGCGGTATTCCGGGTGCAGCGGGAACGCGACCTTCCATTCCATCGCCATCTTCCAGATCGGCGATGCCTTGGCCGCCTCCAGCCAGGCATGCGGAATGCCCTGACGCTCCGCTTCCGCAATCACCGAGGGATCGTTGGGATCGAGAAACACGTCGAGCTGCGCCTGATAGAGATCGCGCTCATCCGGTTTGCTGGCAGCCTCCGCGATGCGGTCGGCATCATAGAGCACGACGCCGAGGTAGCGGATACGACCAACGCAGGTCTCCGAGCATACCGTCGGCTGCCCCGCCTCGATGCGAGGATAGCAGAAGATGCACTTCTCGGATTTTCCTGACGACCAGTTGTAATAAATCTTCTTGTAGGGACACCCGGAGACGCACATGCGCCAACCGCGGCACTTATCCTGATCGATCAGGACGATGCCATCCTCCTCGCGCTTATAGATCGCGCCGGACGGACATGATGCAACGCAGGTCGGGTTGAGGCAATGCTCGCACAACCGCGGCAGATACATCATGAAGGTGTTTTCGAACTGGCCGTAGATGTCCTTCTGCACGCCATCAAAATTGTAGTCCTTCGAGCGCTTGGCGAACTCGCCGCCAAGGATTTCCTCCCAGTTCGGCCCCCACTGGATTTTCTCCAGCCGCTCACCGGAAACCAGCGAACGCGGCCGCGCGGTCGGCATCGCCTTCATGTCCGGCGCGGACTGCAGATGCTCGTAATCGTAGGTAAAGGGCTCGTAGTAGTCGTCGATCTCCGGCAGATCGGGGTTGGCGAAGATGTTCGCCAGCACGCGCCATTTCCCACCGATGCGCGGTGCGATCGAACCGTCGCGCCGGCGCACCCAACCGCCCTTCCAGCGTTTCTGGTTTTCCCAGTCTTTCGGATAACCGATGCCGGGCTTGGTTTCGACGTTGTTGAACCAAGCGTATTCCATGCCTTCGCGGCTGGTCCAGACGTTCTTGCAGGTCACGCTACAGGTGTGGCACCCGATGCACTTGTCGAGATTGAGCACCATTGCGATCTGGGCACGGATTTTCATTCTGCGGCCTCCAGGCTTGTGCCCGATGTGGCGACCGGCTCGTCCAGCCAGTCCACCTTTGTCATCTTGCGGACGATCACGAATTCATCGCGGTTGGAGCCGACGGTGCCGTAATAATTGAAGCCGTAAGCCTGCTGCGCATACCCACCGATCATGTGGGTCGGCTTGAGCACGACCCGCGTCACCGAATTATGGATGCCGCCTCGCTGGCCGGTCTGCTCGGAGCCCGGCATGTTCACGATCTTCTCCTGCGCGTGATACATCATGCACATGCCCTGACGGACACGCTGCGACACCACCGCGCGCGCGACCAGCGCACCGTTGGTGTTGAACACCTCGATCCAGTCGTTATCGACGATGCCGGCGTTCTTCGCGTCGGCCTCGCTGATCCAGACGATCGGCCCGCCGCGCGACAGCGTCAGCATCAGAAGATTGTCGGTGTAGGTCGAGTGGATGCCCCACTTCTGGTGCGGCGTCAGGAAGTTCAGCACCACCGATTTGTTGCCGTTCGGCTTGCGATCGATCACCGGCCGCACTGATCTAGTGTCGATTGGCGGACGGTAGACGCAGAACCCCTCACCGAATGCCCGCATCCACAGATGATCCTGATAGAGCTGCTGACGGCCGGTCAGCGTGCGCCACGGGATCAACTCGTGGACATTGGTGTAGCAGGCGTTGTAGCAGACGCTTTCCGACTCGAGTCCTGACCATATCGGCGACGAGATGATCTTGCGCGGTTGCGCGACCACGTCGCGGAAGCGAATCTTCTCGTCCTCCTTCGGGATCGCGAGATGGGTATGGTCGCGGCCGGTGAAGGTCCCCAGCGAACTCCACGCCTTCACGGCAACCTCACCATTGGTCTCCGGCGCAAGCGATAGCAGCACCTCGCAGGCGTCGATGTCCGTCTCGATCTTCGGTAGCCCCTTGCTCAGACCCTCCTCGGTCACGACGCCGTTGAGGCGCTTGAGCAGTTCGACCTCATGCTCGGTGTTCCAGTTCATACCCTTGCCGCCATTGCCGAGCTTGCTCATCAGCGGACCGAGCGAGGTGAACTGCTTGTAGAGATTCGGATAGTCGCGCTCGACCACGACGACCGCCGGCATAGTCTTGCCGGGGATCGGATCGATCTCGCCTTTCTTCCAATCCTTGACGTCAAGCGGCTGCGCGATCTCGCCCGGCGAGTCGTGCATGATCGGCGTGAGCACCACGTCCTTCTCGACGCCGAGTACCTCGGGGGCGACCTTCGAGAATGACTTCGCGATGCCCTTGTAGATCTCCCAGTCGCTACGCGACTCCCACACCGGATCGACCGCAGCGGTCAACGGGTGGATGAAGGGATGCATGTCCGAGGTGTTGAGATCGTTCTTCTCGTACCAAGTCGCGGTCGGCAACACGATGTCCGAGTACATGCAGGTGGTGGACATGCGGAAGTCGAGCGTGACGAGCAGGTCGAGCTTTCCTTCCGGCGCCTCCTCGTGCCAGGCAACCTCGGACGGCTTGCGGCCGCCGACATCGCCGAGATCCTTGCCGATCACGCCATGACTGGTGCCGAGCAAATGCTTGAGGAAATATTCGTGCCCCTTGCCCGACGCGCCGAGCAGGTTGGAGCGCCAGACGAACAGATTGCGCGGCCAGTTCTTCGGATTGTCCGGGTCTTCGCAGGACATCTTCAACTCGCCGGACTTCAGCGCCTTGGCAACATAGTCCTTGGCTTCCAGTCCCGATGCCGCCGCCTGCTTGGCGACTTCAAGCGGGTTGGTCTGAAGCTGCGGCGCGGACGGCAACCAGCCCATGCGCTCGGCGCGCACGTTGTAGTCGATCAGCGCACCATCCCACGGCCCCATCGGCGCGGTCGGCGACAGCACGTCCTTGACGTCGAGCGTCTCGTAACGCCACTGATCGGTATGCGCGTAGAAAGCCGAGGTCGAGTTCATCTGACGCGGCGGCCTGCTCCAGTCGAGACCGAAAGTCAGCGGCACCCAGCCGGACTGCGGCCGCAGCTTTTCCTGACCGACATAATGCGACCAGCCGCCGCCGGACTGGCCGACACAACCGCACATCACCAGCATATTGATGATGCCGCGGTAGTTCATGTCCATGTGGTACCAGTGATTAAGCCCGGCGCCGACGATCACCATCGAACGGCCGTTGGTCTTCTCGGCATTGCGCGCGAACTCGCGCGCCACCGTGATGATCTGCTCGCGCGGCACGCCGCTGATCTGCTCCGCCCAGGCCGGCGTATAGGGCTCGATCTCGTCGTAACCCTTGGCGATGTTCTCGCCGCCGAGCCCGCGATCGATACCGTAATTGGCGACGAACAGATCAAACACCGAAGCAACCGGCGTCTCGCCATCGGCAAGTTGCAGCATCTTCACCGGAATGTTGCGGGTCAGCACGCCCGGATGATCCGTGCCGCGAAAATGGTCATGCTCGCGATTACCGAAATACGGGAATCCGACCTTGGCGACATCGTCCTGAATATCCATCAGTGACATTCGCAGCCTGGTATCGCCGCCCGCTGCCTTCTCCTCGAGATTCCAGTTGCCCTTCTCGCCCCAGCGGAAACCAATCGAGCCATTCGGCGCAACGATGCCGCCACTGGCCTCGTCATAGGCGACTGTCTTCCACTCCGGATTATTGGCCTCGTTGAGGCCGTCGACAAAATCCGACGCGCGCACGAAGCGATCCGGAATGTAATGATCGCCCTGCTTCACCAGACGCACCAGCATCGGCATGTCGCTGTAGCGGCGCATATAGTCGTCAAAATATGCGGTCTTCTTGTCGATATGGAATTCGCGCAGGATGACATGGCCCATCGCCATCGCCACCGCCGCATCGGTACCCTGCTTCGGCGACATCCACATGTCGGCAAATTTCGACGCCTCGGAATAGTCCGGGCAGATCACCACGCTCTTGGCGCCCTTGTAACGCGCCTCGGTGTAGAAGTGCGCATCCGGCGTGCGCGTCTGCGGCACGTTGGAGCCCCACAGGATCAGGAAGCCCGCATTGTACCAGTCGGCGCTTTCCGGAACGTCGGTCTGCTCGCCCCAGGTCTGTGGCGAAGCCGGCGGCAGGTCGCAGTACCAGTCATAGAATGACATGCAGACGCCGCCGAGCAGCGACAGGTAACGCGCGCCTGAGGCGTAGCTCACCATCGACATCGCCGGGATCGGCGAGAAGCCGAACACGCGATCCGGACCATGAGCCTTCACCGTGTAGGCATTCGCCGCACCGATGATCTCGTTGACCTCATCCCAGTTTGCCCGCACGAAACCGCCGAGGCCGCGCCGCTTGGTGTAGGCGGCGCGTTTTTCTGGATTCTCGACAATCGACTTCCACGCCGCCACCGGCGTCAGCGTCGCACGCGCCGCGCGCCACAGCTTGAGCAGGCGTGAGCGCACCAGCGGATATTTCACGCGGTTACCGGAATACAGGTACCAGCTATAGCTCGCACCGCGCGGACAGCCGCGGGGTTCGTGGTTCGGCAGATCGGGCCGCGTGCGCGGATAGTCGGTCTGCTGGGTTTCCCAGGTGACGATGCCGCCCTTGACATAGACCTTCCACGAGCAGGAGCCCGTGCAGTTCACGCCATGCGTGGAACGCACGATCTTGTCGTGCTGCCAGCGCTTGCGGTAGCCGTCCTCCCACGACCTGTCTTCCGTCGTGGTGATGCCGTGACCGCCGGCGAACTCGGTTCTGGTTTTCGTGAAGAACGAAAGCCTGTCTAGAAAATGGCTCATCAGCCTCTCCTTACTGCGCCGGCTGGGCAACCGCCGTTGCACCACGCCGCTCGATGTCATGAAGCAGGCCGCCCTTGCGAGTGTAGACAGCCCAGGTGATCGCTACGCAGGTGACGTAGAAGATGAAGAATCCCCACAGCGCCGCTTCCACGCCGCCGGTCATGTCGATCGACGTACCGAACGACTTCGGGATGAAGAACGCGCCGAATGCGGCGATCGCCGAGGTAAATCCGGTAATCGCGGCGGATTCCTTCTCCGTCTGACGTGCGCGAGCGACAGCGTCGGCTTCCGGCATCAGGCGATCCATCTCTTTGCGCATGATGTTCGGGATCATCTGGAAGGTCGACGCATTGCCGACGCCGGTGGCGAAGAACATCAGGAGGAACATCGCGAAGAATCCCCAGAACGCGCCGGGCTGCTCCCTGATGCCGGTGAAGTAGAGAATCCCGAGTACGCCCGCCATCATCGTCACGAACACCCACAGCGTGACGCGGCCGCCGCCCCACTTGTCCGCGATCCAGCCGGTCGCCGAGCGCGACAGCGCGCCGACCAGCGGCCCGAGGAAGACGAACGGCAACACATTGATGTTCGGGAACAGAACCTTCGCCAGCAGCGGGAAGCCCGCGGAGTAACCGATGAAGGAGCCGAACGTGCCGGTGTAGAGCCAGCACATCACCCAGTTATGCTTGCGCTGGAAGATCACCGCCTGATCGGAGAACGAAGCCTTGGCTGAGGCGATATCGTTCATGCCGAACCACGCAGCGAATGCGCTGGCGGCGATGAAGGGCACCCAGACGAACCCGGCGTTCTGCAGCCACATCGGCACCTGACGTGGGCCGTCCGCCACCATCACCGGGTCGCCGCCGAACCAGCCGAGTACGCCAACCGTAATGACGAGCGGCACCACGAACTGCACCACGCTGACGCCCAGATTGCCGAGGCCGGCATTCAGCGCGAGCGCGTTGCCTTTCTCGGCACGCGGGAAGAAAAAGGAGATATTGGCCATCGAGGACGCAAAGTTGCCGCCGCCGAAGCCGCATAACAGCGCCAGTGCCAGGAACACGACGTAAGGTGTCGAAGGGTTCTGCACCGCATAGCCGATGCCGACCGCCGGGATCATCAGCGACCATGTCGCCAGCGTCGTCCATAGTCGCCCGCCGAAAATCGGCACCATGAACGAGTAGAACACGCGCAGCACCGCGCCGGAGATACCCGGCAGCGCCGCCAGCCAGAACAACTCCGCCGTGGTGAACTTGAACCCGACCGAAGGCAGCTTCGCCACCACCACCGACCAGACCTGCCAGATGGCGAACGACAGCAGCAGCGCCGGAATTGAAATCCACAGATTGCGCCGCGCGATAGCGCGCCCCTTGGTTTCCCAGAACTCGCGATCCTCCGGCCGCCAGTCGGTGAGCACGACGCCAGCCAAAGCGCCGATGTGCTCGGGCTTGTGGATCTCCTCCATTTCGGGGAATTGCGGCAGCTTCCTCAGCGCCTCGCCGGCGAGGCCGCGCTCCATCTGCCGCACAGCCAGATGCATCCAGAGCAGCGAGACGGTGACGATAAGGAACAGCAGCATAAAGCAGCTGGTCCACAACCCGGTCAGATCATTCAGCGCGCCGAAAGCTATCGGCAGCACGAAACCACCGAGGCCGCCGATCATGCCGACAAGGCCGCCGACCACGCCAACATTGTTGGGGTAATAAACCGGGATGTGCCTGAACACCGCCGCCTTGCCCAGCGCCATGAAGAAACCGAGCACGAACACCGTCACCGTGAACGGCACCACGCCCATTTCGAGATGGAAGCCCATCGAGCCGGTCACGGTCCGCACCACGTAATCCGTCGGCGGATAGGACAGGATGAAGGTGCAGGCGACGCCAACCAGAAGCGACCAGTACATCACCCGCCGCGCGCCGTAGCGGTCAGCGAGATGGCCGCCATAGGCACGAAAGATCGACGCCGGGATCGAAAACATCGCCGCGATCATGCCGGCGGCCTTGAGATCGACGCCGTAAACATTGATGAGGTACTGCGGCAGCCACAGTGCGAGCGCCACGAATGCACCGAACACGAAGAAGTAATAGAGCGAGAAGCGCCAGACCTGAATATTCTTGAGCGGGGCGAATTCGAGCCACATGCTCTTCGGCTTTTCGCCGCGCGCGCGCCGTTCGCGCATCACCGGATCTTCCTCCGCGAAGATCCAGAAGATGACCGCCATCACCGCAAGAACCACAGCCCAGACCTGCGCGACCGCCTGCCAGCCGAACGCGACCATGACGAACGGCGCAAGGAGCTTGGTGACCGCGGAACCAACATTGCCTGCGCCAAAAATGCCAAGCGCAGTGCCCTGCTTCCCAGCCGGATAGAACCGGGAGACATAGGCGACGCCGACCGCGAACGAGCCGCCCGCAATACCGACGAAGAACGCGGCGATCAAAAATTGCGGATAGGTGTGCGCCCAGGTGAGGAAGTAAGTCGCCACCGCAGCCGCAAGCATCACGATGGTATTGACGCGGCGCCCGCCATACTGATCGGTCCACGCTCCGAGGACGAGGCGAATAAGCGATCCGCTCAGGATCGGCAAGCCAACCAACAGGCCGAACTCAGTCTCGTTGAGACCGAGCTTCTGCTTGATGCTGATGCCGATGATGGAAAAGATCGTCCAGACCGCAAAGCAGATCGTGAACGAGATCGTTGAAAGCCAAAGCGCCCGCCCTCGCGTTGCGCTACCTTGACTGGGTCCACCCACAGAGCATCTCCAAATCAGTTTCGATCGGAGATTGCTTTCCGGGCCATGGAATTGATTTGCGTTGGATCAAGCCAAGATCATCGGCCCTGACTTATATGAAAGTACACACCCTTGTGTGATCCTATACTCTTAGAAACGTGACGCTTGCCGTACTTGAAATTGATAAAAATCACACTTCATCCATCATGAAGCGGAGCACTGGCGTTGCGCCATCAAGATATCGAACAGCTGAAAGAGCTATCGCTGTTTTCCGGAATGCGTCCGGAGAACCTGGAGCGATTGCTGGATGCTGCTTTGCTGCAGAAGTTTCCAGCCGGGGTCGTTTTGACACATGAAGGTACCCAGGCTGACTTCCTGCATGTGCTGATCGATGGCCTCGCCGAAATCTATACCGAACAGGATGGCGGCGAATGTGGAATCTCATTAGTCCACCCGGTCTCCACGTTCATTCCCGCAGCCATTGTCAGCGAACAGCCCTATTTGAGTTCGGTAAGAACGCTGGTCGAATCGCGCGTTTTGCTGATTCCGGCGAAGCGCATCCGCGAGGTTTTCGATCAGGATGTCGCCTTCGCCCGCATGATCGCTACCGAACTTGCACTCGCCTACCGCGGCTCCGTCAAGAAGCTCAAAGGATATATGGCAAGGTCCAGCGTCGAGCGGCTGGCCAATTGGATCCTGACTGAAGCCCAAAAAAATACTCCGCAGAAAAACGTCGTCGTCCCCTTCGACCGCAGCACGCTGGCATCGCATATCGGCACCACGCGGGAAAATCTGTCGCGAAGCCTTGCCTGTCTGACGGAACACGGCGTGCGAATTAGAGGGCGTGAAATCGTCATCGACGATAAAGAACAACTCATTCTCTTCGCGCGCCCTCAACGGCTCATCGACGATCCAACATCATGAACCGCCGAGAATCCTCGAGAAATTCGGGGCAATTCCTGCGTCATGACACTGCCTCCTCCGAACGGCGCCTGAATTGATATCCGGTCGCCCGGCCATTGCGAAATGGCAGGACGATTTTGCGCTAACGCAAGGCACGCGGCGGGAGGCCTGCTAAATGCTGTCCCGCGGCAGTCTCTTGCGGGATCGAGCTACGCTCTCTGCAAGACATATGGAGCGTGCAGATGGAGCATCCTTACGAATCGCCGGAGATTTCGGCCGCTCCACAGCGCCGCTCTGACCCGCACGAAAGCCTTACTCAGCCGGCCGATCGAAAGAACGACAGGTTGATTCCGGTGGATCTCGCGATCCAGAAAGGAATGAGGCTGAGGCTTCCGATAGAGGTGGAAACCGTGGATTTGCAGGACGCCTCCGGACGGGTTCTTGCGCAACCTCTCACGGCCCCGACGCCGCTGCCCCGTTTCGATCACAGCGCGATGGATGGCTATGCAGTCAACGTCGACGATCTCAATGGCTTTCTGCCAGTCCGACTGACTGTCATCGGACGGGTCGCCGCCAGCCGAACGGAAAAAGAAATTGCCGTGCAGGCTGGCACTGCGATCCGGATTCTAACCGGAGCACCAATTCCGCCCGGGGCGAACACTGTTATCGCTCAGGAGGAGATCAAGCGTGAGGGTGATACAATCGTCATCTCTCGGCTTCCGCAGCGCGGTGAAAATATCAGGCTTCGCGGCGAGGACGTTCAAGCTGGCGCTACATTGATAACTCGCGGCAGCCTGATGGACCCGCGCGCAATGGGCGTCACTGCATCAGCTGGACTAGCAAAGATCGAGGTGTTCAGGAAACTCCGCGTCGCCATCTTTTCGACGGGGTCAGAATTGCGCCAGCCCGGTGAAACCATCGCGTTGGGCGAAATCTATAATTCCAATCGCTACATTCTGCGCGGCCTGTTGGATAAAGCCTGGATCAGCGTTGTCGACCTTGGGTCCTGCCATGACGACCCGAAAGCCTTGTCCGCCCGCATGCGTGATGCAATTGCGAATGCCGACGTGGTGATTACCACGGGCGGCGTTTCTGTCGGTGACGAAGACCATATGGCTGACGTTGTTCGCCAGTGCGAAGGGGCTATCGTAGTCTCCGGCGTTGCGATCAAACCAGGAAAACCACTCACGCTCGGCCGGGTCGGCCAAGCCGCTTATATCGGCCTCCCGGGCAATCCCGGCGCGGTCTTCACCACGTTTTGTGCCGTGGTTGAGGGACTGTTGGGAACGTGGGCCGGCCTGAGGCAGCCGATAGAACCTGCATCTCCTGCGATCGCGAATTTTGTCTGGCCATCGCATCCTGGCCGGTCAACCTATCTGCCCGCCATTCTCACCGGCTACAGTGCCAATGGAGCCCCAATCGTGGATTTGCTGCCAAAAGCCAATTCCGGAAAACTCGCTCTTCTGAGCAGGGCCGAAGGATTTGTCGTGATCGGTCCTCATCGCGCAGACATCAAGCGCGGCGATGCCGTCGAATGGTTTCCCCTCACAAAACACTGATTTCAGTTGTGCATGGCGAGGCCCGCACGTGACCCTTCCCTCCATCATCCATATGCGACCCGACCTGAATAGCCGGTATGGCGAGGAGCGCCTGCCGCGTTATACGAGCTATCCAACCGCACCGCATTTCTCCGATTCGATCACCCGGCACACTTACGGCCGCTGGCTGGCAGAAATTCCTCACGGGAAAACGATATCGCTCTATCTGCATATCCCGTTCTGCCAATCCATGTGCTGGTATTGCGGTTGCAACACCACCATCGTTCGGCGCAATGAGCCCGTCGCCGAATATCTCGCAGCGCTGCGGCAAGAAATCGATATGGTGGCGAGCCATATCGGACAGACACCGAAGGTCGGTTCAGTCCATTTCGGCGGCGGAACACCGACGATCATGACGCCGGCTCAATTCTCAGGACTCGTTGATTTTCTGAGACAGAAGTTCAGTTTTCTGTCCGGCGCCGAAATCGCCATCGAGATCGACCCGCGCAGGCTCACCCGCGAAATGTCACTCGAACTCAGCGCGAGCGGCATCACGCGGGCCAGCCTCGGTGTTCAGAGTTTCGACCCCGCAGTACAGCTAGCCATCAACCGCATTCAGAGCTTCGAAGACACCGCCGCAGTGACCGATGGATTGCGAGCAGCCGGCATCCGCAGCATCAATTTCGATCTGATATATGGCTTACCCCTTCAAACAGTCGCATCGTGCTTCGATACCGCCCAAAAATGCCTGCAGCTCCGTCCCAATCGTCTTTCCGTCTTCGGTTATGCTCACGTCCCGACGTTCAAGAAGCATCAGCGCAAGATAGACGAAGCCGCACTTCCGGACGGAACGAAGCGCTACCTTCAGGCGAACATGATTGCCTATTGCTTGACCAACGCGGGCTATCGACAGATTGGCCTTGACCATTTTGCCCTTCCGAACGACAGCCTTGCAACGGCACAGGCGGAGGGGCATCTCCATCGAAACTTTCAGGGCTACACGACCGACAGCAGCGATATCCTGATTGGCTTTGGCGCAAGCGCCATCGGACGATTGAATCAAGGTTACGTCCAGAACGAGGTTGCACCGCGGGCCTATTGTGCGCAAATCCGTGAAGGCAACCTGGCTATCCGGAAAGGTTATACGCTGACCGCCGACGATCGCCTGCGCGCAGAGATCATTGAGCGGATCATGTGCGATTTTCGTGTCGATCTGAAACAGGTTTGCACAAAATACGGCACGATGCCGGAGACTGTGCTTCACTCAGAGCGCCTGCACATGTTGATCGACGACGGTGTCGCTTGCCTCGAGGGACCGGTGCTTTCGGTCAAGGATGACGCACGGCATCTCGTGCGCAGCGTCGCTTCTGCCTTCGACGCTCATCTCGGGCCGTCCGGCCCGGTCTATAGCCGGGCAGTCTGAACCCGACGACTATCGCCGGAGCACGCTGACTGCACGGGCGAGATCATCGCGTCGGCAATTCAGATTCTGCGGATCGATGCTGCGCAAGGCAGCCGCGCCAGCCTCTGCAGAACGGCCAATCTCTTCAAATAAAAGCGCCATTTCCACGAAAACCGTGCGATCCTTCTCGTTCTCGGTCAGCTGATCGAGATCCGAGAGCAGCATGAGAAGGGCGTCGATACGATCCTTGTGGTCGCGCGCACGAAGCAGTGATCGCCTCGAAAGACGCCGCGACTCAAGATCCGAGAAACGCTCCAGAGCCTCGCTTAGAATTTCGCGACAGTTGCAATCGAGATCCATCCGCGTCAGGACAACCTGTAACCGTCCCATCAAATCCAGCGTTTCTCCGACATGGTTATCCTCAACCACAGCCATCTCCCTTCCGAATTACATTAAAATAATAATGTCCTGTCTTCTGCGTTGTGCCCTCTACCCGCAACTGGCGGACACAGCACCGCCCCCGGCCGTCCGTGCACAAATCCATTTGCGAACGGCACATCCGGATAGATGCGCAAGAGTTCGCTCATACCGTCTTCGTAGGTCCGGCACCCGTCGAGCACATCCCTAAAAATCCGGGCTACGGCAACCATGTCGCATCGCTGCGGCGACAGACGAAGCGCGCCGACCCTGGCCATATCGAGATCGTCAACATCTCCCAGCAAATTCACGCAAGCATGGGACATCGTCTGAACACCGTTCATGGCAAGGAACGGTTCGCCGTCGAGCGTTGCCACGGGCAGCCCGTCCGGATCTTTCTCACAGACGAACCGGCAATTATCCTTGGAGAGTTTGTGAAGGCGGGCATGATAACAGCGCGCGGAAATTGCAAGCGGCACGCGGCCGAAGGCAAATATCTCCGTCGTCACGCCAGGCAAAGCGGCTGCAATGGTCCGAATCGATTCCATCGGCAATTCCGGCGGCAAGCAAATCCGTTTAGCTCCTCGTCCCGCGAAGTAAGCCGCAGTCTCCTCGTTGTAGACGTTCACGAACGGCCCGATCGCATGAGGACGATCCCCAATCGACCCAAGGCAAGTGACATCGTTTGCCTCCACCATGAAATCCGTATTTGCAGCAAGGTCCGCCATCTGCCGGCGTTCCCGTTGCAGCGACACAAGAATGAGGGACCCGAGCACAACCTGCTTCCCGCAGGCTGCCAGCCGCTCGATCACCGCAGGCATATGCTCTGTGAAAAATGGCGTACGTTTCGAACAGACAATTTCGCCGACGATGACCACATCCACCGGGGCCTCTTCGGCAATGCGGAAATAGAAATCCCGCCATTGCTCAGCTTGCCAGTTGTAGAGCACAGGCCCGAGGGTCAACTGCATAGGCACGGCCTTTCATGGGATAAGCCGTCAACTGTTGGGAGACACGATATCATCGCCAGCTCTTGCGATAGGCTCCGGCCGTTGTCGACTGGCCCTCGGTGAGAGCGACAAGATCGTTGGCTGGAGCGGCAATATCCTCTTTCAGTCCGGTAAGGGTCTGGCGAAAGCTGCGGACCACGCGCTCGATATAAGCACGTCCACGTTGGCGCCCCTCGATTTTGAGCGCCGTTACGCCAGCCCTTTGCAATTCCGGCAACATGGCGGTTGCATCAAGACTCACTGGATCCTCGAAAAGGTAGCCAACACCGTGCTCCGTCTGGAAGCGGCCCTTGCAGAGGGTCGGATATCCCGCGGACTCTCCAGCGGAGAATCTGTTGACCGTGAAGGCACCAAGCCGCGAAATGAGATGCCCATCCAGCTCGCGATAATGAACATGGCTTGCGGGCGAGCAGACGCCGTTCATGTTCGGAGATTCTCCCGTGGCGTAGGAGGAGAGCGAACAGCGCCCCTCCTCCATGACGCAAAGGCCGCCAAAGACGAAGACTTCCGTCTCGCAACTGATCTCCTTCGTGATTGCCGCGATCTCAGGCACACTCAGCACCCGGGGCAGAACAACCCGGCGGACCCCAAACTCTTCCACGTAAAACTCGATCGCATCCGGATTGGCAGCAGCCGCCTGGACCGACAGATGCAGGCGCTGACCGGGGTGGTGCAGGACCGCGTAATCAAGAACTCCGATATCGGCAACGATCAGCGCATCCGCACCAGCCTCCGCAGCAGCATCCACCGCTCGTTTCCACACATCCACCGCACCCGCCCGCGCGAATGTATTGATCGCAATGAGAACCTTGACGCCGTGTCGATGGGCATAGGCAATTCCAGCCGTCAACTCTTCGTGGCTAAAATTCAGGCCGGGGAAGTTGCGCGCGTTGGTTTCGTCGCGAAACCCGCAATACACTGCATCTGCTCCCGCGTCGACAGCAGCCCTGAGTGCAGCAGGCGTCCCGGCAGGGCAGATCAATTCCATGATCGGCTCTCGCGCTCCAGGCCGTTCCGTTGCCGACCGGGCGGCCTGCCGATGATTCCTTGCAGAAGCTGCGCGGCAACAGGCGACAACGGCCCCAGCCATGCGACGGATTCCGCGACGAGGTCGATCCCGGCTTCGTCAATTGCATTACGCAATGCGATTGCCGCCTCCATGTCGCCCTCGACCTGAATATTCCGGGAAAAAAACAGTGCGTCGCCATCGCAGGAGCCATCGACGAGGCCGATCAGCGTTGCGATGGTCCCCGTAATCCTGACATCGATCTGTTGCGGCAAGGACCTGAGCGCGACGATTTTCGGATTCACGCGCGCGGGCTCGAGCACGAAGACAAAAGGCAAGTCCGTCGGATCAAGCCCAAATCGTTTCGTAGCGTGCGAGCCCAGGCGGTCAAAGATCTGCGGATGACGCTTCTGAACACCGTGGAGGCATGAGCCAAGCAGCGGCTGCAACGGCAAAAGCGGCAGGTATTGCCCGACAAAGGCCAGCACCGGCGGCACTCTCGAAATGAACGGACCAGACGCCGGCATCAGAGTCTCCTCTGAAGTGTTCATATCATCGGCATCAAGTGAATTCCTTGTTCGAGGACAATGAATGTTTGCAGCTTCTGCTTCAGGAAAGGCGCAGGAAGCCTCTCATAAAGACAGTTTTTGGAGATCACGCCTCTGTTGCGCCGAGACCAGCCACTTTTCAAAAGCCTGCGCAGCTTTCTCTCCTACCTTGAGAAAAAAGACCAACTTGTCCGCATCCGCGAGCCGGTCTCGGTTGTCCATGAAATGACCGAGATTCACAGACGCGTTCTTCAGAATAATGGCCCGGCGCTGCTGTTTGAAACGCCTATCAAAGCCGACGGTGCGGCCACAGAGATACCTGTCCTCGTAAATCTGTTCGGTACGCGGGAGCGCGTTGCCTGGGGACTCGGTGTCGATCCTGAGAATTTGCCGAACCTCGGTCAGGCGCTCGCAGAATTGAGCGAGCCAGAGCCTCCGCGCAGCCTCGCAGACGCAATGGCTAAACTGCCGCTTGCTCGCGGAATCATGGCAATGCGCCCCAGGCATGTCGAAGCCGCACCCATACACGACATCGTATGGCGGGACGATTCAGTCGACCTCAGCCGGCTGCCGATCCAGATCTGCTGGCCACGCGAACCGGCTCCGCTCGTCACATGGCCGATGGTCATCACCAGACCGCCCGATGATGAGACGGACGCCAACATCAATGTCGGCATCTACAGAATGCAGGTGCTTGACCGCAATCGTCTGATCCTGCGCTGGCTTGCTCATCGCGGCGGCGCCCGGCATCATCATCTGTGGAAGTCACGCGGTCTCGACATGCCGGTCGCGATCGCCATCGGTGCCGATCCGGCTGCCATGCTTACGGCGGCGCTTCCGCTGCCGGAAACGCTCTCGGAATTTCGTTTTGCGGGTCTCCTGCGTGGAGCGCGCCTGCCGCTCGCGCGCTGCATCAGCGTTCCGCTGATGGTTCCTGCGGAGGCCGAGATCGTCATCGAAGGCACCGTCTCTCCCGACGAAACGGCTCCCGAAGGACCGTTCGGCGACCACACCGGCTATTATAATGCCGTCGAGAATTTCCCGGTGATGCGCGTGTCCGCCATCACCATGCGATGGAAGCCAATCTATATTTCGACGTTCACTGGACGTCCGCCGGACGAGCCATCCCGGATCGGCGAAGTCTTTAACGAGCTCCTTGTCCCGCTGCTCAGGAAGAAGATTCCGGAGATCGTGGACCTGTGGCTTCCTCCCGAAGCATGCTCGTACCGGATCGCCATTGCATCCATCTCAAAGCGCTATCCGGGGCAGGCGCGTCGGGTCATGCTCGCATTGTGGTCGATGCTGCCACAGCTCACTTACACAAAATTTCTGATCCTCGTCGATCCGGACATCAATGTCCGCAACTGGTCCGATGTGATGTGGGCGGTTGCCACGCGCTCCGATCCCTCGCGCGACCTCGTCACGCTGACTGATACGCCGATCGATTATCTCGACTTCGCATCGCCCAAGCCTGGCCTCGGCGGCAAGGTCGGCATCGATGCAACCACGAAAATGCCTCCCGAAACGGACCGCGAATGGGGACGGGCCCTCGACATAGATGAAGCCGTCGTCGCCCGCGTGAACGAGCTTTGGCAGCGTCTCGGCCTTAACTGACCCTCAGGCGCGAACGGACCTCTTTCCCATCACGATATCACCTCGAAGGAAGACCGCATCACCTCGTTATGGATGAATCCGCGCTGCACATAAGAAAGCGTCATCTCTGCAAGAGCTGGCGCTAACAGGAAGCCGTGGCGGTAGAGTCCATTCACCGATATCTTTCGGCGGCTCACGACGATGCGCGGCAGATGATCCGGAAACGCAGGCCGAAGCCCCGCACCGATCTCAAGGATATAAGCGTCCCCGAACGCAGGATGAACGGTGGAGGCTGCCGTCAGAAGTTCAACGACTGAGCGCAAGCTGACGGCCGTATCTTCGCTTTCGATGCTGGTCGCACCGATCATGAAACAGTTATTTTCGCGCGGAATGACATAAATCGGCCAGCGCGGATGAAGCAGGCGCACTGGGCGCGACAGCGTGAAGTCCTGCACCTCGACGACAACCATCTCGCCCTTGACGCCGCGCAGATCTGAAAACTTGTCTCTGGCGGAAAGACCGCGACAGTCAATCACGATACCTTCGGTTTCAAGGGCAAGCTCATCGAGATCGCATTCCGACTGAAACCGGATGATACCGCCAGCCGCCACGAACCTTGCATGCAGTTGCGGCAGCACGGCACGTGGCTCCACATGCCCCTCCCCCGCAAAAAACAGACCCGCGTGAAACCGTCCGTACAGCGCCGGTTCAAGCTCGCCGACGCCATTCGCGTCGAGACGATCATGTCCTGTCGTCAGTCGCGCGAAGCGCTCGAAATCCGAGCGATCACGCGGCTGTGCCACGACAAGCGAGCCATTAAACGACGTGTCGGGAAGATGCTGGCGCCAGAGCTCCAGCGAGCGTGTCCCGAGATCCGTAATGAGCGGCTCGGATACCTCGCCTTCACACCACGGCGCCAGCATGCCCCCCGCCCAGTGACTGGTCGCATAGGTCATCTTGATGTCGTCGCGATCAAGCAGCGTGACATCATAGCCTGCACACGCAAACAGCAGCGCCTGCCAGCTCCCCGCGACACCGGCGCCGATCACGGTGACGGAAGACACTCCCTTCGGGGAAGGCGGTTCTTTCAACGTCATCTCTGTCCCGAACCGGATACCTCGGTTACCGCCTCCACTTCGCATTGGTGATCGCTTTTTTCATCCGACCGGATCACGAACATTGGTCCAACCTACATCACGACGACAAACCGTTCTTTGCGCATACACAAATTCCCATCGATGCCATTGTCGTATAGTTCATACTACCCAACAGCGGGCGCGGACCCATCCGTCGAAAGCCAGGAGATCGTCAATGACCGTCACCCCTCGCAAAGGGGGCTTGGTCTTAAATCTTGAAGATTTGTCTCCCGCCTATTTCGGGCTGGTGATGGCCACAGGCATCGTGTCCCTGGCTGCCTTCATGATGGAGCATCCGAGCATCGCCACCGCGCTGTTTTATCTGAACATCGCGCAATACATCGTCCTGTGCTTGCTCTATGGCCTGAGGGCGTGGCGTTATCCGCGTCGCTTCTTCGGCGACATGGTCGCCCATCTCCGCGGACCCGGCTATTTCACAACAGTTGCCGGCACCGGTATTCTGGCCAGCCAATTCATGGTGCTCCACGAGAACACCACAGCTGGCTTGATATTATGGATGTTCGCCATCCTGCTTTGGGTCGGCCTGACCTACACCATCTTTACCGCCTTCACCGTGAAGCGCAGCAAGCCGACGCTCGACAAGGGCATCAATGGCGGCTGGCTGCTGGCAGTCGTCGCGACACAAGCTCTTTCCATATCCAGCGCATTGCTTGCCGCGCGCATGGGTCAGCCCTATCGGCTTGAGCTCAATCTGATGGCTCTGTCGATGTGGCTATGGGGCGGCATGCTGTACATCTGGATGATGTCGCTGATCTTCTATCGCTATGCGTTCTTCGAATTTTCACCCGGAGATCTCGCGCCACCCTACTGGATCAATATGGGGGCAATGGCGATTTCAACACTGGCCGGCTCCCTGCTCATTCTGAACGCGCCGCACGCACCCTATCTGGCGTCGCTGTTGCCGTTCCTGAAAGGCTTCACGGTATTCTACTGGGCGACCGGGACATGGTGGATACCGATGCTACTTCTGCTCGGCATCTGGCGTTACGGTTATGAGAGATTTCCGTTCGAATACGATCCGCTTTACTGGGGCGCGGTGTTCCCGCTCGGCATGTATGCGGCTTGTACCTGGCAAATGGACCGGGCCATGGAATTCGGTTTTCTGGCCGGACTCCCACGCGTATTTTTCTATGTCGCGCTGGTGGCGTGGACGATCACGTTCATCGGAATGTTGCGCACGCTGGCGCGCGGGTTGCGGCACTAACGGCCCACGATACCCTCACCAACTGAGCTTGCGCGTCAGGCGATGAAGAAGAACGTCGAAACGGCGTGACGCGGCGGGATCACTGGCGCGCAGCATCACACAGGCTTGCCCGGCGAGACGGCACGCCTGCTCGACTTCTCCGGCGGCAGCGAGAGCCGTCAGGCTTGTCAGGAGAATTTCGGGCAAGCGCATGACCCCTGCGGTCGCCTCATCCTCGCCCGGACGGCGTGCTGGCGCCGTGGCTTCACTCACCATTGGCTCCCGATACCCAGATGTGCTTTCGCCTCGGGCGTCATCATGTCCGGCGTCCAGCGCGGTTCATAGGTCAGTCTGACATCGACAAACTCCACCCCGTCGACAGAGCTCGCCGCCTCGCCCGCGCCAGTCTTCAGATAATTCGTTGCCGGACATCCCGGCGTGGTCGTCGTCATCGTTACAATGGTGACGCCGCCGTCCTCGACCGCGACATCGTAAACGAGGCCGAGATCGACAATGTTGTAGCCGAGCTCCGGATCGATCACCCGCCGCAATGCTTCGCGGATCTGTCCGGCGGCGGTCGCGTCGTCCTCCTCGCCTGATGCGCTAGCGTGGGCGGAGGCGCCGGGCGGCGTCCGCAACACCGGCGCGCCGGACATGAAGTGCTCCATGATAGTTCCAAGGATCGCAGGCTTGAGATGCTGCCAGTCCGAACCCGACCGCGTCACGACGATCGAATCCTTGTTGAGCAACACGCCGGCGACGCCGGGAATTGTGAAAAGCTGCTCGGCGAGCGGCGACGAAGCGGCCTGTTCCTTTGTCTTGAGATTGAGCGTTCCCTCGGGCAACACCTCACGACCCGGGAGAAATCTCAGCCGCTCGGAATCCTGCGTCTCTTCCGTCTGAATGAACATCGCACACCTCCTGCGTGAGACCTCGCAGCCGCGGTGAAACAGTGGCTACGAAAACCGTGCGCTCATACAGCAGCCATATCGGCCACGCCGACCCGTACTAGGATCTTGTAAGTCTTGCCGTCGCTCTCGAAGCCGCCACGCCAGGCATGACCGCGCTTCGCAAGCTCCGGAAGCAGGAAGATCGGCTCGCGGCACAACAAGGCGGACAGCACCTCGCCCTTCTTCAATTCTTCCGTGGCCGCAAGAATGCGCACCATCGGTTCCGGCGGATCGAGATCGCGGTTGTCGAGATGTTGAGCGGGGTCGGGCCACTCCGCTGTGTCCTGCGCGGGTGCATCCAAAGGAGGTTCCGATTTTGTCGCTCCCTCGGCCGGACGGAAAAGAACCTCCCAATCCCCGCCGCCGATCTCGCGCGCTTCATGACTGAATCCCTTCGAGCCGAGCACGCTGAACAGCGGCGTCGGCTTGAAGGTCGCGAGCAATTTCAGCCCCTGCCCCGGCTGGAGCCCGGTTATCGCGCCCATGATTTCTCCAAAAGGTTCGCCGCCATTCCGGAGGATCGGCCGGACATCCAGTTCAACGAACGATGTTGTCATCGCATAATCTCCTCTTTTGATCAGGTGTGGCACGACAGCAGAAGATGCGGGAGCCGGACGCCCTGCGGCAGGCGGGCCTCCGCCTTCACATCCGCCAGACGGCGTGTCCGTATCAGTTGCGCGGCAATGCCTGTGGTCCCGACGGCCATCGCAACGGCCGCGAACCGGAAAGCAGTCGGCGCGTCCGCAAGAAGCGCAACAGCGCCAACTCCGACCGCGGCGAAATAGAGAGCGAACCACTTGATCGCGCGTGCCTCCACCACAAGGTCCTGCACGCGTGGCGTCTGGATCTTGCCGAGCACCGGCCCATAACATTCAAGCCATGTGAGAAATGCCACGATCTTGTAGAGCTGGGAGAGGCCGAGCCCCGTCAACCAGCCGAACGCGACCAGGAAGACCACGGCGCCGACGTGATCGCTCAGGCGCCCCAACGCCAGAAGAACCACGATGAGCGCGACCGAAGCCGCAAGGTAACCAAGAGCGATCCCGGCCGTGCGGCTGTTGAGTTCGATATTGCGGCGCTTGCGTGCGCGATAGAGATGAATGGCATCGGCACCATAAAATGCGAGTGCCGGAAGTGCCACGGCCAGCGCGGCAAGAAACGTCAGCAACAGGTTGCCTTCAAGAAGAACCGTGACGACCCCGCCGACAATCACGATCGCGAGCGCCGCCGTGCCCAGATAGAACGCGCTTTTCGGCCTCGCGCCGTCAAGCTCCGGCGCCAGCATGAACATCGCGAGCAACCGATAGCTCACGCCGACCGCCGTGAAGGTGAGCCAGCCGCCGAGGCCCGCGATCGCATGAATGGGGAGCCCCGCCCCGGTCAACGCCAGAAGCGGCCTGGATTCGATCACGCCCCCCAACACGAGAGAGAAGATCGCCCCCAGCGCGACCGTCGATACGACGCTCGCAAGGCCCGCCGCGACGAACCACGCCGGCAGCGGCACGGTCTTCGACGCAATCATCGTCCGCACGAGATTATACAACACGAGCGAGAAACCGAGGCTCAACAGGACGGCGGCTGCGGTGAAGAACGGAACGCCAAGGTCGATACGCCCGCCGAATTGCAAGAACGCGAGAATCAATGCCGCAAGACCCGCGACCAGCGAAACAAGCGCAGGCACTGCAAGCGCATTGCTATGAAGCGGTTGCACCACAAGAACCGGCAGAAACTGAAAAAGTGCGCCGCACATCAAAAGGCTGAGCCAGCCGATGGCGACGACATGAACGAGGATCAGCGTATCGGGCGATGCGGCCGCCACAGCCGGAAAGCCGAAGCCCGTGGCCATCATGATTTCCGCCGCGAGCAACGCAACGAGCGCCGCGGCAAAATAGGACATCGTCCATCTCGACAGTGAAACGCCGACCATGCGGACCTCCTTATCGAAGCCCGCACCGGTGCATGGAGAATTCCGGCGCGAGCCTCGCGGGAAAGACTCAGGCAGCCTTTGCGAGCTTGCCGATCTCCACCTGCCAGACCTCCGGTCCGCGCTCGACATAGGTCCAGGAGAACTGCTTCGGATATTCAGCCTCGAGCTGATAGTAGAGCGGCTTCGGATCGTGATCGTTGACCAGGATGAAGCTTCCGCCGGGCGTCAGCTTGTTGACGAGTTCAAAGATTTTCGCGTGACGCTGCGCCGGGATCAGGCTGCGCACATCAACCTTGGTGACGTTCGAATTCTTGGTGGCATCGGTCATAGTCAGGCTCCTACCATGGGATTGATCTCAATCGGGTGGCGCTTGCGCCGCACCGCGTCCGCGCGGAACGTCGTCTCCCGAAGACCACTGCGACGTCGATTTCTGCGGCCTGCCGTCTTCAGATACGAGGGAGCATTATCCTTAAAAGATATATTGTCAATATATGTTTTAAGGAATGCCGCCTCTGGATTTCGGAGCGTCGCATTTCGTCACCAAACAATGGATGGTTGGCCTGGTCGGCTACTACTTTCAGAAGGCG
The DNA here is from genome assembly GCF_000314735.2 of Afipia felis ATCC 53690. Classification (NCBI taxonomy): domain Bacteria; kingdom Pseudomonadati; phylum Pseudomonadota; class Alphaproteobacteria; order Hyphomicrobiales; family Nitrobacteraceae; genus Afipia; species Afipia felis. The sequence goes on along the minus strand of NZ_KB375270.1, from coordinate 3,647,410 downwards.
ACAGCGACAGCGGCACCGGCGCCGTTCTTGGCGACTTCAGGTCTCATGTGGCTGGCGTGGGCCCACAGCTACCTATTCCCATCAACGGGATGCAGGATTATATCAACCTAAAGGGCTATAAGGAGTTTTGGCCCACCTGGAATGAGCCTGACATGAGTGTTGCTTTTACCAAGGAAGAGAGTGCCGAAACTGCATCGGAGACCTTTCTGCCCGATCGCCCGATTTCATCACATCCCAACCTTGTTACAGAATCCGGCCTGAAGGCTCTCGAACTTCAGCTGCATCAAGCACACACGGCTTATGAGGCAGCGCAAAAGATCGAAGACATCAACGAGCGACGACGACAAGCCGCAATTCCCCTGCGCGACGCGCGCTATTTCGCCGCGCGGGTACGGACGGCGCAGGTCATCGCCGATCCAACATCAACCGACGCGGTCGCCTTTGGTAACACGGTGACCTTCAGGCGCGACGACGGGCGGGTGCAGACATATCGCATCGTCGGAGAGGATGAAGCCGATCCAAAGGCTGGCACCATTTCCTTCGCATCCCCGGTCGCGAGACTCCTGCTGGGCAAGACCGTTGGAGAAGAAGTCGCTGCATCCGGTCAGAACCTTGAGATCATTTCGATCTCATAATCCCTCCCCTACTGTACGGTACCAATGTCGACATAGACGCTACTCCTGAAGATCGACACGGCAAGCACCGCTTCGCCCGCGGCGGCACAACGTCGACCTTGCTATTCCCGCCAGCCGCGTGCCACCAAGACTCGGTTCCCCTGCCTCATACTTTTCACCGTGCTGCCTTGGTTTAGTCAAAGCGCGATGCGTCCATCATTTCGCACGCGCATTGGTCGGAATTTCTCCCGCGCAACACACCGCGCGCGATCACGGAGCGCTAATGCAATCGCAGCATGCAGATCCGCACGACACCATCGCCGCGCAACTGCGCGCCTTGGCAACGCCTCGCACGGACGATCTCCCCGGTCCCAGCGTCACGCCTGCAGCGTCGCCTGAACCGGCGAACGAGCCACCGGTCCAAGCCACACCATTAAACGACAACGCCGGTGACATGCGCATCCCGATATCGCGCGCGCGATCTGGTCGAAACGTTGTCTTCCTGGCCATCTGCGCTGGCACCGCCGCAGCGGCATGGCATTTCTATGGTGACCAGGCGAAGCAGCGGTTTTCAGACCTGGTGCCGCAATTTCACGTAACTGCGCCAGCTTCAACGCCAAACACCAGCGTCGCCGAGCCACAGGACGTAGCCTCCCAAACCGCGGCACCTCAACCGGTTGCCACCCCGGCACCTACGCAAGAGGGCAGCAACGCGGCATCCACAACGCCAGCATTGCCACCTGAACCGGCTCCCGCCATACCGGCGGCGGAGGCTCCTCCGGCGCAGGCCGCGCTGCCGCCTGAAGTTACACAGTCTCTTGAAACAATGGCGCAAGAAATTGCTTCGTTGAAGCAAACAGTAGAACAGTTGCGGGTCAGTCAGCAGCAGTTGAGCGACGATGTCGCGAAAATCAGCGAGCACACGGCACGTCAAAAGCCTGTCGCCAAGCCAGCTTCACGACCACGGCATGCGCCAACGCCAGCCGTGGCTTCGCGTCCTGTTGCACCCTATTCGCCGCCACAAACACAGCCGCAACGGCAAATCTATCCGCAGAGCACCGCACCACGAGCAACTTACAATCCGCCCCCGGTGCCCACGCAACTTCCACCACAACCCGGCGACAGCACCGCGCCTAGACCACCAATGCCGCTGCACTAATCACTCATTGCGGACGAACCGCCGCGACCTTTGCGGCCTCCACTTGCGCGCTCATTAAAGCTGCATCAATGGCAAACACGGTTGGTCGCCTGAACTAAACTCTCAGCACGATCTTGGCCGCTGACACGGAGCCTTGATCGATATCGCGGAAAGCCTGTGCGCCGTCGGCGAGGCTGCGCTGCTCGATCCAGCCAATTGAGCCAAAGCGGCGATGCTCCAGTGCATGAACGGTGTCGGCGAAATCCTGCGGCGTGTAACAGTACGAGCCGGTGAAGGTAACTTCCTGTAAGGTGATCTTGCGGATGTCGAGACCATCCATCCCCGGCAACAAGCCGATATGAACGATGACGCCGCCCGGACGCACCATGCGGCTTGCGGCTGCTCTTGTCGCACCAGCTCCCACGGCATCAATGACGAGGTCCATACTGTCAGCCTGCGGACCACCGCCGTTTGACGGATCGTAGACCGTCAGGCCTCCAATCGCCTGAAGCGTCTCGCGTCGGCCTGCATTGGTTTCGCCGACATAAACCTCAGCCGCCGCGAACAACTTTGCCACCAATGCGGCCGCAAGCCCGATCGCGCCGCCACCAAGTACGGCGACACGAGCCGTCGCAATTGGTTGTTGCAGCTTCTCCGCGCCGACGCGAACGGCATGCCACGACACCGCAATCGGCTCCGCCAGTGCAGCCTCGAAGATCGGCAAGTCCGGCGAAATTGGCAGCAAATTGCGCTCGGGAACGCTAACATAGCTGGCGAAGGCACCGGGGCGCGGCGGCATCGACAGGATTTGCCGGGTCGGCGACAAATGCGGCAATCCTCGAACCGCATAAGGGCAGAGCGGGTCGACGACGAGCGGATTGACCGTGATGCGCTCGCCGGTGCGTGGTCCTGTAACAATCGTGCCTGCAGCTTCATGCCCGAGGATCAGCGGTGCGGGACGGCGCGTGTCGAGACCATGATAAGCATGCATATCGGAACCACAGATGCCCACCGCCTCAACCTTGACGACCGCTTCATCGTTGCCCGGCACAGGCTCCGGTTCATCGCGGTAAACAAGCGAGTTCGGACCTAGATATACAAGCGCTTTCATGTTCACTTCCTACTTGGCGGTAAAGCCGCCATCGACCGCCAGCGTCTGGCCGGTGATGTAGGCCGATGCATCGGACGCGAAAAAGATCGTCACGCCGTGCAAATCCGCAAGCTCGCCGTTACGGCCGATTGCGGTCTGCGCCGCCATCCGATTAGCGCGTTCCGTGTCGCCAAACACGGGAGCTGTCAGCGGCGTTGGGAAGAATCCCGGCGCGATCGCGTTGCAGGTCACGCCATGACGCGACCACTCCTCCGCAATCGCCCGCGTCAGTTGGACGATTCCGCCCTTGGCCGCGCCATAGGGTGCAGAATCAGGAAAAGCGCGCGTGCTCTGCAACGATGCGATGTTGATGATACGTCCCCACTTGCGTTCTGCCATTTTCGGCGCGAAGGCCTGAGTGAGAAGAAACGGCGCGCGCAGATGAAGCGCCATATGCAGGTCGAACGCCTCGGCAGACACCGTGCGGAACGGCTGGCGCAGATTCACGCCAGCCGCATTGACGATGATGTCGATGTTCTTGTCCGATAGCGCGTCGGAAAGCGCACAGATGGCCGCGGCATCGGCCAGATCTGCAGCCGCGGCGCTGGCGTCGAAACCCTCATCGCTCAGCGTAGCCGCCGCGTTCTCCAATTCGTCCGTCCGGCGGGCGACCAGAACGATCGCCGCTCCGGCCAGCGCCAGCGCCCGGGCCATAGCCAGACCAATGCCGCTGTTGCCGCCTGTGACGAGCGCGGTGCGTCCGGTTAGATCGAACAGATCGACAGGTTTGAACATGGCTCAATCCTGAACGGGCGCACCGAGATCGATATTCATACCCGGCGCATATTTCCGCATCCGGACATCGCTGGTGCGCGCATGCGCCTCCATGCCCTCGAGACGAGAGATACGGGCAGAAACCGGCGCAATCGTCCGGCAGCCGTCGCGATTCATCTTCTGCCAGGTTAATGGCTTGAGGAATTTGTGCACCGACAGGCCAGCCGAATAACGCGCGGCAAATTTGGTCGGCAAAATGTGGTTCGGACCCGACACCTTGTCGCCGAACGACACGTTCGTTTCTTCACCGAGGAAGAGCGAACCGTAGTTCGTGAGATTATCGAGCCACCAGTCGAGATCCCCGCAGTGCACCTCGAGATGTTCACTCGCGTACTCGTCGGACACCCGAACCATTTCCTCCCGCGTATCGCACAGCACGATCTCGCTGTAGTCTCGCCATGCGGCGACAGACGCTTCTCGCGCACTCGCTGGAAGTTCAGCGATCAACTCGGGAACGATCCGCGCCACCTCATCGGCCACACGACGCGAGGACGTAATCAGCCAGGCCGGGCTTTCGACACCGTGCTCCATCTGCCCGACGAGATCGGCGGCGACGATCATCGGATCGGCGCTGTCGTCGGCCAGCACCGCTACTTCGGACGGGCCGGCGAACACGTCGATGCCGACCTTGCCAAACAATGTGCGTTTGGCTTCAGCGACAAATTTGTTGCCGGGCCCGACGATGATGTCAGCCGGCTTTCCGCTGAACAGGCCGAAAGCCATCGCGGCGATAGCCTGAACACCGCCGAGCGTCATGATGATATCCGCGCCAGCGACCTTCATCGCGTAGAGGACATGCGGATGAATACCCTGACCACGGAACGGCGTTGAGCATGCGATGACAGTATTGACGCCGGCGGCCTTGGCCGTAGCGACAGACATGTAGGCAGAGGCGATATGGGCATATCGACCCGTCGGCACGTAGCAACCGGCGGTTTCGCAGGCCACGAGCTTCTGGCCGAGCCAGAGGCCGGGAATCGGCTCGTAAGAGAAGTTCGTGACCGATTTCATCTGGTTTTCGGCGAACGTGCGGACATTACCCGCCGCAAAATCGATATCGTCCTTGATGCTCTGCGGAATTTCTGCGGTTCGCCGCGCAATCTCGTCTTCCGTGACGACGATGTCGCCATTCCATTTGTCGAGCTTCAGCGCGTAATCACGCACCGCCTGTTCGCCGCCTTTTTCAATCGTTGCCAGCATCTCGTCGACAACCTTGCGGGCAGTCCCGGTTTCACTCGCCGGAGTCTTCGTTGCTTTCTTCAGATAGGTTACGGTCATCACGCGGCCCTTCAGTTTGGGTTTTGCGGGCGGTGACTTAAAGACCGCCCACAGGGTTTGCTATTTCTGGTCAAATTCGGTGGCGAAGGCGCGCAGCTTCGGATCAGCCGCGACCATCTTCATGTATTTGTCAGTGATGTAGCTCTTGGGATCAGGATTGGACGACAGCGTGTTGACGCTCGTCATGTACTTGCCGATGTTGGAGAACCAGATATCGACCTCCGACGGCCCCTTCGAATTGTCCATCAGCTTTAGCTGCTCATCCAGCGAGAACACCGGACGGAGCTTGAATTCCTGATCCATTGCCTCGGGCGTGGCCTCCAGACCGCCTTCCTTATAGAATGCGAGAGCCATCTTCTTCGCTTCGGCCTGATGCGACTTCGCCCATGACCAGCCGCGCAGATAGACGGCGAGGAATTTAGCGACGTTTTCCGGACTCTTCTTGGCATAGTCGGCAGTCACGACCAGCGCGCCCGGAACCATCGCGCCGGTGTCCGCGCCGCTACACAGATATTCGGCCTTGGCTCTATCCTGAAGCGTGTAAGTGTTCGGCGCCCAGACACCTGCAATATTGCCGTTGCCTGACGTGACGGCGGTAATGATCTGCGCCTGGCCAAGATTGACGAACTGCACGTCGCTCTGTTTCACACCCATCTTGTCGAGGCAGTTGCGGGCGGCGTAATCGACCGTCGAGTTGGTCGTCAGCAGGATGCGCTGCCCCTTGAGCTTCGTCGGATCGGCCTTGATCGCCTGATACTCCTTTGGAGTCGCCATCAGCGCGTTGGCTTTCGATTCGTCGTTGGTAATACCGATCGTCTCAATGTTGAAGCGAGCCGCACCAAGCACGGCCGGCACAGAGCCTGTGCCTCCAACGTCCCAGGAGCCCGATGCACCCGCCGCGATTTGCGGCGCGCCGGCGGGAAACGTCGAGAAGTTCGGAGACAGGCCAACTTCCTTCCACCATCCCTTTTGCGTGGCGTAGTAGAACGGCAGCGCCCAATAGAGTGAGGGCTGATAACTGACGCCGATCTGATCGGCTGCGCGGACACCGCCGGACGAGAGGGCCGCGGCGGTGAATCCCGCAACCAAAGTCATTCCGAGTCGTCGAAAGCCTTTCATCGTTTCCTCCCTTTCAAAATTCGACACATCACCCGCTGCAACTACGTGGCCGCAGCGATTTTTTCTTCACGCAGTGATTTCCAGATTCGCGTCCGCAGGTGGACGAAGGATTCGAGGTCCATCACATCCTCGATCTTCTCGTAGCCGCCCCAGTTCTCCTGGGTCCGGATGGATTTGACGTCGATCACTTCCTTGATCGTGCCCGGCCGGCGAGTCATGATCGCGACGCGGTCGGCGAGATAAACGGCTTCCTCGACGCCGTGGGTGATGAACAACACCGTGCGGGGGTTGACCCGCGCAAGGCGAACCAGTTCTTCCTGCATCACGACACGGGTTTGAGCGTCGAGCGCGCCGAACGGCTCGTCCATCAAAAGGACGCTGGGATCGAGAACATATGCACGTGCGATCGCAACGCGCTGCTGCATGCCGCCGGACAACTGATGCGGATAAGCATCGCCGTGGCTTTCCAGCGTCATCAACTTCAGCGCATTCGCGACAAGATGATCGCGCTCGGCCTTGGCGATGCCTTTGTTGCGCAGGCCAAACTCGATATTTTGCCGCACCGTCTTCCAGGGGAAGAGCGCGAACTGCTGAAACACCACCGCGCGATCAGCGCCCGGCGCCGTGACGGCCTGATCGTTGACCAGAACCTTGCCGCTCGACACGCTCTCGAATCCGGCAACCATGCGAAGGCAGGTGGTCTTGCCGCATCCCGACGGTCCGACGATGGCAACGAACTCCTTCTCGGAAATCTCGAGTGAGACGCCATCGAGCGCCTTGAAGCCAGTCTTTGCGTGACCGTAGACCTTGCCGACGTTCTCAAAACGGATCGAACCCACCTTCTCTCTCCTCTACTCAGCGAGTCCGCGACGGCGGCGAATGACTGCTTCGCCACGGCGAAGCAGTATGTCGATGATGAGTCCAACGATGCCAATTGCGACCATGCCGCTCATGACGGTTGATGTCGCGACGTTGGCCTGCGCCTGCACCATCATGAAACCCACGCCTGTCGATGCGACAATCAGCTCTGCACCGACGAGCGATTGCCACCCAAGGCCAGCCGCCACCCGCAGGCCCGCGACGATCGAAGGAACGGAGGCCGGCAACAGGATGTCCTTCATCATGCGCAGATGGCCCGTCCCGAGCATCTCGGCCGCTTCGATCAGTTGCGGATCGACCTGCTTGGCACCGCGATAGGCGTTGATGACGCAAGGCGGGAAGGCGCCGGCGAAGATAATCATGATCGGACCGCCCACACCCGTCCCGAACCAGAGAGCTGCGAACGGCACCCACGCGATCGGTGCGATAAAACGCAGCCCATCGAAAATCGGCGCAACGATTTCGTCGACGACGCGAAACCAGCCCATGATGAGGCCAAGCGGGATACCGATCAGCGCAGCGAGCAGAAAACCGGAAATGAAGCGACTGAAGCTGTAGGCGATATGAGCGGGCAGCGTCGCGCCGGCGAACGGTTGCATCGTCAACGTAACAATGCGCTCAACGACCGTGACGGGACCCGGTAGAAACTGCTGCGGCACAAGACCCGTTGCGGGCAGCAGGTACCAAATGCCGAGGAAGGCAACGAGGCCGATAAAGCCGTACACGACCGTTTCAACGAAGGAGAGCCGCCGCTGCATCTCAGGCCCTCCCCCGCACCGACCAGGACAGGACGGACTTCTCGACAAGGCCGAGAATGAACGTCGTGAACCAGCCGAGTGCGCCCGCGGTCAGCATGCCGACGAGGATCATCGCCGGATAAATATCCTGCTGCGCCACGTTGAGGACGAAGCCGATGCCGACCAGCGCGCCGACAAGTTCGGCCGCAACCAATGTCGTCCATGATGCCTGCAGCGACAGCCGCAGTCCGGTGAAGATCATCGGCAGCGCGCCGGGCAGGATCACTTCCGTGACAAGCCGGAACGACGGCGTTCCGAGCATCCTCGCCGCCTCGATCACCGACTTGTCGATATTGCGCACACCCGCATGCGCATTGATGACCGAGGGGACGAAGGCGGCGAACCAGATCACCATCACCTTTGCCGCGTCACCGAGACCGAGCCACAGGATCGCCAGCGGAATCCAGGCAAGCGGCGGAATCGGGCGGATTAACGTGAACACCGGATTGATTAATGCTTCGGCCTTGCGATTCCATCCCATCAACAAACCGAGCGGAACGCCGGTACCGACTGCCACGATAAAACTGATGATGATGAGCCGCAGGCTATGCCAGGCGTGTTCGTGCAGAAGGCTGCCCGCATACCCACGCAATTCGATCTGCTTGAGCGCATTCCAAAAAGCTGCGGGCGTCGGGAAACGACCTACAGGGATAATGCCGAACCAGTTCGTCAATGCGAACCACAGCACGATGACCCCAAGGATCGCGCCCAGGCCGATGACAGTCTTGCGACTCCGCACCAGTTTCGCTCCCTAAAATATTTTTCATTATTTTCAGAAAACGTTTCATGACGAATGGTCGATGTCAACAGCCATTAAGTCTTGATTTTCGATATTCCGCTTGCGTTGTCGTTTCGAGAGGCCTCATATGTACTGAAAATTATTTTCATAAGAGGATCACATGGCACGGCCGGCCCGCCCCCGATTGGTCGATGTGGCGCGAGACTCAAAAGTATCGCTGGCAACCGTCTCGCGCGCGCTCGCTCAGCCGGAGTTGGTCAATGGAGCGACGCTGAAGCGTGTTCTCGCGAGCGCCGAACGATTGGGCTATCTGGTGCCGCGCGCAGTATCGATGACGCGCTCGAGCGCACGCTTCATCGGAGCCATCGTCCCGACCCTCGATAACGCCACTTTCGCGCACGCCGTTGAGGCGATGCAGGCCAGCCTCGCCCAGTCAGGCTGTCAGTTGCTCGTGGCGACCACAGGCTACAGTTCTGCGGCCGAAGCCGAAGCGTTGCGCTCGCTCCTGGCCCGCGGCGTAGACGGCATCATGCTGGTCGGCGCAGCACGCCTGCCGGAGACCATTCGCCTGCTCGAAGAGACAGATGCGCCTGTCGTTCTGACGTGGGTTGCCGACGATCGCTTCGATGCCGTCGCGATCGACAACGTTCTGGCGGGACGCCTCGCCGCGCGGCACCTTGTTGAGCTTGGCCATACGCGCATCGGTGTCGTGACAGGTCGGCTGGCCAACAATGATCGGCAACAATTGCGCGTCGAAGGCATTCGCGCCGAACTCGTCGAGGCCGGACTATCGCTTCCGGATTGGCGGATCAGCCAGCAGCCCTACTCACTTGCAGGCGGCCGCGCGGGCTGCACAACGCTTCTGTCGTTGGCCGATGCGCCAACCGCAATCATCTGCGGCATCGATATTCAGGCATTCGGTTGTCTCGTCGAGGCGCATTCCCGCGGCATCAGCGTGCCGGAGCGCCTGTCACTCGTCGGAATCGACGATCTTGAGATGTCGGCGCATATGTCACCGGCGCTGACGACCGTTCATATTTCGACAGGGTCAATCGGCAAATGCGCCGCCGACAAGCTGATGGCCCGACTCGACGGAAAGGCTGTCGAGCGCATTACCGAACTGCCGATCGAACTTGTCGTACGCCAATCGACGGCCGCGTTCCGCTAGTTGCGAAACGTTCCTCTCCCGGTCAAGAAAACTGGTAAGGGGCGTTAAAGAACGAGCGCTCGGCTATCACCAGGCAGCGGTACACATCGCAACTGTCTGCTTAGACTTGGCCTCTAGAAACCGCCAAGAAGCATCGATTTTCTGCCAAGAGTTAAGCATCGGCTTGAACAGAGCATGAGCACCGAATGCGATGGCGACGTGCTCTTCGTTGCAGCGCTCGACGCAGAGCACACGATTGAGATGGCATGGCCGGCGAGGGTAAACGACTTGTTACAAATTCGAAGTTGCCACGCTATCTCATAAGATGTATTACTTGTACATCTTATGTAACATCGCTTAGCCACCGTAAGGAGGCAGCCATGGCCAAGGGCGTCAGCGACGTTCCTCCAGCAGACAGTCTTGCTCTGATCCAGGATCATCCAACCGGCTGGCAACGCTATCTTTACTCGACAAATCACAAAGACATCGGAACAATGTATTTTGTGTTCTCGATTGTTGCCGGTACCGTCGGTGTCTTCTTTTCCATCGTGATCCGGGCCGAGCTTGAATTTCCTGGCCTGCAGATATTCAGCAATCCGCACACCTATAATGTGTTCGTAACCGGCCACGGGCTGGTGATGATTTTCTTCGCGTTAATGCCGGCAATGATGGGCGGATTCGGCAACTGGATGGTGCCGCTAATGATCGGCGCTCCGGACATGGCATTCCCACGAATGAACAACGTCTCATTCTGGTTGCTACCTTCCTCCTTCACCCTGCTCATCATGTCGATGTTCATGGATGGAGAGCCCGGCTCAAGCGGAGCTGGCACCGGCTGGACGCTCTATGCGCCGCTTTCGACTGCCGGCCATCCGGGCCCAGCAGTCGATTTCCTTATTTTGTCCCTGCATCTGGCTGGCGCGTCCTCCATTCTCGGCGCCATCAACTTTATCACCACGATCTTCAATATGCGTGCACCCGGCATGACGATGCACAAGATGCCGCTGTTCGTCTGGTCGGTGCTGGTCACCGCGTTTATGTTGCTTTTGTCGCTTCCGGTTCTTGCCGGAGCCATCACCATGCTGCTGACCGATCGTAATTTTGGCACGACTTTCTTTGCACCAGAAGGTGGCGGCGACCCGATCTTGTACCAGCACCTGTTCTGGTTCTTCGGCCACCCCGAAGTCTACATCATGATCCTGCCCGGCTTCGGAATCATCAGCCACGTGATCTCGACCTTCAGCCGCAAACCGATCTTCGGCTATCTCGGCATGGTCTATGCGCTGGTGGCCATTGGTGGCATCGGCTTCGTCGTGTGGGCGCACCATATGTACACCGTCGGAATGACGAGTTCAGCGCAAGCCTATTTTGCCGCAGCCAGCATGGTCATTGCCGTGCCAACGGGCGTGAAGGTTTTCTCCTGGATTGCGACTATGTGGGGTGGATCGATAACGTTCAAGGTGCCGATGCTCTGGGCAGTTGGCTTCATTTTCGTCTTTACGATCGGTGGAGTAACCGGCGTCGTTCTCGCTAACCCGGGAGTCGACCGCGTTTTGCAGGACACCTATTACGTCGTTGCGCACTTCCACTACGTTCTATCGCTTGGCGCAGTGTTTGCGATCTTCGCAGGCTGGTACTATTGGTTCCCAAAGATCACCGGATACATGTATTCAGCGTTCTTCGGAAAGCTGCATTTCTGGCTGACTTTCGTTGGCGTCAATCTCGCATTTTTCCCGATGCATTTTCTTGGTAACGCAGGAATGCCGCGCCGTGTTGCCGACTATCCCAACGCGTTTGCGCGCTTCAACGAGATATCGTCGATTGGCGCCTATATCTCTGGCGTGGGCCTAGTGGTCTTTCTAATCGGAATGATCTATTCACTTCTCCGCCGGGAAAAGGCGGCTGCCAATCCGTGGGGTGATGGGGCAACGACTCTGGAATGGAGTCTGTCGTCCCCACCGCCATTCCATCAATTTGAGAAACTGCCACTCATTTCGTGAACTCTTAGCATGACGCGACTCTCGCGCCCATGTTCACGCTCTCGCAGACTGCTCTGTTTGTAACCGAGCAAGGGTGGCATAGAAAACTGTTATCAATCGCCACCGGATACGTTTGCCAAAGTAATAAAATCCTGCAGCGATTGCCGCTGCTCTCTGAAGCTGTGCCGATCCCGCAGTTCGGGCGGAGCGCTCCAGCCGGGCTCTATTCCGGTCATGTCCGGGAGCTCATGCGCGATGCCCTTATGGCAGTCAATACAGGTTCGCTCACCCGAGACCAGATAGCGGGTGTGGATTTCGGCCGCGCGCGGCGTCTGTTTTGCAAAATCCATTGCAATCGAGGAATGGCAGTTTCGGCATTCCAGGGAATCGTTAGCCTTGAGCCGTTCCCATTCGTGCTTGGCAAGCTCAAGACGCATATCGAGAAACTTCTTGCGGGTTGAGATGGTGCCGAAAATCTTGCCCCAGACTTCCTTCGAGGCCTGCATCTTGCGCGCGATCTTGTCGGTCCAGTTGTGCGGCACATGGCAGTCCGGACAGGTGGCGCGAACTCCCGAGCGATTGGAGAAATGAACGGTGTGCTGCAGCTCCTGATAAACGTTGTCATGCATCTCATGGCACGACACACAGAATTTCTCCGTGTTGGTCAATTCGAGCGCCGTATTGAATGCACCCCAGAACATCACGCCACAAAAGAAACCGCCCAGGGTCAGAAAACCGAGGCTGAAATACATGCTCGGCCGGCTGACGATTCGCCAGAACCACAGCAGCAGGGCTTTCAGTTTCGCCATGTCGCGCTCATTGCTTGGGATCGTGGATCAGAACCATATCCTCGAATGTACTTGGCACCAGCGGCTTGGCATCGGTCTGCTGAACATGACAGGCCGTACAGAAGTAACGCCGCGGCGTAACGTCGGCGAGAACCTGGCCATCGCGATCCATGAAGTGCGTGACGCTGATCATCGGTGCACCGGACCCTTCCGTGTACTGGCGGCGGTGACAATCGAGGCAGCGATTGGCTTTCAATGTGAGCTGATAGTTGTCAATGGAATGCGGAATCACCGGCGGCTGCTCGGGATAGTTACGCATTACCCGTTTGTCGTCGGTGATCGGGCGCGAGATCGGCGGAATCGGCGGTTCACTCATGGGATCGGCATTGCCGGTGACGCGCGGCACGATCTGCGGCGCGTTCTGCGCGTAGATCGCGCCGGTAAACAGGACAACCGACCCTGCCAGCATCGCCCCGAGCAGCGAACGCGCCAGCGGGTTCAAACGGGGCTGATTTTGACCGCGCATTTTTTGAAATCCGTCTGTTTGGAAATCGGATCTGTCGCGTCGAGTGTGGTCTTGTTGATAAGCTCGCTGGCGTCGAACCACGGCACGAAAACAACGCCGCGCGGCATGCGGTTGCGGCCGCGGATGTCGACTCGCGTTCTGATCTCGCCCCTTCGCGAAGCGAGCTTGATTTCAGCGCCCTGGTTGATGCCGCGCTCCCGGGCATCCTCAGCATGCATGAAGCAGACCGCGCCGGGAAACGCCTTGTAAAGCTCGGGCACCCGCATGGTCATCGACCCCGAGTGCCAATGCTCCAGCACACGCCCGGTCACTAGCCAGATATCGTACTCTTTATCCGGCGACTCGGCCGGCGGCTCGTAAGGCACCGCGATGATCTTCGCGCGCCCGTCCGGCTGACCGTAAAACTCGATGCCTTTCCCAGGCTTCACATATGGGTCGAGACCTTCGCGATAGCGCCAGCGCGTTTCCTTCTTGTCGACCACTGGCCAGCGTAAGCCGCGTACCTCGTGATAGAGATCGAACGGCCCCAAATCGTGGCCATGGCCGCGCCCGAAAGTGGCATATTCCTCGAACAGACCTTTCTGGACATAGAAGCCGAACGCCTTTGATTCCTGATTCTCGTACTCGGCTGGAATCTCGCTGGCTGCAAAGCGATCGACATTGCCATTCTTGTAAAGAACCTCGAACAACGTCTTTCCGCGATAATTCGGATTGGTCTGCAAAATCTCCGCCGGCCAAACTTCGTCGGTGGTGAAGCGCTTGGAAAACTCCATAAGCTGCCACAGGTCGGAGCGCGCCTCCCCCGGCGCCTTCACGAGCTGGCGCCAGAAATGCGTCCGCCGCTCCGCGTTGCCGTAGGCGCCCTCTTTCTCCACCCACATCGCGGCTGGCAGGATGACGTCCGCCGCCAGCGCGGTGACGGTGGGATAGGCATCCGACACCACGATGAAATTGTCGGGGTTGCGATAGCCCGGATAGGTTTCGCGCGTATTGTTCGGGGCGGCCTGCAGGTTGTTGTTGACCTGTATCCAGTAGAAATTGAGCTTGCCGTCGCGCAGCATGCGGTCCTGTTCGACCGCATGATAACCGGGCTTTGCGGGAATAAGCCCTTGCGGTACACGCCAGATTTCCTCGGCGTGCTTGCGGTGCTCGGGATTGACCACGGTCATATCCGCCGGCAGCCGATGCGCGAAGGTGCCGACCTCGCGCGCAGTGCCACAAGCCGAGGGCTGTCCTGTCAGCGAGAACGGCGAGTTGCCAGGCTCAGAGATTTTTCCCGTCAGCAAATGGATGTTGTAGATGAGTTGATTGGCCCAGACACCACGCACATGCTGATTGCAGCCCATGGTCCAGAGCGACATCACCTTGCGCGAGGGATCAGCATAAAGCTCGGCAAGCTCCTGAAGGAAGCCGCGCTCGACGCCAGTCAGCTCCGAGACTTTTTCGACCGTGTAATCCTTGACGAACTTCGCATAGGCATCGAAGTCGATCGGCTCCATGGCCGCCGGATTACCTGCTCCCTTGGCATTTATCTCAAGCGGATTGTCCGAGCGTAGGCCATACCCGATATCGGCCACGCCTTTCACGAAGGTCGTGTGATCCTTGACGAAGTCCTTATTCACCCGGCCGGTGGTGATGATGTGATTGGCGATGTAGTTGAGGATCGCAAGATCGGTGCCCGGCTTGAATACGATCGGGATATCCGCGAGATCAGAACTGCGGTGCGTGAAGGTCGAGAGCACTGCGACCTTGACATGCGGATGGCTGAGCCGGCGGTCGGTCAGACGCGTCCACAGAATCGGATGCATCTCCGCCATGTTCGAGCCCCACAGCACGAACGCATCCGCGGCTTCGAAATCGTCGTAACAGCCCATCGGTTCATCCGAACCGAAGGTGCGTGTGAAAGCGTAGGCAGCTGACGCCATGCAGTGGCGCGCATTGGGATCGAGGTTGTTGGAGCGAAAGCCGGCGCGCATCAATTTTGTCGCTGCGTATCCTTCCCAAACCGTCCACTGGCCCGAGCCGAACATGCCGACTGCGGTTGGACCCTTCGCCTTGAGAACGGCCTTGAGACGATCGGCCATCACGCCGAATGCTTCATCCCAGCTTACCGGCGTGAAGTCGCCGTTCTTGTCATAGACACCGTTTTTCTTGCGCATCAGCGGCGTGGTCAGGCGGTCGCCGCCATACATGATCTTCGACAGGAAATAGCCCTTGATGCAATTGAGACCGCGATTCACCTCCGCCAGCGTATCGCCATGGGTCGCGACGACTTTGCCGCCCTTCACGCCGACCATGACACCACATCCAGTGCCGCAGAAACGGCATGGCGCCTTCGACCATTTAATCTCAAGCGAACCGATGCCTTGCGCCACCGGCTGCGCGGCAGCGGGCAAAGCAATATTGGCAGCGGTTGCCGCAATCGCGGCCGCTTGGGCCTTGAGCATGTCGCGTCGCGAAAGACTCATCGTTCCTCTCCATGCCCAGCAACTTCGTCGAATTGCTCGTAGACCATGTTGGCGGACAGCACGCCGGTCCATCCGGAAATCTCGGCGAGCCGCGCGCCAAGCATGCCGCTGTCCGGCCCTTCCAGGACGATGACGAGCTTCGATGTGCTGCGATGGTGGATTTCGACTTCAGGCAGCGCGGACAATTGCCGTGCCACATCGTCCAGGTAGCGCGGCAGGACCGAAACAACGGCGCTCGAAATATGGATGGTCGGTGGCTGAAGCTGCCCGGAAAGAAACGTTCGCCTCGAAAGCCCTGACTCTTTCATGACCGTTCCTTACTGACTGTAACGTCAATGCGGTGGGCCGGGTGGCCCCAAAATCAATTGCGACATCCAGACCAAAAAGCCATAGCCGCCGACCACGCCAACGGCGACGATCGGCCAAATCAATGCTGCGATTGTGATGAATACAATGAATTCGTCGCGCCTGCTCTGCGGTGGCGCGGCATCTCTGGATTCGGACGGGTCTGTCACCGTGTCCATGGTTGCGCCTCTCGCGAAGGGGCATCCAAAGTGCAGGAAGACTAGCTGGATTGGATTAGCGCGACAAGAACAAAGAGTTCAAATCAGATGCAACTATGTTGCCTAACTGGCAGATCCGGAACACGAACGGAAAAAGGACAATTCACTGAAAATTCGATTTTTTGGTCACCCAGCACGGGATCACTGAGGTAGTCCCGAGCAGAAATCCTAGCGTCAAAATTCCAAACATCGCCCCCCGAGGTCAGCGCCTCACAACACGGTCAGCGAAGAAAGGCGGACCCACGACGATAGTCCCGTACTCCGGCAAAAGCGCGCCCGTGAGCCGCGCACAATCTGGCGGCATCATCTGCCAGCACCCCGCGCTGGGATTGCGGAAACGCCGCGCCGACTTCAATGATGATGCCTGCGGCAGTCGTACGGCAGCGGATATCCGCGGATACGGGTGCGAGCGAAGCGGCCCTGCCTTCCATCAATTCGATGAAAGCAAGATCTTTCGGATCAATCGCAATTCCGGTCTCGACGCGACTGGCAAGGCATGGCTGCGCCGGAAGCTCGGCAAGATCGGTCAGTCCATGAAGTTCTGCCAACCGATAGATGTTCCTTTTGCCAAGACCCGCTTCGACATAAGGGTGAACCACCGCGCGCTCTGACGCAGCCTTCAAACCCGGACGGAAATCGCCGAGATCGTCCATGTTCGTCCCCGATGCGATCTGCGAAGACGTCGCATCGCGAATCCGGTCATAGAGATTGGACTTGCAATAATAGCAACGGTTGACGGGGTTGGCGCGATAGTTCGGATCCTCGAATTCACCAGCATCGAGCCAAGTGATCCGCCACCCTTCACTCTCGGCGTAACGCCTGACACGCGCGGTCGCGGCCTGCGGCACGGCGGGTGAAATCGCATGCAACATCGTCGCCGTAGTGCGCGAAAAGCGATGAGCGATGTAAGCCAGCACCATGCTGTCGACGCCACCGCTGACCGCAATCGCGATGTCATCATAACCATCCAGCACGGATACCAAGGCGGCTTCTTCGCTCGAGAAAGTTTTCATGTCTCGTTCCGCTCCGCTTTGGCCTTGAGCGCCCGGCGCCTTTCAAGCCCGGGTTGAAACGCCACATCGTCGCTCTCTATCTTGCGACTAAACGACCCGTCAGGGCGGCTGACCTCCTTGACACGCAAGACCCCGTTCTCGTGCGCGACGGTATCGGGCTTGCGAAACAGGCACGCGCGCTGCTCGAGATGCCAACGCAGACCGATCGTCGAAGTTTCAGTGAAGATCAGCGGATTGATCTCGTCCAGCCTGTCAGGCCGAGCCAAGACGCGGAATGAGGTCGCCACGCGCCCCTTTTTCCCGGTTCGCTGCCCCGTGGTGACGTCAATCACCCCGTCGGCTTGACGAATCCGGTCAGCCGCAACCTGAATTTCCTCTCCCGTCATGTCGTCGACATCGAAGTTGATCGTCGCGACCACCATGCTCTCTGCCTGGGCGCCCGTTTCAAAGACAAGAACGCGCAAGATGTTCGGCAGTTGCTCGAATTCGCGTGTGCCTGCCCCGGTCCCGGTCGACATCAAGCGCCCTTCCGGCAACTGGCTCGTCGACCTGCCGATCAGATGCTTCAGAATGGCTGCGCCCGTGGGTGTAATACGTTCGCCGGAAACGCCGTCGTTGCGCCACTGAAAATCCTTGAGCAGCGTTGCCGTCGCAGGCGCCGGTACCGGGAGTAGCCCGTGTTGAGTCTGGATCAGGCCGCCTCCCAGAGGAAGGCTCGAAACCGACCAGCGCGCACCATCGAGGGCGGCGATGATCGTTCCTGCCGCGACGACATCCATGATCGAATCCCAGCCGGCGATTTCATGGAAATGCACATGGTCGATATCGACCTGGTGGATATGGGCTTCGGCTTCGGCGAGAAGACGCAAGACTCCCAGAGCATGGGTCCGAACGTTCGGAGCGAGATCGGCCGCTTCGATCAGACCAACAATTTCACGATAGGAGCCTGCGCCATGATCGTGCTCATGATGATGGTCCGTCGCAGCGTCATGGCGATGCAGCGTCTCGGCCTGATGAGCGGAGGCGTGATGGTGAGCATGCTTATGCTCGTGACCATGCGCATGGTCGTGATGGTGGTGGTGGTGGTGGGTATGGCCGTGAGAATGAGCGGGCTTTGCATCGGATGAAGCGAGCGCAAATCGTAGCGCCCTGATCGCGCCGCTCTTCCCCTCAGCAAAAGCAGGTGTTCCGCAATGCGTTGGCAGAACGGCCGACGTATTCCTGAGTACGGCGTCCTTCAGCTTCGGGAAAGCATCGACCATTCCTGCAACGAAGATGTCGCCGGCGATACCGCCGACGACATCGAGGTGAATATGGAGCCTTTCAGACACTCAGTTTGCACCCTTGATGTTATAGGCCGTCGGGAAATAAAGATCCTTCCACGATTCCGGCTTCTGCTTGACGATGCCACGTTCGTACATGAAAGACACGAACTTCATGGTCCCCGACGGCACGTTGGAGAAGATGATTTCCGGGTTCTTCAAAAGGCCCAACACCTCATCATAGGTCGAACTCTTGTCGCCACTGTTCTCGATGTAGAACTTCGCCGCCCCTTCCTTGTCTTTATTAATGAAGGCAAGCGCATCGTTGAGCGCCGCGAGCACGGCTTTCACAGTTTTTGGATTCTGATCGTAAAAATCCTGGCGCGTGCCGATCACGACGATGGTCGCCGGACCGCCCATGACGTCATACGAACTGAAAACCCGGTGCACGCCGGGATGCTTCAACTCAGCTTCCTGATACGGCGAGAAGCCGAGATGGCTGTTCACCGCGCCGGATTTCGACAGCAGCGCGGCCATCGCGTCGGGATGGTTCATCGTCACGGTCAGCGAATCGAGCTTGGTGGCGTCCCCCAACTCCTTCTGGGCCGCCATGCCGAGCACGATTGCCTGCGGCGAAACACGAACGGCCGGCAGGGCGATCTTGTCGGCCGGCGTAAAATCCTTCAGCGACTTGATCTTCGGATTGATCGTGTTGAGGTACATCGGGAAAGCGTTGACGGCAGACAGCGCCTTCACACGCCCCTTGGAAGCTCCCCACAATGTGGCAATGCCGGTCAGGCCGCCACTCGTGAAATCGACGCTCCCTGACAGCAGCGCGTCGTTCATCGCGGCCGAACCGGCAAGCTGGAAATATTTAGTGGTGGTGTTGCCGAGACCTTCTTCCTTGAGATGCTTCTCGACGAGTTTTTTGTCGCGCATCACCATGACCGGCAGATGTCCAAGACCATATTGCATGGCGATCTTGACTTCGCTGACTTCCGCCACCGCTGGCGTCGTAACAGCTCCCAGCAAGAACGCGCCCGCGAATATGAACCCACTCAACCCGGTAACAACCTTTCCTCGAAACATGGCCCCTCCTCCCATTTGTCGCTTTGATTATTTTGACAAGTTCACTCCCTGAGCTGCTTCGAGCAGCATTCGATATTGCGGAGCTTTGGTGTCGCGCAGCACACGCAACGCAACACAGGCAGCTCCGAAGCCGTTATCGATATTGACGACGGCGAGGCCTGCGGCACAGCTCGCCAGACAGGCGCTCATCGCGGTACGACCACCGTCGGACGCGCCGTAACCAACCGAGGTTGGCACCGCGATCACGACACCCGGCACTAGCCCGCCGACTACACTCGGCAACGCGCCGTCCATCCCGGCTGCGACAATGACGACTTTGCTTGCACGGATCCCATCGATCCGCTCCATCAGCCGCCAGAGACCCGCCACGCCGACGTCCGAGATTTCAGAGGCCCCGATGCCGAAATATTGCAATGTGCGGATCGCCTCATGCGCGACCGGAATGTCCGAACTCCCGGCACTCACCACGCTCACATCGGCATGAGATGGAACGAAGATTTCGGAGGCAAAGAAACCGGTGCGAGAAACCGGATCGTAGTCGACGTTTTTCCGCAGCGCCTCCGGCAAAGCGGCGAGCTTATCATCTGCGAGGCGCGTCAAAAGAAGCGGACGTTCCGCGTCGCGAGCTGTTTGCAGAATATAGGCAATCTGCTCCACGCTTTTCCATTCGCAGAGCACTGCCTCGTCGAATCCGATCCGCTCGCGTCGCTGAAAATCCAGTTTGACCTGATCCGACAGCATGGGACCTCTCCGTTAGCGGATCATCGCGGCACGTCGAACTTGATGCGGGGCTTGCTCCAGAAGGTCGGCGCAACCACGGTGCGGGGATTGGCGCCGACATACTTCTTTGCGATCTGCCACGCTTCGTCGAAATTCCGCGCCGGGGTAAGACCGAGCGCACGAAACGCGCCCGGATTTGGCGTACCCGCCATGATGACAGCACCCGCTCGCTTCAGAAGGTACTCGTTTTCATAGAACAGCCAGAACGCGTGCAGCGGCGGATAACCGTAGCCGTGCGTGTATTTGTGCCGGAAGTCGGGGCGATGATCGAATTCATCTTCATGGTCAACCATGTCACGCGAGCTAAAATAGCGCGCATAAAGATCGATGGCCGGCTGATAGGATGGAAAGCGATCGGCATCGATATGGCCATTTGCCGGCGAGCAGGCAATGACAACACCACCTTCCCGCAGGACGGGTGCTTCGGGGCAGTAGCGCGGCGGCACCGTCGCACCAACGGTTGCGATCAACGTGTTGTTGGAACTGCCGTAAGAATAGCTCGCGGGAAGGCCTACGATCAAAACGTCCGCTTCCGGCGTCGGGCGGCGCACATATTTTTCCGCAAGCTCCCACGCCGGCGGCTTCACGCCATCCGCGTAACCGGCAAACACACCGGCCATGCGCCCGCCACTGCCATTGAAGGAGTTGATGTAGAAAACCTTCCGTCCAAGCGCATTGTCGAGGAAGTCGGTCATCTCCTCCTTCACGCTTGGAATACGTTTACGCGGTGAAGCTGCGGCCTTTTTTTCGGCATTGACCTTCACCGCAGGCTCGGGGATGCCGTGGAAGCTGTGGTGAGAGGCGATGCTGCGCGTCGATGCGAGGCCGATCGCGACGCCCGTGCCGGTGTAGCTGCGCCACGCACCGGCGGCGACGTTGCCCTGATAGATCATCAGGTCCGCATTGACGAAATGCTTGTTCATTTCGACATAACGGCCGCCGTCGGTAATGCCGAAATACTGCAACTGCTCCTGATCGGTGCAGTCGTGGTTGAGAATTTGCCCTGTCCCCCAGAACGTTCCAAAAATCTCCGGCCCGAGATGGTTGGCAAGTTCCGCACGCGTATTCTTGCGATGATTGCTGCACGCGTTGACGAAAAGAATATCTCGCTGCTTCACGCCTTTGGCGAGCAACTCCTCGACGATGATCGGCAGGATGGTCCGCGGCGGCGTGTTCGGCCGGGTGATGTCGTCAAAGCCAATCGCAACCCGCATGCCGGGCTTGACCAGTTCGGCCAATGGAGGGGAGCCATAGGGCTTCGCCAGCGTTTCGCGCACCGAAGCGGCAGGGTCCTGCAGGAAGGGCGGATCCTCGAACTCGACGACCGAGGCATGATCCGGAACGTCGATATCGAGTTTCTTGTCGCCGAAATCGACGGCTACTTTTTTCGTGCTCATGCATTCCTCTTGCTGGCAACCGACGTACTCTCACCTTCGAAATACGGCAGCAAAGCCCGGCGAACGAACTTCCCGATCGGATTGCGCGGCAGCTCATCGACGAAAGCAATGCGAGCCGGCACCTTGAACGACGCAAGATATTCGGCGCAGTGCTGGATCAGTTCGTTTTCCGTCACATCTTCGCGCTTGACGACACAGGCCGCGACAACCTCGCCGTAGATGCGATCAGGAATTCCGACCGCAGCCGCTTCCCGTACCGCCGGATGGCGCGCGATGATCTGCTCGACCTCGAGCGGCGAGATGTTTTCACCACCGCGAATGATCGTTTCCTTCTTTCGACCAACGATGAAAATGTAACCCTCATCATCGAACCGCGCCAGATCGCCGGAACGCACCCAACCGTTCCGTATGGTCGCAGCGGTCGCATCGGGGTCCTTGTAATAGCCCTTCATCACAGTCGGACCACGAATTTCGATTTCACCGACCGCGCCCACCGGCAGTTCCCTGCCATCGCCATCGACGATGCGAATTTCGTTCGGCGCAAGCGGCTTTCCGATCGAACCCGGCTTACGCGGACCACGGAGCGGGTTCATGACATTGATGGATGTAGTTTCGGTGAGGCCGTATGTCTCGAGCAGCAGGTTCTGTCCAAAACGAGCATGGAAACGGTTCGACAGATCGACCGAGGTCGGCGCGGACGCCACCTTGACGAACTCGAGCTTCGGATAGCCGGCCTTTCCCGTCTCATCTTCCAGCAGAATGCTCAGAATGGTGGGCGAGGCACTCATACTGTTGACGTCGTAACGCTCGCAGAGCGCCCATAGATTCGAGGCACTGAACCGCTTGCACAACGCCACCGATGCGCCGGACAGCAGGTAAGGCAGCGTGCTGAACATCAGCGCATTGGTGTGCGAGAGCGACATGATGCACAGCGTTCGATCGGATGGCTTGAGATCGAATCCGCCCGCAACCGCCGTGATGCCTTCCGCGACATTGCCGTGCGTCAACATCACGCCTTTCGGCCGCCCCGTCGTACCGGATGTATAGAGAAGCAACGCAACATCATCCGGCTTCATGCTCGGACTCAGCGCCGCAGACGAAAACGAATCGATATCGGGAACGGTCGCGCCCTGCAAGGGGCCCGGATTGCCGAAGCAGACCACACGAACATCGATGAGGGTCTTCAGCGCTTCCGCTAAGGTCGCCGCGTATGATTCGCCGACCACCACGATCTTGCTGCCGGCGTGATTGACGATATAGGCGATTTCATCCGCTGTGAGCCGGTCGTGGAGAGGATTGGTGACGATGCCTGTCTTGAACCCGGCGATATAGCCCGCCACCAAGAGCGGATCGTTCCCCAGCAAATAGGAAACGCTCTCTCCAGCCTTCACTCCCAAGGAGAGGAGCATGTGCGCGAAACGGTTCGAAAGAGCTTCCAGTTCTCCGTAGGAATACGTCCGGTCCTCATACAATAGCGCCGTCGAAACTTGGTTATGTTTGCTGAGCATTTCGCCGAGCTGTACTTTTAGCATCCAACTTCCCCGGTGGCGTGTTTTGTCCCGCCATTCATTTCCAACCTAAGATCGAATGACACGCCGACACAGCGACAGCGCTCGAATGATCTTTGGCCTTCAATCCATCTTGTTTAAAGCGCGTATCATATGCTGATACTACGTATTAAATTTTGAGCGCGCCAAATAAGGGAGTCAACACGTAAAGACCCAGCCAGCATATTCACTCTGATATTGGCCAACGATCCGACATAAAAATTCCAGTTCATGAAGTGTCAGGTCATGAAAACAGGCGCGCCATTCACCAGTCGAGAACGCTCCGTTATCTGAAGCAACAACTTCGATGTCTCGACAACATGACAGGCGGCGTCAGACGCAGACTACGCGGCGGGAATTTCAGTGAATGCGTTTGAGCAGGGCCTCGCGATTGCCAATCCCGCGCATGTCAGCTTGGTCATCGGGACCATCGCGACTGCGCTCGATTTCGCGGCCGCCATGTTTGTGGCCCCTGGTGAAGATCAATTCTTATCGTAAGACGCTGGAAGGCATACTGCGCAACTCGCTCAGAAAGAAATTCCATCTGAGGCGCTGATGGCATGACGGGAAGAAAACAACCCGGTCATTACTCGCCACCTTGCGTGATGAAGTAATGAAAACCCTTGGTGTTCACCCAGCCGCGACGGACCTCGACCGGCTTTGAATCGAATGTACTGGCAACGCGCGTTACTTCAATGACAGGGTCACCAGTTTGAATTTTGAGACTGCGAGCCACGGTTGAGTCCGCCTTAACGGCTCGCAATTCTTCGGTGGTCGATACGATGGTTATGCCGTAACGACTCTGATAAACGCCGTACAGCGTTCTACCGAAATTTCGAATGACGTTTTCGCTCAGGCCTTTGAACAAGGCGCATGGAATCACGATATCGTACAGAGCGACCGGGCTGCCGGAGATACGCAACAAGTTGCGAAGCTTGAAAACTTCACTGTCTTTCGACGAGCGCGGCAGGTTGAGAATATCCGCAACCTTGTCGTCAGCCTGACCGCGCTTGAACGAGAGCAGTTCACTGACGGGGGCTTCCCGGTCCGCGCCGTCTTTTACAACGTGAAAGAACTGATAGACGCTGTGCTGGTCCGCGCGCGAGGATACGAAAGTCCCCTTCCCCTGCCGCCGGATGAGAATCCGCGCTGCTACGAGTTCACCGATCGCCATACGGATCGTTGAAACTCCAACTCCGTAAGTTTCAGCCAGCCTGGTTTCGCTGGGGATGACCGATCCCGGCTTCCATTCGTCGGAAGTGAGGTTCTGGATGATCTTGTTTTTGACCTGCTTGTAGAGCGGCTCCACCCCGGAAAGGGGGGCGCTGACTATCGCCTTTTGCATATGAACGTCCGAATCTCGGCTCACCAACGGCATGGGAATCCCTGCCTTTTTAGCCGAATCCAGGCCGAATGACACGTGAAAGGCCCTATAAATCGACGATTGCCACCATCAATTGCCCAGACGACCTTCGGAGACTCTATAAATCCAGCACCAGCAGGGATGATTTGGCGCGCGAGCAGCAAACCGTCATTTCGTGCTCCTGTTCGCGCTCCTCCAAAACAAAATCCTTGTGGTCGACCTCACCCTCGAGAACTCGGGTCCGGCATGTACCGCAAACACCGAGTTCGCAGGCCGTCTCGATTACAAAGCCATTCTCTCTCAGAACATCAAGCACGGTTCGGTCGCTCGGTATGTCGTAGACTTGGCCAGTGCTGGCAATCTTGACCTGAAAAGGTTTGCCCATGCCTTCGGCAACTTCGTCTTCTTTGGGCGGATGGGCCGCGGCAATAGCCGGATCGTTCGCCGAAGGCGTGAAGAATTCGCGATGGACCGTGCCTTTCGGCCAATGCGCGGAAGCCGACGCGACTGCCCCCATAAATCCGGGAGGCCCGCAATAGTATAAATGAGTCCCTTCGGCATAATCCTTCAGCAAGGCTTTTAGATCGAGACCATTGGATGGGTCGCCATAATCCCAATGCACAAAGACCTTGCCGTCGGACTGAAGCGGAGCCAACCGATCGAGGAACGCCGTTCTCTCCGGCGAGCGCGTGCAATAGTGAAGCGCATAATCACATTTCTCGCGTTCAAGATCATGGATCATCGACATCATCGGCGTGATGCCGATGCCGCCTGCCAGCAGCAGATGCCGTTGCACTCCATTGACGATGGCAAAATTGTTACGCGGCGCGCCGATCGTCAGCACGCTGCCGAGACGTATCTCTTCAAAAACTCTTTTCGAGCCGCCGCGTCCGGCTTCTTCCCTTTGTACGGCAAATCTATAGCTCATGCGGTCGGCCGGATCACCGCAAAGAGAGTATTGCCGGATACCGCCGCCTTCACCGGGCAAATGAAGATCGATGTGGCTTCCGGCCCCCCATGCGGGAAGCGGCCGGCCATTCGGATCGGCCACCTCGAAGCATCTGATGTTTTCACCATACGGCGTGATTGATCGCACGCTCACCTGGAGCGTTTTCGGAATTGCATCGACCATATCATCCACCAATTTCCTTGCGGCAGAGCCAACCATTTCACTCTCCTCACCAGTACAGCTTTTCACCACGAGGCCCGATATCCTTGCCGGTTACTCAGCCTTTTCCCCGATCGTGATTGCACTGACCGGACAGGCCTCCGCCGCCATTTTTATTGTTTCCAGCGTGTCGCCTTCAGCATCTATCACCGCTGCCTGCGAGTCCTCGTTCAGAGTGAAGACGTTCGGTGCGACAGCCGTGCAGATGCGGGAGCCCACACACTTGTCATAGTCGATCGATATGCGAACACGACAACCGTTCTTCATTTCAGTTTCACCGGAAGTTTTTTCAGCGCCCGTCCTCGCAAAATGGCGTGGTACTCAAACGTATCCGCGGCCAGTTTCATCTGAGGAAAGCGCTGAGTGAGCGCCGAATAGGCTTCGTGGGCTTCAACCCGCACAAGGGGGGCACCCAGGCAAATGTGAATGCCTTGACCGAAGCCGAGATGAGCGTTCGGGCGACGACCGACATCCATCTGTTGAGGGTTTGCGTATTTGGCGGCGTCTCTATTGGCCGCCGCGTTCACAAGCAGGACCAAGTCCCCTTTATGAATCTTCTTGCCCTTCAGTTCCACGTCCTCAAGGGCGTAGCGAAGCATACTCTTGATCGCGCCCTCCATCCTGATGATTTCCTCGACTGCAGTCGGGATCAGTGACTGGTTTGCGCAGAGGCGATCCCACTGATCGCGGTTCGACAGCAGCAGATGCAGACCATTCGCCAGCAGGTTCGTTGTCGTCTCATGACCGGAGAACAGCAGGTTTGCACAGTGGACGATGATCTCCTCGTCGGTCAGGCGATCGCCCTTCCACTCGGCTTTTATCAACCCCGAGATGTAGTCGTCCGTCGGGTTGGCTCGCCGTTCCTTTACCCGGGGCTCGGCATAACGAGTCAGGCCTTCAATGCCGTCCATACCTGATTGCCAACGCGCTTCATCCGTACCGCCGCCGAAATGATAAAAGAGCCAGCTATCCGAGTGTTTTTTGATCTCCTTCCAGTCCTGGTGGGGAAAACCCAGGAAATCAAGAATCACCTTGATAGGAAGCGGCAGGGTGAAATCCCTGATGAAGTCGATGTCATCCTTACTCTCAATCTCGTCGAGAAGGCCGTGAACCAGCTGGCGGATGCTCGCGCGGCGCTTTTCGACCTGCGCCGGAGTCCAGACCTGATTGACGATCAGGCGAATATGGTCGTGCAGCGGGTTGTCCACCGCGCTTAGCCAGTTCGCATAAGCCTTATAGATGGGCGAGAACTTCTGTTCGTACCGCGCCCTGTCCTTTTCCGGCAGTTCCTTGACGTTGAATCCAAGCTTGTCCGACGAAAACAGCTGTGGCTGCCTGCACGCCCAGACCACATCGTCATAGCGCGTCACAATCCACATTTTCCGCTGTTCGTTCCAGTGAACCGGGTCTTCGTCCCGCAACCGGCCGAAATAGGACTCAGGATCCGCAATCGCCTCGGGCGACATCAGATCTCCGGTGACGTGAGCAACGGGACAGTTCATGTGCCTCAACCTTTCTCATTCTTCGTCAAGTTTCGATCTGCTCATACTACTCATACGTATGAGTAGATTATGTAGGAGGAGAGCGATAATTGTCAATCTTCAGCTATCCGCGAGGGGAAAGGCAGCGATGCGTTTTCAGCTACACGCATCAAACTCAACGCTGTGAGAGTTCCACCACCGCCGCGACAGAGCTTGCGACGAACTCGGCCTCACCTCGCTTCAGACGCCGCCACCTAAGATTGCATACCCCAGCGGTCGACCGTGTTGGCCTCGATGGCACGAAAGAGGATGTTCTCGACCACAAGACCGATGATGATGACGGTCAACAGACCGGCGAACACCGTCGGGATGTCGAGACTGTTCTTGTTCTCAAAGATGAACCACCCGAGACCGCCCGAGCCCGACGAGACGCCGAACACCAGTTCGGCCGCGATCAGCGTACGCCAGGCGAACGCCCAGCCGATCTTGAGACCGGTGAGAATACTTGGAAACGCTGCAGGGATCAGGATCTTGCCGATGTAGCGGAAGCCGCCGAGCCCGTAATTGCGCCCGACCATCTTCAGCGTGCGGCTGACCGACAAAAAGCCGGAGTGCGTGTTCAGCGCGATGGCCCAGGTCACCGAGTGCACCAGCACAAACACCAGCGAGCCGTTGCCGAGCCCGAACCAGATCAACGCCAGCGGCAGCAGCGCGATCGCCGGCAGCGGGTTGAACATCGAGGTCAGTGTCTCGAGGAAGTCGGTGCCGATCCGCGTCGTGATCGCCAATGCCGTCAGCAGCGCCGCCAGCACCACACCGACCGCGTACCCCATCAACAGCACTTCAATGGAAGCCCACGCACGTGACGGCAGAACGCCGTTCCCGATATTGGTGAAAAACGCGCTCATCGTTTCGCCGAAGGTCGGGAACAGCAGGCTGTTGTTCAGATAACGGCCATAGGCTTCCCAAACGAGAGCGAGAATGACGAGGATGATGACCTTGCGCAGCCAAGTTTGATTGTAGAGTCGAACGGCCAGCGAAAGAGGCTTTTCCAGCACTTCGGGCGCCCGATCGGTGGTTCTTGCGTCGCACACGAACTCCGGGCGGACCGGGGTTGTGAAGGCCTTCATGGCGAGCGATGCATCAGACATTTTCGGCCTCCTCGATGGTGTCGGCAAACAGCATGGCCTGAATTCGTTTTTCGAGTTCGGCGGCTTCCTCGCCTTGCACGCCGCCGTTCAATTCGGCTTTCACCTGCCCCGGATGCGGCGACAGCAGCAGGATGCGGTTGCCGATCTTGATCGCCTCGGGAATGGAGTGTGTGACAAACAGAACGGTGAAACGAGTTTCGTCCCACAACATCATCAGCTCGTCCTGCATCTTGCGGCGCGTCAGCGCGTCGAGTGCGGCGAACGGCTCGTCCATCAGGAGAATATCCGGCTCCATCGCCATGCCGCGTGCGATTGCCACGCGCTGCTTCATGCCGCCCGAGAGCATATGCGGGTAGCTCTCCGCGAACTTCTCCAGGTTGACCTTGCGGATATAGTGCATGGCCTTTTCTTCGGCCTCGCGGACGCCGAGCTTGTTGGTGCACTGCAAGGGAAACATCACGTTTTCCTTGACGCTCTTCCAGGGCAGCAGCTGATCGAACTCCTGAAACACCATCATTCGGTCAGGGCCGGGATGACGGATCACATTGCTCTTGAGCTTCATCTCACCTTCAGTCGGCGTCATGTAGCCGCCGACGGCCTTCAGCAACGTCGACTTGCCGCAGCCCGAAGGCCCCAGCAAAATGAAACGATCGCCCTGAAAAACGCTGAAATCGACCCGGTAGGTCGCAGTGATAAGGTAACTCGGCGTCTTGTACTGCAACGTGACGCCCTTGACTTCCAATAGTGGCGCTGTCGTCATCGGTCCCTCCTCCCTTACGTCCGCTGATTGCGCAGATCTGTTTTTTGGGTGGCCTTAATTTTACCCGAACCTGTTCACTTGCCCTGATAGAGTTCGGGAAAGTAGATATCCTTCGCACTCTTTGGCAGGTTCTTCATTTTCTTCGCGGCATGCATGAATTCCGCGTACTTCATGATCCCCTTCGGCTCGCTCGTGACGATAAAATCCGGATCTTCCAAAATCTTCTGAACGAATTCTGCCGACAGTTTGCTTTTCTCACTTTCGACGTAGATTTTGGCTGCGCGCGCCTTGTCGTCATTTATAAATTGCATGGCTTCTTTCAGCGCATTGAGGACCGCCTGATAGGTCTTGGGATTGTTG
This sequence comes from Afipia felis ATCC 53690, assembly GCF_000314735.2. NCBI lineage: Bacteria > Pseudomonadati > Pseudomonadota > Alphaproteobacteria > Hyphomicrobiales > Nitrobacteraceae > Afipia > Afipia felis. The sequence goes on along the minus strand of NZ_KB375270.1, from coordinate 3,618,080 downwards.
TCGTGAAATTTTTTGGTCGTATAGACGGAATTCAGAGTCGTGGGTTCGCCGAGCACTTCGTACGAACTCAGGACACGATGAACCGCCGGATTCTGCAGCTCCTGTTACTGAAACGGTGAATTAGCAAAGTGCGCGGTGACTTCAGTGCCGGAGAGCAGCGCCGCCATGGCATCAGGATGCTTCATCCCCACAGTGAGCCGATCGAGCTTTTTGTAGTTCGCCATGCCGAATGCCTTTGCGGCAGCCATTTGAAGAACAACCGCCTGAATCGAAACTTCGACCGCCGGCAACGCGATCTTGTCTTTACTGGTGAAGTCAGCGAGGGTTTTGACGTTGGGATTACTAGAGTTCAGGTAGAACGGCATTGAGCCAAGTGCGGCGACGCCGCGCACATCGAAAATGCCTTTTGTCTTGTCCCAGACCGTCAAAAGCGGAGCAACGCCGCCAGAGCCGAAATCGAGCTGGCCGGAGAGAAGGGCATCGTTGATGGAGTTGCTTCCACCGAACTTCAGCCACGTGACCTTAATCTTACCCAGACCCAACGCGGCTGCGTGTTTCTCGATCAGATTTTCGGTCCGCATGATGGTAAGCGGCAGATAGTTGATTCCGAATTGTTGTGCGAGCCGCACTTCACTTACTTCCGCTCGAGCAGGACTACTTGGAAGAAATGAGGTGACTGTGGCGATCAAGGCAAAGATATACGCTAGTAGCTTTTTCATTTATCCCTCCCCTCAAATTTTATGACGGCCGTAACCGGCCGTTTTTTAGTTAGGTATCTGCTTTCAGAGTCCCGGCTGAAGCAGCCGCAGAATTTCGCGACAGAAAGCGGGCAAGTCCGCCGGTTTGCGGGACGTAATGATCGATCCATCAACCACGACTTCGGCGTCCTCGAACTGGCCACCGGCATTGACGAGATCATCCTTGATAGACGGCGCACCCGTCACACGCTTGCCCCGAATGATGTTCGCGGACGCCAGAAGCCAACTGCCGTGGCAGATGGCGGCAATTGGCTTGCCGTGCTGGTGGTGCTTCGCCGTAAGGGCGATCATCTCCGGACAAAGACGCATCATGTCCGGCGCATATCCGCCCGGAATAATCAGTGCATCGTAAAGAGTGGCAACCGCATCTTTCGCGGCGATATCTGCAGGCAGAACCTGGCCGAGCTTGGAAACATAGTCCTTTCGCTCCGGACCGATGACCGTAACTTTCATCCCCGCTTCGCGGAGCCGGTAAATCGGGTACCAGACTTCATGATCGTTGTGGACGTTCTCAATGAACAAGCCCACGTCGCAAGTCGACGAGCTGGGTGTCATGATTATCTCTCATACGTGTCATACGTATGAGTACGATAATTGGTAGCTATTCTGATTGTCAAGCCGTCCCGCATTCGCGGTTGCAGTAAAATCTGCGGCAGCAATCCGGAATATGAAATACGAGAGGCCTGGAGCGATGTCCGTTCCCCGGATGCGCTCTTAGCAGCGGCGTATATGGCGAAAGAATCTCGTCGTGTGGGGCAGGGCCAACGCCGGCAAATACCATCGCCTGGGCTTCCGCGCTCACATAGTCAGGTCCCTTTTCTGGGGCACCAGTCCAATGTCACCCGCAACCGATGGTGCAGCACTGAACAGCCCCGCGGGCCGCAGAAGCGGGCACGACAATCCCGCCTGCCACAAGACTCACGCCACCAGCGGGCAAAAGAACTTTTTGTAACGAGCCGAGTTCCCCTATCTGGTTACGCAAGCGGGAGCAGATCATCATGGCTCAAGGTACCGCATCCATCGTTCTGTCGAATCTGAACAAGCTGCTCCCCGATCTGGAGGCACTCTACAAAGACGTCCACTCCCATCCCGAATTGTCGATGCAGGAGATACGAACGGCGAGCATCGCCGCAGACCGGCTGCGCAAAGCTGGCTTTGAAGTGACAACTGGTGTCGGCAAAACAGGCGTGGTCGGCTTGCTCCGGAATGGCGAGGGGCCAACCGTGATGCTGCGCGCCGACATGGATGCATTACCGATCGCCGAGAACACCGGCCTCGACTATGCCAGCAGAGTTTCCGCGACAGACGCCGAGGGAAACACCGTCGCGGTCGGGCATATGTGCGGGCATGATATGCACGTCGCCTGGCTGGTGGGCGCGGCCACATTGCTCTCGCAGACTCGGAATGCTTGGCAAGGCACGTTGATGGCCCTCTTCCAGCCCGGCGAAGAAACTGCGCAAGGCGCCCAGGCCATGATCAACGACGGCCTGCTGCAGCGCTTCCCGATGCCTGAAGTCGTGCTCGGCCAGCACGTCATGGTCGGTCCCGCAGGGACCCTCGCCGGAAGCGCTGGACCGATCACGTCTGCAGCGGACAGCCTGCAAATCCGCCTGTTCGGTCGCGGCGCCCATGGCTCCATGCCGCAAGCAAGCATCGATCCGGTCGTAATGGCGGCGTCCGTGGTGTTGCGACTCCAGACCGTCGTCTCCCGCGAAGTTGCAGCAGCCGACGCGGCAGTAATTACCGTCGGCGTGCTTCAAGCAGGCACAAAAGAGAACGTCATTCCCGATGAAGCCATTATCAAGCTCAATGTGAGAACATTCGATGCCGGTGTGCGCAAGCATGTGCTTGCGGCGATCGAACGGATCGTCAATGCCGAGGCTGAAGCATCGGGTGCGCCACGAAAGCCCGAAATCACGCCGCTCGACCGTTACCCGCTCAACGTCAACGACGAAGCCGCGAGCAATCGCATCGCTGAAGCGTTTCGCGGCTATTTCTCACCTGAACGGGTCAAACATACCGGACCTGCCCCAGCCAGCGAGGACTTCGGCTGCTTCGGCACCGCCTGGCAGGTGCCATCCGTCTTCTGGTTCGTGGGCGGCAACGATCCTCAAGTCTACGCCAAGGCCAAAGCCGCAGGCCAACTGAACGAGCTTCCGGTCAATCACAGCCCGAAATTCGCGCCAGTCTTGCACCCTACCCTGGAGACCGGAGTTGAGGCGCTCGTTGTGGGCGCACTGGCGTGGCTTCGGCCGAACTAACGCCGAGGGATGCTTTGGGATTACATTGTTTGTAAGCTTGTACCGAGGCTGCATATCCATTGGTTTGCCGGAGCGCCTGCCTTTGGCTCGTCTCGTTAAGCCTTTCCCGACAGGATGTTGATGATCACGATTGAGACTTTCGTTCACATTCTTGATCTTGGAGGCACGTTCGTTTTCGCGATCAGTGGGGCAGTCGCCGCGGTCAATCGCCGTTTGGATATTTTTGGCATTCTCGTTCTGTCTTTCGTCGCGGGAAATTTCGGCGGCATCACGCGCGATGTGCTGATCGGCGCTGTGCCGCCAGCCGCCTTGACTGCTAGCCCATATTTGCTCGTGTCAGTTCTGGCCGGGCTTATTACCTTCTTCCTCTATTCCGGCGTCGACCGCCTTCGTACGCCAGTGCTATTGTTTGATGCGATCGGGCTCTCTTTCTTTGCTGTCGCAGGAGCGCAAAAGGCGATCTCATTTGGACTGAGCCCTGTTATGTCAGCACTCCTCGGAATGTTGACAGGTATCGGCGGCGGCATGACACGTGATCTCCTTCTGATGGAAATCCCTCAGGTTTTACGCTCCGATCTTTATGCCGTTGCGGCTCTCGCCGCCGCTGGGGTTGTTGTCATCGGCCACATGCTTGGCCTTCCTTACGGCACCTCTGCTATCGTCGGCGGAACTTTGTGCCTGGGATTACGCTATATGGCCATCAGACACGGCTGGCATCTGCCCATCGCTTATCTTTCGGCGCAGCAGCGCGCGAAAAACAATTCGCCAGACGACAAATAAAATCCGTAGATGCGGGGCACAGCCGCACGGGCACTGCAAAGAAGATTGCGCTCGTCCGGGATGATTGCAGCGGGCAATGTCAACGGTTGTGCGCCCATCAGCGTTATCTTCGGAGTAACGTGGGGAAGCCGTGTGCCGGATAATGACAGCTTATCCGCATGGGATATTTGCGCCGTTCCGGCGTGGAGGCCGAGTGGAAATCGCCCCGACGGGCGAATGGCCCCAACCGGCTAACATCTTGAAAAAGATGGTGGACGCGACAGTCCTATTCGAACCAGTCTCTAAGCCCTAATTCACAGCCATATGGGCACTAACAGGGAATTCTATCAGAACAGCCCAAATCCGATCAAGCGACTACCGAAAAAGATAACAATTTCATTGTGTTGAAGCAAATTTACGGCTCTACGGATCAGGGAAGCAACAAGAGAAAACAGGGATTTCTTGTTGAGAATGCTGTCGACCTTGCGTCATCAGCACATCAACCTGTCGCAGCTTCGGAACGATCTCTTCCGCTGTATTTCTCTCCCACACCATCGATCTTATCCTCCATCCGAAACATATACTTCAGGGAGGACCACTTCAAAGGGGGCAGATCCAGATCACCTTGCAGCCGCGAAAGACAAAGGCGCGGCAGCTTCGCGTTGAGCGCGGATTGCTTATTTGTGCTGATACGCGAAAGCATGCACCCATTCCAACTAAGAAACATCCAAAGGCTACCCGGCCAAAGCGAACTCTTATTCGGCTGAAGCAAACACAACGCTCGCCTGCATTCCTTTCAGATCATCTTGAGTGAGTACTCCTTCCCTAAGGCCCTTCAAATCATCGATCGATCTATCGACGCCGGCTAGGCGCTCAAGTCGCTTCGTATAAATTGGCCCGCTAATCTACAAGATGGATACTACTAAAGCTTCGACGTCCAGCCAGCCCTTCGCGATCGATCCATCAGACGCATCCGGATTGAACCAGATCATCTCGCCGTCTTTCATAACGCCACAGAGATTATCCAACGCGCGGATATCCTCGAGCGGGTTGCCACGCACGAAGATCAGGTCGGCGTGAAAGCCAGGACGAATCTGTCCTACCTTGTCGCCAAGGCCGATCGCCTTCGCCGCGACGCTGGTGGCGCTCTTGAGCGCCAGTTCCTCTGTCATTCCGGCCTCGACCATGAATTTCACTTCCACCGCGACAGAACCGTGCGGATTACCAGGCGTACCGGCATCGGTCCCGGCGACAATGGGAACGCCCGCCGCAATGGCCGCGCGGAAACTGTCGAGCCACGGCTCCGATGTCCGGCGCATTTTTTCGACGGCGTAATCGGGCAACCGCTCCTGGCCGCACCCGAGCAGGATGCGCCGCATCGGCGTGAGGGTCGGGACCAGCGCCGAACCCTGCTTCAGCATGGTCTCGATCAGCGCGGGCGTCAGATAAATTCCATGCTCGATGGTGTCGACGCCGGCTTTCAGCGAATTGGCAATGCCTTGTTCGCCTTGAGCGTGAGAGGCAGCATGCTTGCCGCAATTATGCGCTTCATCGACCGCCGCCTGCATTTCCTCGGCGCTGAGCTGGACATGTTCAGGTTCTACACCGGAGGTAATCACACCGCCGGTGGAGACGACCTTGATCAAATCGGCACCCGCTTTCAGATTTTGGCGCGCGACCTTGCGTGCTTCATCAACACCGTCGACTTCGACACCGATGAAACGGTTGTGACCTCCGGTCATGACGATGCATGGGCCCGAGGCGAGCATTCGCGGCCCGCGGACAAACCCTGCATCAATGGCCTTCTTCAGATAGATGCCGATCTGGCCGGAGCAGCCGACGTCACGCACCGTTGTCGTTCCCGCGCGCAACGTTGCCTCGGCCGCCGCCGCCGCACGATAGGCGGTGGTAAGATGTGGCTCGGCGGCGAGACGCGGAACACTGTCGTTGCTGCCGTCGAGACAAAAATGGACATGAGCATTGATGAGGCCGGGAAGAATCGTCAGCCCCTTCGCATCGACCACCTCGGTCGTGGGATCGAATTCCGCGAGATCGACAAAGTACTCGTCTTCGATACAGATATCCACCTGCTTGAGTTCGTTGCCGCCCAGCCAGACCTGTGCATTCTTGATCTTCATGATAATCTCGTACTTTAGATCGCGCCTTGCGCGAGGCGTTCGCTGACGACGTGGCAGGCGGCGAGATGTCCCCCGCCGATATCGACAACGGGAGGTCGCGCCTCGCTGCACTTTGCAATCGTGAGCGGACAACGCGGGTGGAAAGGACAGCCCTTCGGCGGATTGATGGGGCTTGGTATCTCGCCCGTCAGTTTCGTCCGGTTCTTGCGCTTAGCCGGATCGACCGCCGGAACCGCCGAGATCAAGGCCTGCGTATACGGATGCGCCGGACTCCCTAGCAGCACATCTGACGCGCAGACCTCCATGATCTGCCCTAGATACAGCACCGCAACGCGGTCGCAGAAATAGGAGCTGAGATTGAGGTCATGGGTGATAAAGATGTAAGTCAGGCCAAATTGTTTCTTCAGGTCCGAGAGCAGATTGATGATCTGCGCCTGCACAGACACGTCGAGCGCCGACACGGCTTCGTCCGCAAGAAGGATGTCGGGCTTGACGGCCAGCGCCGCGGCAATCGCCACGCGCTGACGTTGCCCGCCACTCAACTCATGCGGATAGCGGTTCGTTGCGGTCGACGGCAGGCCGACCAGATTGAGCAGATCCTCAACCTGCCCGGTGAGATCTCCGGTCACCACATCGTAATTGCGGATCGGCTCCGCCAGAATGTCGCCGATCCGCATCCGCGGGTTCAGCGAACTGAACGGGTCCTGAAAGATAATTTGCACTCGTTTCCAGTAGCTCCGGCGCTCCTTGTCGCTGAGATTCGCGACGTCGCGTCCATCGAGCTCGATGCTGCCGTCCGTCGGCTGTTCGAGTCCAAGAATGAGCCGCGCCAGAGTCGATTTTCCCGAACCGGACTCGCCGACAATGCCGAAGCTTTCACCATTGCCGATCGAGAGCGAAACGTCGTTGACCGCGTGCACATATTTGCGCTCCACGCCCCAACCGTTTCGCTGCGGCAGCATAAATGACTTCTTCAGATGGCGGATGCTCAGTTGCATGCCTGAATCTCCTTCCACCGGAAGCACCGCGTCTCCGCGCCATCGGGCAGGCGCTCGATCGACGGATGAACCTGAGAGCAAAGATCGATTGCGTTCGGGCATCGCGGCGCGAACCGGCAGCCCGGCACATCGCTTAGCCGCGCCGGTGGGTGGCCCTCAATGGCTTTCAGGCGCTCGCCCCGCGCGACGTCCGGAATGCAAGAGAGAAGGCCGCTGGTGTAGGGGTGGTGCGGTGCTGCGAAGACTTTCCGGACCGATCCGCGCTCCTGCATCTCGCCCGCGTAGAACACAGCGACGGAATCGCAGAGCTCGGAAATGATCGCGAGGTCGTGCGTAATGAACAGGATCGAAATTCCCATCTCGTCACGGATTTCTCGCAACAGATCAAGAATCTGCGCCTGTATAGTGACATCCAGCGCGGTGGTAGGTTCATCGGCGATCAGAAGGTCAGGTGAACAGGCAATCGCCATTGCGATCATGGCTCGCTGGCGCATGCCGCCGCTCATCTGGAAAGGATAGGCTTCCATGCGTTGAGCAGGTTCAGGGATGCCGACGCGCTGAAGCAGCTGAACCGCACGCGCATGGGCTTCCCGCTTAGTCACAGGCTCATGCGCACGAATGCCGGCGATAATCTGCGAACCGACCGTAAAAACTGGATTGAGCGCCGTGAGTGGCTCCTGAAAGATCATTCCGACCCGCGGGCCGCGCAGCTTGCGCATGTCGCGATCCGACATTTTGGTCAGATCCTGCCCGTCGAGCAAAACACGACCGCTACTGACCTTCGCAACGGCCTTCGGCAAGAGACCCATGATGACCAGAGCAGTAACGCTCTTTCCCGACCCGGATTCGCCCACCAGTCCCATGATCTCGCCGCGGCGCATCTTGAAAGACACGCCCTGCACCACGTTCGCCGACCCATGATCGGTGCGGAACGCAACACTGAGATCTTCGACATTAAGCAGAATATTATCTTGATTGCTCATGATCCGACCTCAAAGCTTCAAACGGGGGTCGAGCGTGTCGCGTAAAGCATCGCCGAACAGATTGATGCCGAGCACGGTCGCGACAATGGCAATGCCCGGCACAACGGAGAGCCACCAGGCGATGCTCATGTAGTCCTTGCCTTCGGCGAGCATCCAACCCCATGTCGGCGTGCTCGGCGACACACCAAGGCCAAGGAAGGTCAACGCCGATTCCATAATGATCATGAAAGCGAATTCGAGGGTCATCACGACAATGACCGGCGTAGACACGTTCGGCAGGATGTGTACGGCGAGAATGCGAAACTGGCTGTTACCACGCACACGCGCCGCTTCAACATACTCCTTCTCGCGCACCGACAGCGTCTGGCCATAAACAATACGGGCAAACTGTACCCAGCGCGTGCAGGCAAGCACCATGATCAAATTAGTGATGCCCGCACCAAGTGCGCCAACCACGGCCACAGCAAACAGAATATAGGGAATCGCCAGAAACACATCGACGATCCGCATCAGCGCGGAGCGGATCATTCCGGGATAAAAGCCCGAGGCGATTCCCACTACAGTCCCGATCACGCAGGCGATCAGAGATGTCGAAAAGCCAATAAAGAGCGAAACACGCGCGCCATACATCACCCGGCTGAGCAGATCGCGGCCGAGATGGTCGGTGCCCAGAATGTGATTCCAGGTGCCGCCGGCAAAAACCGGCGGCTTCATGCGCATCAAAAGGCTCTGCGCATTCGGATCATGAGGTGCGAGTACCGGTGCCAGCACAGCCATCACAATCATGACGAAGAGAATCGAAAGGCCGATAGCTCCGCTGCTACGCCGAAGAATACGGCACAGCGCCGACTTCCTGCACCAAGCAAAGACCCCGGACAATGCCGACATCGAACTGGCGGATGAGCTCATTTGAAACCTCCGCCTTCGCGAATGCGCGGATCCATATAGGTGTAGAGAACATCGATCGTGATGTTGATCAGCACGAAGATCGACGCAAGCACGAGCACTACGGCCTGAACTACGGGATAATCACGCGCGAAAATCGAATCGACAGCAAGGCGGCCGACGCCCGGCCAAGCGAAGATGGTCTCGGTGATGACGGCACCGCCGAGCAGCACGCCGAATTCAAGACCGATCACCGTAATGAGCGGAATCGCCGCATTCCGCAGGCCGAATTTAAAAATGATCGTCTGAGTCGGGATGCCTACCGCGCGCGCGGTGCGGATATAATCCTGACTGAGAACATCCAGCATGCCTGAACGCGTCATGCGCGCGATTCTTGCCATAGAGAACACCGCAAGCGTTGCGGCTGGCATTATCAGCGTTTCCCAACCCGAACGCCCGCCGGAAGGCAGCCATTGCAACTGGACGGAGAACAACAGGATCAGCATCAGTCCAAGCCAGTAAACCGGCATCGCCTGTCCCAAAAGAGCAAAGCCCATCGCGATCGAATCCAGGGCGCTGCCGCGTTTGACGGCGGCAATCACCCCGATCGGGACGGCCAGAAACGTGGCAATCAGCAACGCCGTGCCGGTGAGCTGGAAGGTTGCCGGTAAATGATCGAGCACCATACGCACGGCTGGCTCACTATGCCGATAAGAAAACCCGAGATTCCCGGTAATGACGTCGAACGCGAAGCGAATGTACTGCAACGGTAGCGGGTCGTTGAATCCCATACGCAGACGAAATGCAGCGCGCTCCTCTGCGCTTGCGTCCATCGGCAAAAGCAATTGCGTCGGGTCGCCGGACAGATGCAGCAGAAAAAAAACGAGTGTCATCACCCCAAGCAGAACAAGCAGAGCCTGAAGGAGGCGCTTCGCCAGGTAACTGATCATCGAAGTAGGTCTCCAGAGGCAGGGCCGCCCGGAATGGACGGCCCTGTCAGAGCCGGATCAACGAAGCTTGACGTCGGCAAGCCGCAAACTTTCGTCGGCGCGCGGCTTCCAGTCCAGCTTGGCGTTCACACCATAGAGGTCGATCTGCTGATGCATGAAGAGCCAGGCGGCCTTGTCATGCACCATGTTGTTCAGCTTCTCGTAGAGCTTGTTGCGCTTGTCAGCGTCCATTTCCTGGCGCGCTTCGACAACAAGAGCCTGGATTTCCTTGTCGTCGAAGTTCGACACTGGCTCGCCTGCGCCGAACTGCGGCGTCGCCCACTGATCGGGGTCCATGCTGGGGAGCGCCCAGCCCAACATGTATATTGGCGACACCTTATGTGTAGTGAACATCTGGGCGTAGTTGCCCCACTCATGGACCTTCAGATTGACCTTGATGCCAACCTCACCGAGTTGAGCCGCAACGATTTGCGAAATGTCACGATCCATCAGGTAACGGCCGTTCGGCGTGTCCATGTCGATGGAAAAGCCATTCGGGAAGCCGGCTTCCGCGAGCAGTTGCTTGGCCTTTTTCGGGTTATAGTCATAAAGCTTCGATTTGAAGTCCACGCCGAGCAGACGCAAGATATGGCCATTGACATCGCCAGCGCGGATTCCGTTGTCGAGCAACAAGCTCTTGACGATTTCGTCGACATTGACGGCATGATTGATCGCCTGCCGGACGCGCTGATCCTGCAGCGGACCGGGAGCAGTATTCACAAGGCCAAAAAACAGCACGCGGGCGCTCGGAACACTCGCAACCTGTAGGCCCGAAGCCTTCTTGATCACAGCGATATAATCCGGCGGCAAGTTTGTGATGATGTCGACATTCTTTGCCTGCAGAGCAGCAATACGTGCGGCAACATCTGGAATGGCGCGGAACTGCGCTTTCTTGACCTGTGGCGCGCCAGCCCAGTAGTTTTCGTTCGCATCGAGGTCAAGAAAATCACCCCGCACCCATTTACCGACCTTATAGGCACCGGTTCCCACCGGATTAGCAGCAATGCCCTCAAGCCCGACCTTGTCGAAGTAAGTCTTCGAGACAATGTTGATCAGCGTTAGGCGCGCGGGCAGAACAGGATCCGGCACCGACGTCGTCAGCCGGACGGTGTAATCGTCAACGATATCGACGGACGACACCGTGTTGATCCAGCCACGCTGCGGCGAACGTTCTTCCTTGTTGAGCACGCGATCGAGAGAGAACTTGACGTCTTTTGCACTGAACGCATCGCCATTGTGGAATTTCACATTCTTGCGAAGCTTCAGCTCGAGCACCGTATCGCTGATGCGGTTCTGCGATTCGGCGAGTGCGGGAACAATCTTCAGATCGGAATCGCGCGCAAGAAGCGCGTCATAGATGTTGGCATTGGCGTTGATGGTCGGCACGGTGACATCCCGATGAGGGTCGAAACTCACCGGGTAGACGCCTTGCGCTACCACGACACGGCCATCCGGGCCCGCCGAAGCACTGAGCGGGGCAAGCGTCATGGCAGCGAGGCCCAAACAGGCCATCCACTTATTAAAAGCAATCATGGTTGTTATTTCCCCTCGTATAGACCTTGCGTTTACACCCTTAACGAAGCAATTCTTGTGCCAGCCCCTAACCATTTAGTTCCGAATGGGACTTGTTTGATTTTTCGTAGCTCCACCTAATTAGTTCCATTGTGAACTAATTCGATATCATGTTATCAATTTGGTCAAGCCCATGCCCCATCCGATGATCTTCATAGATAATCCGACACCGTTTGCGATCCGCGTGAACGTTCTCACCAACCGCTACGTCACCACGCTGGGGGCGATGCTCGAAAAGGAATACGGGCTCCAATGGCACGAATGGGTGGTGGTGTTCTGTATCGAGCTACGGGAGGGATGGACCGCCACTGACATCAGTCATGCGATAGGACGACCGAAGAACACGATCAGCCGGGCCGTGCATAAGCTGCAGAAAATGGGGCTTATTTCGCGGACATCGCACCAGGCCGATGCGCGTGTTCAGGTGCTTGCCTTAACCGCGAAGGGGAAGCGTTTTTACACGAAGATGATGCCTCGCCTGCTGGTTGTGGAACGCAGCATCTATGGCCGCCTGAATGAGAAGGAGCAGGCTCAATTCATCAAGCTCCTCAATAAGCTTCACGACGTCAAACCGGCCCGCGTCAGTCGTAAAGAAGGAACAGATTGAGTGTCTCAGTTCGTCCATGACCCAGGCGATATAAGCGCGATCCGATCCAGCTTTGTATCGGGCGCTTCCGATCCGGTGCGCTTTCTTGAAACGATTCTGCAGCGCGCGGAGGCGGTCGAGCCACATATTCATGCCTGGCTGTCGCTGGACGTAGAGGCTGCGCGGTGTCAGGCACGCGCGTGTAGCGACGAAATGCAGCAGGGCATCAATCGCGGCCCGCTGCACGGCGTTCCTGTGGCGATTAAGGACGTCGTCGATATCGAAGGGCAACAAACCCGGGCGGGGACGGCAAGCCGCGAGAACAGCGCGCCGGCCACCCTGGACGCGAATATCGTGGCGATGCTGCGTGCGGCAGGCGCCATTATAATGGGCAAGGTGCATACAACCGAGTACGCCTATTTCGAAGGCCCGCCTCCGACACGCAATCCGTGGCACGCTTCTCATACCCCTGGCGGATCTAGCGCAGGCTCAGCTGCCGCGGTCGCGTCCGGCACGGCCGTTTGCAGTATCGGCACTCAAACGGCTGGCTCCGTGGTGCGCCCCGCCGCCTATTGCGGAATCGCAGCATTCAAGCCGACCACGCAAGACCTTTCTACTGCGGGCCTGACCCAGCTTGCACCGAGCTTCGACACTGTCGGGTGGTTTGGCTATCGGATGAACGATGTCGCCACTATGAGCACCGCGCTTCAACCGCAGCGTTATAAGCATACGCGCACTCCCCACCCGCTACGCATTGCGATGCTAGAAGACCCATTGTTCACGGACGCGGATGCCGCGGTACGTGAGAGTCTCGGCAAGATCAGCACGCAGCTCTGCGAGGCCGGACACCAGATGACATCCCACAAGTCCGCCGTCGATCTGGCGACGTCCCTATCACTACATCAGACCGTTCTCGAGTACGAGTTGTCCCACATCTACGGCGGGCTGGAGACCACGCATCCCGACAAGGTGTCGGAAGCCTGGCTTGCCGCCATTATTCGCGGAAAGACGATAAGGGACGGCACTTATGCCGACGCGCTGCATCGCATTCTGCAGATGCAACTCACATTCTGGGACGCCTGTACCGATATCGACGTCGTGATCGCCCCGGCTGCTCCGGATATTGCGCCCGAAGGCATGAAAACCGGCGATCCGCGCTACATCATTCCCTTTACCGCGCTTGGCGGGCCGATCGCCACCGTACCTGTAGGGCTGGCGCCATCCGGATTGCCACTCGGCGTCATGCTCTGCAGCCGGCCGGCGACCGACGCTACGCTGCTAGGTCAGGCGTTGTCGATCGCAGGTGTGATTGAGATGCCCCGCCCTTAGGTTGAGCTTCATCGAAATCGGTTACAAAAGAAACGAAAGCGCCACCTCGCAGCGGTCCTCGACCTTCATCGTTAGCAGGTCGTCAGCGCGTGTTCGGCCGAGATTGACGGCAGCGATCGGAATGCTGAGTTGAGCGGCCGCCTGGCAAACCGAAAGCCTGAATAGACCATCAAAGACGATCCCACGACCAGCATAGCATCAGCCTGCTTCAGGCTTTCAATAACCCGCGTCACATGGTCTCGAGGGACGCTTTCGCCGAAAAACACGACGTCCGGCTTCAAGATGCCGCCATATGATCGGCAATCAGGCACGGCGAAGCGCGAGAAGTCCATGTGGTCGACCTCGGCATCACCATATGGACTCACCGGGTGTTACAATTTAAGGGGCAACAAGTCTGACATCGCCCGGGATCAAGCTGAAGTAATTGTTTTCTTGTGATTCCGATGCCTCTGGTGAAAGACTCCGCCAAAATCTGCGCTTCTTCAGATACCGCCATACCAGTCGTAGCCACTGTCTTCCCCATAGCCGCCACGGCCACCCCCGATCATCGCGAAAGAAGATACCAGTTCGATCCTCGCGAGGTACTTCGGCATCTTGTAGCCAAGTTGACGTTCAACGCGCGCACGCAGCGGCGCACCGTTCTCGACCGGCAGCGGTTTGCCGTTCAGCCCATAAGCCAGGATGGTTTGAGGATGACGAGCATCGATCAGATCGATGGAGCCGTAATATTTGATGTCTCCTGATTGGTCACGGTCCATCGTGTCGAGACAATGAAACACGACATAACGGGCCTCAGGCTTCACCTTTGCCTGATCGAGCACCAACACCAGTGGCGTACCGGTCCATTTGGCAATACAACTCCAGCCTTCCACACAATCGTGGCGAGTGATCTGAGTGCGAGCGGGCATGGCCTGAAGCTGACGGAGGCTCAGCGATAACGGCTTCTCCACCAGTCCCGTCACTTCCAATCGCCAATCGGCGAAGGCATTAGACAGCAGAGACTTGTACGTATCGTCGTCCGGCGCGGTGACGCCGTTCGGCCGCATTGGTTGCCGGATGTCGCTTTCGGAAAATTCCGGCGCCAAGGCGTCGCGCGTCAGCAGGCGCTGGGCGCGATGCGTGAGGCTGTTCGCTCCTTCGAGGAACGAACGCAATCCGTTGCCGACGCCAAGATGGTCGTCGAAGGCATCGCAGCCACCAAGCAGAAAACCGGAAGCGCCGATGCTGGCTGCGGTAAGGAATTTGCGGCGGTTGATGAGGACTTTTGCCATGTCAGGTGCTCCTTTCCCCATCGCCGCTGGGTTGGTCGGCACGATACCAGCCGGTGATGATCGAGCGCAGCTCATTGATTGGCCCCGCCGCCAGAATCATCAGCATATGAACAATGAAGAACAACACCAGAAGCACCATCACGGAGAAATGGATGGTGCGCGCCGTCTGCCGCCCGCCAAGCACCTCGTTGAGCCATGGCAAGATCGAATCCATCGACGGCGACATGGCAAGACCGGTGAGGATCATGAGCGGCAGGGCAAGAAAAAGAACGCCGGCATAAGCAAGCTTTTGCAGCGTATTGTACTCGCGCGCGTGGTGGAATTTCAGACGCAAATGGGCGGCCACATCGCGGGGCAGATTGCGGATATCAGTGCCACGAGGGATAAGATCGCGGCGAATATGGCCGTTGATGAAACCGGCCAGGAGCCATGTCAGCAGCGTTGCGCTCAACACCCAGGCGAAGAAAAAGTGGATCACCCGCGCCGTGCCGAGATCATAATACGACGGGATCGTCGCCCACGACGGAAATGCGCGGGCGCTTTCCCGACCGGCCGGTCCCGACCAGCCGAGCACGCCCGTCGTGTCGAAGGTGTGGCCGAAGATTCTCGTGAAGCCACGCGGGCCGCTCTTGGTGTCTTCAGCCCCAATCTGGAGGATGGTGTTGTCGTAGCCAAAACCGGATTCCTTGCCAACATAGAGTTGTGGCCGGGCATTGAATATCTGCAGGCCCGACAGAAGCATGAAGAATAATGCGAATGCCCACAGCCAATGGGTCAGCCGCGTCCAGAACGATTGACGATAGATCAGCCGCCCCATGATCGTTCCCTCCCTATGAAAGGAAGACGACCCGCCAGTTTGAAAACCGGCGGGCTGTTAGCTTAATGAGCGGCCTTCGTTCCGTTGGATTTCATGGTGTCATGCTTCATCGCATCACCCTTCATAGCGTCACCCTTCACGGCGCCGCCCTTCATGGCGTCGTTCTTCATCGCATCGCCTTTCATGGCGTCCGACTTCATCGTATCGGGCTTCATGGTGTCATGCTTCGTCGTCTCCTGTGCGAACGCCGCCGGTGTCAGGACAATGCCGGCCAGTAGGGCGAGGGCCGGCAGGAAAACGACGTTTTTGCTGATGGTCATTGCGATACTCCTGTTTGTTCTGGCGCTTGCTGCGCTAACCTGAGAGAATTCGGCTGAAGCAGAAAAATGGTTACATCGATCACGCCCATGTGATCGTCCCGGTGTGCATGTAACCTTATCCATTCTCCCGGCGAAGACTCCGATGAATGAGAGACAACACACGCTGCCCCCTTCAAACGAAGAAAGGTTAAAAGCCTTGATGCTGCTGGCACTGGAGGGCGAGGAAGCGCCTTACAGGGCGCTTCTCAACAAACTGTCACGATTTCTGAAATCTTACTTCGCGCGGCGCATCTATGGCAGCGCGCTCTCTGAAGTTGAGGATCTTGTGCAGGAAACGCTCCTGGCCGTTCACCTGCGGCGGATAACTTATGATCGAGATCTGGAATTGCTGCCGTGGGTAAATGGCATAGCGCATCATAAACTGATCGATCACCTGCGCCGCCAGCGCCGTCGCGCCACCAGCCCTCTCGATGATGATCTTCCCGCGGCCTGCGAAACGGACGCGGCGGAGGCGCGCGTAGACGTCGATCGCATGCTCGACGGCGTTTCCGGACGAACGGCCAAGCTGATCCGCAAGGTCAAGATAGAAGGCCAGTCGGTCGACCATGCCGCGCGCGCAAGCGGCTTGAGCGGGAGCGCCGTCAAAGTGGCTATCCACCGCGGACTGGCGTCACTCGCCCATCGGTTTGGAGGCAAGGAAGATGACAGATAACCTGATCGACAGGCTGACTGCCGATCTGAAGCCAATTGCGCCGCAGGCGATGCACGCGCTGTTTCTGCGCCATGCCGGGGTTGGCATTACCGTCGCGGCAGCTATCACTTTATTATTGCTCGGTCCCCGTCACGACCTGGCGCTGGCGACGACGACATTGGCATTCTGGTGCAAGCTTGGATACGCGGTCTCGTTGATCGCCATTCTGGTCCGTGCCCTCCCGGCCTTATCGCGTCCATTGCAGGCCCAATTGCCATGGCCTGCAATAGCCCTTCCTGTCTTGGGCCTTGCTGGCATCGCAGCACTTCAATGGAGCATTACCACTCCTGATCAACGAGAGATGTTGGCCTGGGGCACGACAGCCTTAGTATGCCCGTGGCTGATCGTCCTTATTTCTCTGCCGCTACTGGCCTCGCTTCTCGCAACGATGCGCAAGCTGGCACCCGCTAACCCATCGCTTGCCGGACTTGCTGCAGGCCTTACCTCGGGCGCGACCGCCGTATTCATCTACTCATTTCATTGTCCGGAGCCCGGCGTTCTCTTCATCGTGCTCTGGTACACGCTTGGCGTTCTGGGCGCAGGGCTTTTGGGTATGATTAGCGGACGGTTGTGGTTGCGCTGGTAATTTTGGAGAGCGAACCTCCCGCAGCAAACCTTGTCAGGCTTGTCGCCTAGCCTGGATGAATAAACCAATTGAATGTATTTACTCTAAGCAAAGATCGTTCCACTCATCGCGTCTATAAAGCTTCCCTCGCCGCGATACCTGCCGAGGACCCCTTCAAGCGCTCGATCATCCATCGCCCGGCCGGGCCCGGAGGTTCGCCTTCGTGGAAAGCCGCCGGCCGATGCAGGCACCGATTTCATCATTGCCCGGGACGGTAAGATTGCCGCCGTTTATCTGTTTTTTGATGACCTTCCACATTGAACACTGGAACCCTCGCCATGCAGCGTTGTCGAGGCACTGCATCTGTAGCGGCCCGGACTGCTGTCGAACATGCGTTTGAATGCGAGACTGAAGGTGGTGCCGGACTCATAACCAATGATTGCGACGTTCCAGCGCCAGCAATGAAGCGCTTAGTTCAAAAGCTCAATATGCTGGCCCGGCGCCGACAATGGCGACGTCATAGACCTTGCTGGCGTCCACCGGCCGCACAAGGCCGACACAGCGGGCAAGTTCGTTTTCGCTCGGATTGTGCAGCAGCTTGCCGTTCGGAGTGGGAATGATCGGCAGATGGTGCGGATCAATGTGGAAACGCTCGATCAGAGTTCTGGCGCAAGGATCGGCGTCGGAATCGAGTGCGCGATGCGGGAGGCCGCTGCGGGCCTGAGGCACATCTCAATCTGCACCACGCGTCGTGCCGTATGGGCGACGGACCTGCATTGCGATTCGAGTTGGCTCCGCTTCGCCTGACGGGAACAATATCACGCCATCACTGCACGGTCGGTACGGCATCATCGGTTCAGATGATGCCCCCGCAAGCGCAAGCGCTTACTCCTGTCGAGGCATCACAGGAGGCGATCATGACCAAGCTCGCAGTTTATACAGAACAGCACCGTCGGGGACCGACTGAGTGGCTTCCGGGCGTGCTCATCATCGGTGGCGTGTTAGCCGTGGCGCTGATCGGTGCGACCTTCCACACGCCGCAATCCGGATCAATGGGCGCAGCCGTAGCGGCGAAGGCTTTTGTCGATTCACCCCGGCCTGCTGCCGCTCCAGCAGTCGCAACCATGACGATCGTTCCGACGGATGCGCTTGGAAATGACTTGTCCTGGTCACCTCTGACCGGTGATGGCTCGAACTGAACGAGAGGTTCGCATTGACCGCAATTGTGCAGGCAATTTTGTGCGTCCTTCGTTCGGCCAGAGACGAACGACGAATTGGTAGAGGATGGAGACTTAGCTCGATTGCGTTTTATGGCTCGATCCTGGTCGAACTGATTGCGTTCGCCGCTTTGAGCCCACCGCCTCACGCCAGCTTGAGCTCCGCTGATCTTCCCGCTCGTTTTTCCAATGCAGCCAAGTCCGATGAACCGCCTCAGAGAAAGCTGGTACCATAGCGCAATCAGCGGTCCATTTTGTGCGCATGGCGCAGGCACCTCGTCGAGACATAGCGGACTCTGACAAGCCGTCCGCCCGGCAGATTTATGGTTCACGCCCTAGTGGGGAAAGCCAAGTCGCAGGAAGACCGCAGACCGCGGGGACGAAATCCGGGTTTGCGTTCGTGTATGGGGTGGGTTCGGGATTTCGCTGCGCTCAATCCGGGGCACTGGATTGTTTCGAACCGGGCAATCCCCGGTGCTGCCAAAACGACGACCCTTCGCCGAAGCCATCGGCCCCGAGCCGCGCTTCATGCCACTCACGGTCCTGCTGGCGGACGAGCGCGCGGTACTGCTGCGGTGGCAAAGGATCCACAGTCAACCAGATCATCAAGACAGCGAAACAGGCCAAGCCATATGCCGAGTGGATCATCGAAACGATTAAGCAGAACAGCAAACCCGGTGAGAAGGTATTAGCCGTGGTTCACAAAGGATTGCTGGATCATGAATACCTGCCGAACGGTCATCGAGACTTCAATCACCCGTTTGATCTCGAGGGACGAATGGTTTGTTTCATCCATTGGGGATCAGGGATAGGCTCCAACCGATGGAAGGACGCTGGCGCGGTCTTCCTGTTCGGTGAGTTTCACGTTCCCAAGCGAGCCATGGTCGGCACCAGTTTGGGATTGCGAGCGCAACGAGCCACGTCGTCTGCATTGGCTCCGTTCCAAAGTCCAAACCCCAAAGGTAAAGAGCTGGCGGGAATACGAGAAGGCCATCTGCTGCGCTGGATGAAACAGATTGCGATGAGAGGTAATGCCCGGAATATCGACGGGCAGGGAAAATGCGGGGAGCAAAGACTCTATGTCACGGGCGAGTTTGAAAGACTCATCCAGTATAAAGACATCATGTTCCCCGGCGCCCAGCTGACAATCCAGCGAACACCGGAGCAGACCAAGCAGCAAGGCGTGAAAGGACTTGTCTCTTTCCTCTACACCACAGAAGCATCAGAGATAACCACTCTGGAAATCCAAGAGCTCACCGGTGTCTCGCTCCAGAAGAACATGAGTCGGTATCTGTCCTACCCTATCGTTCAGCAAGCCTTGCGGGACACGGGCCGCACCTTCGATGTGCGCCGCGGACGAGGAAACCGGGGGCGGTTCGTTCGCAGTGCGGCCCTTCGCCCCACATCAGTCCATGGCCCACAGCAGTTCAATGCTGATCCAGCTTGCTCAGAATTCTCGATCGCATCGCATGGCCATATCGTAGAAGCATCCTCGCATCCTTGTGGCCACTCTGGCTCGCCACCTCTGGCATTGATAGACCAATCTCAAAGAACCGACTGATAGCTTCATGCCGAATGTCGTGGAAGCGAAGGTTGTGGCCATCCAACCCAGCTCGTGCCCTCACCCTCCGCCAAGCGCATTTGGCAGCCTGTATGGTCATCGGGAATAGCCGCCCATCCTTGTCAGACTCGCCAATCAGTCTGGAAAGAATGTTTACTGCTTCTTGGGTCAGAACGATGGTCCGCGCCTTGTTGTTCTTGCCGGGCGGGACAAACAACTCGCGACGCTTGAGACTCACATGCCGCTCGATAATCCGTAGCATCTCGCTCCGGCGCATTCCCGTTTCCCTGCCCAGTCTCATCATAGGCTCGATCAGCGGATTACGAGCGGCCTCCACTGCTGCAATCAAACGTTCCCATTCCTCGTCTTCTATGCGCCGCTCTCGCGCATCGTCCTCGTTTTTCAACCCCATGGCTTGCACGGGATTGACCGGTATGGGCAAAGCCCACTCCTTGTAAGCAATCTTGAACATGTTCTGGATCGGATTGAGCTGCCGACGCAGCGTATTGACCTTGACCTCTTTCAAGCGCTCATCGCGATAGCGGCTGAAATCACCCACGGTCAGATCCGACAGCCGCTTTTTACAAATGTCGTGACGCAGGAAGGCATTGAGCACGACGATCTCCGACGCTGCGGTTTTCTTGCTCGGAGTAACCTCGTCGCGATATCGGATCACCAGTTCGGCCAGAGTGATCCTAGCAAGCTGCTTGATATTTGGAGGCAGTTCAGCCCTGTCGGCCTTCAGTTCCGTGTCTCTTGCCCATAACTCCGCGTCCTTCTTGACGAGAAAGCTCTTGGAGACAGCCACGCCATCGCGGCGGACACGCACCTGCCATTTGCCGCGGTGCTTGCGGATTGAAGCCATAAACATCTCCTGCTGAGTGGGACCAATTTGGGACCAGCAGAGATGTTGAAGATCGTCAGAGAACCGAGAGCCCGAGGAAATCCGCAGCAAACTCATTCGCTTACGGGGTGGTGGGCGCGACAGGGATCGAACCTGTGACCCCTTCCATGTCAAGGAAGTGCTCTCCCGCTGAGCTACGCGCCCGGTCCAACCGGTCCATCTGTTCGGGAAGCCGATCCTATATCGGCTGACGCAGGCGGTGGCAAGGCACGTTCACAGCCTTGCCCACGCCCAAGATCTTCTGGTCCAGCAGCCTCAGGCCGCCAGCATCTTGTTCACTTCGCTCACCAATTCGCGCAGATGCACGGGCTTGGCCAATACCTTGGCGTTCTTCGGGGCCTCCGAATCGGAATTCAGCGCCACCGCGGCGAAGCCGGTGATGAACATGATCTTGATGTCAGGGTCGAGCTCCGACGCCCGGCGGGCGAGCTCGATGCCGTCCATTTCCGGCATCACGATATCGGTTAGAAGCATTTCAAAGGGCTCTTCGCGCAACCTCTGATAGGCTGACAGCCCGTTGTCGTAGGACGAGACCTGAAACCCGGCGTTCTCCAGGGCCTTCACCAGAAAGCGGCGCATGTCGTTATCGTCTTCGGCCAAGAGGATTTTATGCTGGATATTCATGGCAGGCAGGCATCCGGGTTGGATTTTCGGTTGGTTCCCCCATCTGACCGACAGAGGGTAAATTTCGGGTGAAGGTGCCCTCGCTCTTGCCCGAATGGAAGCCTTTATGGACAATCGCGATACTATAGAGAAGGGCGTCACGCCCGGCCACCGCGCCGGTGCATGGCTGCCTGAGGGAGTCCAATGATCGACGAGTTTGACGACGCAATTTCCCCTCCGTTCGAAATTCACGAACCGGAGACGTGGCGCGCCCCGATCATCTTCAACTCGCCCCATTCGGGCTCGGTCTACCCGGCTGAATTCCTCGCCGCGACGCGCATCGACCATGATGCGCTGCGCCGGTCGGAGGATTCCTTCATGGACGAGATCGTCGGCCACCTCGCCGACGAGGGCTTTCCGGTCATGCGGGTGCATTTCCCGCGCTGCTATGTCGACGTCAACCGCGAACCCTATGAACTCGATCCCCGGATGTTCGACGACCGGCTGCCGAGCTTCGCAAACACCCGCTCGATGCGGGTCGCGGGCGGATTGGGCACCATTCCGCGCGTCGTCGGCGACGGGCAGGAAATCTACCGTGAACGCCTTGCGGTGGACGAGGCGCTGGCGCGGATCGACCTGCTCTACAAGCCTTATCACCGCGCGCTGCGGCGACTCGCGACCAAGGCGCAGCAGATGTTCGGCTACGCCATTGTCGCCGATTGCCACTCGATGCCTTCGATCGGCGTCTCGCGCGAAGACAAGCGCCGCCCCGATGTCGTGCTTGGCGATCGCTACGGCACATCCTGCGCAGGCATGCTCGCTGACGCGGTGGAAGAAACCTTCGCTGCACTCGGCTATAGCGTCGGCCGCAATAAGCCTTATGCCGGCGGCTTCATCACTGAGCATTACGGCAATCCCGCAAGCAGCCTGCACACGATCCAGATCGAGCTCAACCGCGCGATCTACATGGACGAGCGGCGGCGCGAACGCGGCCCGCAATTCCGGAAAGTCGCGGCCGACTTCTCTGCTCTTGCAGAAGCACTGACGGCGCTGCGCTTTGATTCCTCCGGCCCCTTCGAGGCGGCGGCGGAGTAACTCCGGGCTCCCTTTCGACGCGACTGGCCTTTCGGCCCGTTCTCCCGGCTCGCTTATGCGAGGCGCATGGATTGGTGCGACCGGCACCAAGGACATCGCCGGAAAACATGCGGGCAAGAAAAAAGGCCACCCGCAAGCGAGTGGCCTAAGTCTAGGGAGGAAACGCCCAAGGAGGGCAGCAACAGCGCATCGCGCTATTGCACCGCATCAATATGCATTGCAACGCAACTGAATTCAAGTCCATTTTCATTATTTGCCATGCGATATACGCATATCAAAACAGCAAAACTGCACGAGAGTTCCAGATAACGGCTCTGTGATTTCAATCGGTTATAATGTTAACCGCGCCGCCCGGCCGCTAAGCCTTAGACCAAATTATGAATTTAAAAGTCAGTTTTATGACAGTCATTCATGTTGCAGTGCTTGAATAGAATCTTCGATCAGAAATTGTCTACGGCACGGATTCTTTTGCTTCTCCGCATCGGCTCCGGGCTACACTCTTTTTTAGAGCGTTGAACTCCAAGACGTTGACAGCAACACAAGGCAGCGACGCGGCGCGCAGGCCCACAGCAGCAAACAACAAAAGGTTCTCCGTGACGGTCATCGATTTCACTGCCTTCATCGAACGTCTGGCTTCCGCCTCCGGCGACACCATCCTGCCGTTCTTCCGCACCTCGCTCGGTATCGACAATAAGAATACCGGGCGCGACCTCGATCCCGTCACCGAAGCCGACCGCGGCGCCGAGGCGGTGATGCGGCGGATGATCAAGGACAGCTTTCCCCAGCACGGCATCATCGGCGAGGAATTCGGGATCGAACGTCCTGATGCCGAATATGTCTGGGTGCTGGATCCGATCGACGGCACCAAATCGTTCATTTCCGGCATGCCGATCTGGGGCACGCTGATCGCGCTCACCCACCGCGGCCAGCCCGCCTACGGCATGATGCACCAGCCCTATATCGGCGAGCGATTTTCCGGCGACAACGGCGCGGCGCTCTATCAGGGCCGCAATGGAAAACGCAGACTTTCCACCCGCCGCTGCGCTTCGCTCGCCGAAGCGACGCTGTTCACCACGAGCCCCCGCCTGATGAACGACGCCGACCGCGCGCAGTTCGGCAAGATTGAGCAGGAAGTGCAACTGTCGCGTTACGGCGGCGATTGCTACTCCTATTGCATGCTCGCCTCCGGCCATCTCGACATCGTCATCGAGACCGAACTGAAGCCGCACGACGTCGCGGCGCTGATCCCGATCGTGCATGGCGCGGGCGGCATCATGACCACATGGGAAGGCGAAAGCGCGGAGAAGGGCGGGCGCATCGTCGCCTCCGGCGACAAGCGACTGCACGATAGCGTGCTGAAAATGCTGCAGGCGTGAGCCTTTACGCCTTCGCGACCATCTTGAGATAATCGACAAGCTGACGCGCCGCCTTCGGCAGAGCGTGCCCTGCCCGCGTCGCGACCGCCAATTGCCGTTCGGCCCACGGATCCCTGATCCGCACCGCCTTGAGCTTCATCCTCTCGGTGCAGCGTCGCGCGGCGATCTCCGGAATGACCGCAACGCCGACGCCCGCTTCCACCAGCCGCCCGACCGCATCAAATGTTTTGATCCGCGCGCGCATATTGAGCCTGCGCCCGAGCCGCGCGGCATGAGCGGCAAGGTGATCCTGCAACGCCGAGACTTCCGAGAGACCGACAAAGGGACGATCCGCAATCTCGGAGAAGCCGACTTGTCGTCGTCGCGCCAGTTCATCCGCGCGCGCGCAGATCAGCACCAGCCGGTCGTCGCAGAAGCGGAAATGATCGAGCCCCTCGCCCATCACGCTTTCGGCCGCGATGCCGATATCGCCGACGCCCGAGACCAGCGCGAGCGCGATGTCCGGGCTCTTGCGTTCCTCGACATCGATGCTGATCGCGGGATGCTTGGCCAGAAACGCCGCCAGCATACACGGCAGATGTTCGCTGGTCGCCGACGTGTTGGACAGGATGTGGATGTGCCCCTTCACGCCGCCGGTATAAGAGGCTGCTTCGCTGCGCATCTCGGCGACCTGATGCAGCACCAGCCGCGCATGATCGAGCAGCTTTTCGCCGGCCGGCGTCAGCCTGACGCCAAGCCGCTGCCGCTCCAGCAGCGCGACGCCGAGCGCCTCCTCCAGATGCCTGATCCGTGCGCTGGCGGAAGCAAGCGCGAGGCCCACGCGGCTCGCGGCGCGGGTGATGTTGCCCGCCTCGGCCACCGCGACGAACAAATTGAGGTCGACGAGATCGAACGGCCGCACGGGTTACCTCCCATCTTTTCCTCAGCCTTCGGAAAATCCGAAGGCTTTCTGCGTAACCTCCACATTGTGCACGGGCGCCGACTTGGTCAATGTGCGCGCCATGTTCGACCCGATTCTCTTCGCCATCGCTCTCGTTTTCATGGTTGCCGGATTCGTCAAAGGCGTGATCGGCATGGCTTTGCCGACCATCGTGATCGGCCTGCTCTCGACCAGCATGTCGACCGCGCACGCCATCGCCCTCGTCATCGTTCCGGCGATCCTCACCAACATCTGGCAGACCTTCAACGGGCCCTATCTGGCCGACATTCTCAGGCGGCTATGGCCGCTGCTGCTATGCACCTGTCTCGGCGTCTGGTCGGGCACGGGATTTCTCTCCGGTCCCTATGCGCCTTACGGCACGATCCTGCTCGGCATCCTGCTCGTGGTCTATTCCATCATCGCGCTGATGCGCGCCCAATTCTATCTGCCGAAGGGAAAGGAGACGTGGATCGGAGTCGTTTGCGGCTACACGTCAGGGCTGATCGCGGCCGCCACCGGCATGCAGGCGATCCCGACGATGCCCTACCTCCAGGCCATTGGCATGGAGCGCGACGAATTCATCCAGGCGCTCGGCGTGTTCTTCACCACCTCCACCGTGGCGATGCTGTTCAATCTCACGCATAGCGGCATTCTCACATGGGAGCTGGCCATCCCCTCGACGCTTGGCCTCGTGACCTCGCTGATCGGCATGTATCTCGGCCAGTTGCTGCGCCAGCGCCTGCCCGCCGAAACCTTCCGGCGCTGCTTCCTGGTTTCGATGATCCTGTTGGGCGGCTACCTCGCCGTCGACAAGATCATGAAGCTGCATCTGCTGTGAAGGCGCAGACGC
This sequence comes from Afipia felis ATCC 53690, assembly GCF_000314735.2. Lineage (NCBI taxonomy): Bacteria > Pseudomonadati > Pseudomonadota > Alphaproteobacteria > Hyphomicrobiales > Nitrobacteraceae > Afipia > Afipia felis. The sequence continues at coordinate 3,592,573 of NZ_KB375270.1, read as the reverse complement.
CAGCGCGTCAAAACAGCGGCGTGCCGGGAACGAAAGCGTCGAACGCCGCCCAGAACTGCGCGCGGTAGCGGTCCTGCTCCTGCAGGATTTCGTGCCTCGAGCCTGCGATGACGAGATGCGATCCCGTCCGCAGATGATAGGCGAACTCCTCGATCGCAGCCGTCGAAACCACCGTGTCATGCCCCGCCGCAAGCAGCAGCAGCGGCTGGCGGATGCGTGAGGGATAGGTCGTGGCGCGAAAACCAAGGATGGTGCGGAACGCCGCATCGGTCCAGCCGACCGTCGGCGCGGCGATGCCCAGCGTCGGGTCTTCTTCCAATATCCCGGCGTTGCGCGCGTAGCGCACCGGGTCGCTCGTCACCGGATTGTCCGCGAACGGCCCGGTGCCGACGAGTTTGTCGCTGCCGCCGGGAATGTAGTTTCCGCCCATGCCGGCGAAACGCATGGTGCGGATCAGCGTGCGGATCGGCCAGCCGGTCGTGCGGCCCGGCAGGTCGATCATCGGCGCCGTCATCACGATGCGATCAAACCAGCGCGAGCCGCCATGCAGCACGCGCAGCAGCACCGCGCCGCCCATCGAATGCGCCAGCGCGAAGTAAGGCGGCGGGCAATCCGGCATCACCACCTGCTGCACGAAGGCTGCAACATCCGCCTCGTAATCCCTGAAGTTGCGGACATAGCCTTTGCGCGGATCGCTCAACTGCCGCGCCGAATGGCCCTGCCCGCGCCAGTCGATCATCGCGACCGCAAACCCGCGCGCGCGCAAATCTCGCACCGTCTCGAAATATTTCTCGATGCATTCGCCGCGCCCGGTGAACACGCAGACGGTGCCCTTGCGCCCGGCGGGCGGCGCCCATCGCGCGAAGCGCAACTCCACGCCGTCGCGGGCCTTGATCGTGCCGGACACGACGTCTTCCGGAACCGGATTGGCGGGAATCGAAACCAGCGTCATGAGGGGGCCGAAGACAGGCAATGGCGGGAAAATATGGACATTCGCAAGGTACCGTCTCCTCTTGAACGTCCCGGGAGCATCTCCATATCAGTTTCGTGCAGGCCAGTTAAGGCTGCACGCAGAACGAAAACCCGGCCAGATCGGCGGGTTGTCTGCTCTTTGGAAAAAGAGCCGCGCGTTTTGCCCGCAAGACATCGTGCTGCTCGCGGCATGAGATGCATTGCTGACAGACGCGTCGGTCGCTCACTGGAGGACTGAACCATGCGTACCTTTGATCTCACCCCGTTCTATCGTTCCACCGTCGGTTTCGACCGCCTTTTCTCGCTGCTCGACCAGGCGTCGGGCGACGGCGCGTCAGGCTATCCGCCCTACAACATCGAGCGGACTGGCGAGAACGACTTCCGAATTACGGTCGCCGTCTCCGGCTTCTCGCAGAATGACATCTCCATCGTCGCGAAGGAAAACACGCTGACGATCAAGGGCGAGAAGGTCGCGAACGAGAACAGCAAGAACGAACTGCTCTATCGCGGCATCGCCTCGCGCGCCTTCGAGCGCACCTTCCAGCTTGCCGATTTCGTGCAGGTGAAGAACGCTTCGCTCGAGAACGGCCTGCTCCATGTCGATCTCGTTCGCGAGATCCCGGAAGCCGCCAAACCGCGCCAGATTCCGATCACGACCGTCAACGCCGCGCCGAAACCGGTCGAGGCGAAACCCGTCGAGACCGGCGGCAAACAGGCCGCCTGATCACGACGAACCACTTCTCCCAAGACTTCGCCCCGGCATTTGCCGGGGCGTTTTTTATGTGTTGAGCATCGCCACGTCGAAACCCTGCAGCCGGTCTGGATCGGCAACGGCCTGAATGGCTGCGATACGATCGCCCACGATCTGAAGCTCCAGTATGAGCCGAAGCCGTCCACCGAACACCACGGCAATCGCCATCGCGCCATCGACCACCGCGGGCTGCGCCGCCTGCGCGCGTCCCTTGAAGGTGTTGGCCACCGCCTCCGCGCCACGCAGCTCGGCCGCGCCGCCCATTTTCACCGCCACCGCATCCGACCTGAACACGACCTCCGGATCGAGCACGGACAACAGCGCTTCGAAGTCGCCATTCTTGGACGCCGCGAGAAACGCATCGACAATCACGCGCTGGCGGCTGAGATCGGCCTCAGGCATTTCACCATCGGATTTCGCGGAGGCACCCTGCACGCGGCGGCGGGCGCGACTCGCCAATTGTCTTGCGGCGGCAGGCTGACGCCCGACAATCGGAGCGATGTCCTCGAACGGCACTGCGAACATGTCATGCAGCACGAAGGCCAGCCGCTCGGCGGGCGTCAGCGTATCAAGCACGATCAACAGCGCCGCGCCGACGGAATCGGCAACTTCCTCTTCGCCGTTTTCGTTGTCGGCGGCAGGCTCTGGCACATGCGGGCCGAGTTGTTCCTCCCGTCGCGACTTGCGCGTGCGCAGCATGTCGAGACAGATTCGCGCGACCACGGTCGTGAGCCAGCCGCCGAGATTGTCGATGCCGCCGCCATCGGTACGGCCGAGCCGCAGCCAGGCTTCCTGCACCGCATCCTCCGCCTCGCTGCGCGAACCGAGCATCCGGTAGGCAACGGCACGCAGATGCGCCCGGTTGGCCTCGAACCTCTCCGCCAGAAAATTATTTTCGCTCATCGGTCACATCTCCGCAGCCTGCTCCGTCACCCCTCTGACGAACCGCTCCGGCCGAATGTGACAGTGGCCGGAACCGGGCGATCAAAAATCCAAGAAGGAGGTTTCCGATGCAACCCCGTATGAACAATCCTGCTTTGCTTAATTCCGACGCCATGAAGGCGCTCGGCGCGCTGAATGAAGCCGCGAAGAAAGGCAATATTCCCACGACATTCCACGAACTGCTGTGCCTGCGCGCCAGCCAGATCAATGGATGCAGCGTCTGTATCGACGGCCACTGGCGGATCGCGAGGAAGGCTGGCGAAACCGATGAGCGGCTCTTCGCCGTCGCGGCATGGCGTGACACGCCCTACTTCACGGCCGCCGAACGCGCGGCGCTCGCGCTCACCGAAGCCATGACGCAGCTGAGCGACAGGGATGATCCCGTCCCCGACAAAATCTGGGACGAACTGATCCGCCATTACAACGAGACCGATATCGTCTCTCTGCTTCTGACGATCGCCACCATCAACGTCTGGAATCGTCTCAACATCGCGACGAAACAACAGGCGGGCTTCTGGAAGCCCTGAATTAAAAAGGGCGTCCGGTTCATCGGTCGCCCTTTTTATTTTCTCAATCCATCGGCTGGACCGGCGGCATCGGCCCGGTCGGCTTCAGTTCGACGCTCGACGCATCCGTCGCAGGACTCGCTTCAGGCTTTGCCTCGACCTTGGCGGGCTCCTTCGCGGCGGATGAGGCGCCCGACAATTGAGCCGTATGCGCTGTGGATGGTGCCGTCTGCGGTTTGGCCGGTGCGGTTGCGACGGTGGCCGGATTGGATTTCGGAGCCGTCTTTGCCAGCGCCTTTGCCGCGCGCTTGAGCGGTGCCGCATGATGAGGCGCAGGCGGCGGTGCGTCGTGATCCGCCATGCGTGGCGGATAATCCCGACGCGGCGGCGCGGCGCCATAAGAATCGCGAGGATCGCGCGCGAACCGTGCGGGCGGCGGGCCGGGTGACCCGTACATGCGGTCGAGTTCGTCGCGCAGGCGCGTATCCATGCGCATCGCCGGAATGAAGCGGATCGGCTCACCGCTACGCGCATCGACGATCAGGCGGCCGTCATCACCGTCCTCATTCAACACCGCGACGGTGTAGACCCAGCCACGCCGGAACACCGGGCCGAGCTGTGAAAAGCCTTGCTGGCGCAGGATTCTCGGAATTTCCTCCGGGGCGAGCACGACGCCGTCGCCATCTTCCATCGGCACCGGCTCGGGCGGGCCGACATATGCGCCGCGATAGGGCCCGTCGTCGCTTCTGAGAACGTCGGCGACCTGAATGATCTGAGCCTGAATGACCTGAGCGCGCGCAGGCAGCGAGGCGATGCCCGCCGCCATGACCGTCCCTGCGCAAACCGAAGCGAACAGCTTCATCGATCGTCTCCCTGTCATCCACAGCCCTGAACTTCGAGAGTTTCAGACGTTATTTTGCTGTGGATTTCGGCAAGGAATGGGCCGGGCTTGGGCCGGAACGAGATTCTTTGCGGCCAACAGCCTCAGAAAAACGAGGCGGCAATTCCCGTTGGCGGCCATGCATCCACCGGGGACTCCAATGTGCTTGTGTGATAGAAAAAAGTTTGGCAATCTCGCGGGTAGGACAGCAATACTGTCCCATATTTTGCCGGGATTTCAGGCGGGGATGGCGGGTCCAAATCCAGCGCCGCGCCAGGAAATACCGCTCGTTCGCGCCGGATAAGCGCCAGCGAGCCTGCATTTTCGACACGAGCTCGTCTATCGGCGGGCGGTTCTCGGCTCGGGGCTTTGGCTCAGGGCTTCGGCTCATGGTGGCCCGAGCAAACCGCAAACGCCGTGGGTGCGGCTGGACGATCAGTAAAGAGGCCCCTGAGCGGGTTTGAGGCACAAGATGAGCAAGTTCGTGAGATACACAGGCGGTGCCCAAGCACCAGGGATGGTTCAGGTGGGTGATGACCGGCCTGAACGAACACAACATGACGCCAGCGCTCACGCCGTCGAACACACGTGGCGTCCGCCGGCCGAGGGCCTCTACGACCCCTCTCTTGAAAAAGATTCCTGCGGCGTCGGCTTCATCGCCAATATCAAGGGCAAGAAGTCCCACCAGATCGTCACCGACGCGATCAACATTCTGTGCAATCTCGAACACCGTGGCGCCGTTGGCGCCGACCCGCGCGCCGGCGACGGCGCGGGCATCCTGGTTCAGATCCCGCACGATTTCTTCGTTCGTAAAACCAAGGAACTCGGCTTCGCCCTGCCGAAGCCCGGCGACTACGCCGTTGGCGCGCTGTTCATGCCGCGCGACGATTCCTGGCGCACCGTCATTCAAAGCATCATCGCCGATCAGGTTGCCGCCGAGGGCATGAAGCTGCTCGGCTGGCGCAACGTGCCGACCGACAATTCCTCGCTCGGCGTCACCGTGAAGCCGACCGAACCCGCGAACATGCAGGTGTTCATCGGCCGCGGCAGCGTCGCCGGCACCGAGGAAGAGTTCGAGCGCAAGCTCTACATCCTGCGCAAGTCGATCTCGAACGCGATCTATCAACGCCGCGAACGGGGCCTCTCCGGCTATTATCCGGTGTCGATCTCGACGCGCACCATCGTCTACAAGGGCATGTTCCTCGCCGACCAGCTCGGCAAGTACTATCCCGACCTGCACGAGGACGATTTCGTCAGCGCGCTCGCGCTGGTGCATCAGCGCTTCTCGACCAACACCTTCCCGGCATGGTCGCTCGCGCACCCCTACCGCATGATCGCCCACAACGGCGAAATCAACACGCTGCGCGGCAACGTCAACTGGATGGCCGCACGTCAAGCTTCGGTGAAGTCCGACCTGTTCGGCAAGGACATCGACCGGCTGTGGCCGATCTCCTATGAGGGCCAGTCCGACACCGCCTGCTTTGACAACGCGCTCGAATTCCTGGTGCAGGGCGGCTACTCGATGGCCCACGCCATGATGATGCTGGTGCCCGAAGCCTGGGCCGGCAATCCGCTGATGGATGAGGAACGCCGCGCGTTCTACGAATATCACGCCGCGATGATGGAGCCGTGGGACGGACCCGCCGCGCTCGCCTTCACCGACGGCCGCCAGATCGGCGCGACACTGGATCGCAACGGACTTCGTCCCGCGCGCTATCTCGTCACCAAGGATGATCGCATCCTGATGGCGTCCGAAATGGGCGTGCTGCCGATTCCGGAAGACCAGATCGTCACCAAGTGGCGGCTGCAACCGGGCAAGATGCTGCTGGTCGACCTCGAACAGGGCCGCCTGATTCCCGACGACGAGATCAAGGCGGAGCTTGCCGCGAGCCATCCCTATCGCGCCTGGCTCGACAACACCCAGATCGTGCTCGAAGAACTGCAGGCGCCCGCCGCCAAGAACCCGCAGAAGTCGAACCTGTCGCTGCTCGATCGCCAGCAGGCCTTCGGCTACACGCAGGAAGACCTTGCCGTGCTGATGTCGCCGATGGCGGCGATGGGCGAGGAAGCCGTCGGTTCGATGGGCACCGACACGCCGCTGTCGGCGCTGTCCGACAGGCCGAAGCCGCTGTTCACCTACTTCAAGCAGAACTTCGCGCAGGTGACGAACCCGCCGATCGATCCGATCCGCGAGGAAGCGGTGATGAGCCTCGTCTCCATCATCGGCCCGCGCCCGAACCTGTTCGATCTCGAAGGCCTGTCGCGCAACAAGCGCCTCGAAGTGCGCCAGCCTATCCTGACCGACGATGATCTCGAGAAGATCTGCTCGATCTCGGAGATCGCGGAATCACAGTTCAAGTCGCGCACGCTGGACACCACCTTCCACGCGGGCCTCGGCGCCGCCGGAATGGAGCAGGTGCTCGACGAATTGTGCGCGCGCGCTGAAGCAGCCGTGCGCGAAGGCCATAACATCATCATCCTGTCCGACCGCGCCGCCGGCACGGACCGGATTCCGATTCCGTCGCTGCTCGCCTGCGCCGCCGTGCATCATCATCTGATCCGCACCGGTCTGCGCACCTCGGTCGGCCTCGTCGTGCAATCCGGCGAACCGCGCGAAGTGCATCACTTCGCCTGCCTCGCGGGCTACGGCGCCGAAGCGATCAACCCCTATCTCGCGTTCGAGAGCATCGTCGCGATGAAGGATCAACTGCCCGGCACGCCGGACGGCAAGGAAGCGGTCAAGCGCTACATCAAGGCGATCGGCAAGGGCCTGCTGAAGGTCATGTCGAAGATGGGCATCTCGACCTATCAGTCCTATTGCGGCGCGCAGATCTTTGACGCCATCGGACTGAAGACCGATTTCATCGCCAAGTATTTCACCGGCACCCACACCCGCATCGAGGGCGTGGGCCTCGCCGAGATCGCCGAGGAAACCGTGCGCCGCCACACCATGGCGTTCGGCGACGAGCAGATCTACCAGAACTCGCTCGATTTCGGCGGCGAATACGCGCTCCGCACCCGCGGCGAGGACCATGCCTGGACCGCCGACACGGTCGCGACGCTGCAGCACGCCGTCCGCGGCAATTCGGAGGACCGCTACCGGGCCTTCGCCAAGCAGATCAACGAGCAGGCCGAGAAGCTGCTCACGCTGCGTGGCCTGTTCCGCATCAAGTCGGCCGAGGACGACAAGCGCAAGCCTGTCCCGCTCGACGAGGTCGAACCGGCCGCGGAGATCGTCAAGCGTTTCGCCACCGGCGCGATGTCGTACGGCTCGATTTCGCGCGAGGCGCACACCACGCTCGCGATCGCGATGAACCGGATCGGCGGCAAGTCGAACACCGGCGAAGGCGGCGAGGAATCCGACCGCTTCAAGCCGATGCCGAACGGCGATTCGATGCGCTCGGCGATCAAGCAGGTCGCGTCCGGCCGCTTCGGCGTGACGACGGAGTATCTCGTCAACTCCGACATGATGCAGATCAAGATGGCGCAGGGTGCGAAGCCCGGCGAAGGCGGTCAGTTGCCCGGCCACAAGGTCGACGCCACCATCGCCAAGGTGCGCCACTCGACACCGGGCGTCGGCCTGATCTCGCCGCCGCCGCATCACGACATCTATTCGATCGAAGACCTCGCGCAGCTCATCTACGACCTGAAGAACGTCAATCCCGACGGTCAGGTCTCGGTGAAGCTCGTCTCCGAGATCGGCGTCGGCACGGTTGCCGCGGGCGTCGCCAAGGCGCGCGCCGACCACGTCACCATTTCGGGATTCGAGGGCGGCACCGGCGCTTCCCCGCTGACCTCGATCAAGCACGCAGGCTCGCCGTGGGAAGTCGGCATCGCCGAAACCCACCAGACGCTGGTGCGCGAACGGCTGCGTTCGCGCATCGCCGTGCAGGTCGACGGCGGCTTCCGCACCGGCCGCGACGTCGTGATCGGCGCACTGCTCGGCGCCGACGAGTTCGGCTTCGCCACCGCACCGTTGATTGCAGCCGGCTGCATCATGATGCGCAAGTGTCACCTCAACACCTGCCCGGTCGGTGTCGCGACGCAGGACCCGGTGCTGCGCAAGCGCTTCACCGGCCAGCCCGAGCACGTCATCAACTACTTCTTCTTCGTCGCCGCGGAAGTCCGCGAGATCATGGCGAGCCTCGGCTACCGCACCTTCAACGAGATGGTCGGCCAGAGCCAGATGCTCGACCAGACCCGTCTCGTCGCGCACTGGAAGGCGAAGGGCCTCGACTTCTCCAAGCTGTTCTTCAAGCAGAAGGAAGAAAAGGGTCAGGTGATCTATCACAACGAGCCGCAGGACCATCACCTCGAGAACGTGCTGGACCGCAAGCTCATCAAGGAAGCGCAGGCGGCACTCGACCGCGGCGCGCCGGTGAAGATCGAAGCCGAGATCCACAACACCGACCGCAGCGCGGGCGCGATGCTCGCGGGTGCGCTCGCCAAGCGTTACGGCCATGCCGGCCTGCCGCATGACACGATCAATGTCCGCCTCAAGGGTACCGCGGGTCAGGCATTCGGCGCGTGGTTGTCCCACGGCATCACCTTCGATCTCGAAGGCGAAGGCAACGACTATGTCGGCAAGGGCCTGTCGGGTGGCCGCATCATCGTGCGCCCGCCGCAGAACTCCGCCATCGTACCGGAAGAGTCGATCATCGTCGGCAACACGGTGCTGTACGGCGCGATCCAGGGCGAAGCCTACATGCGCGGCATCGCGGGCGAACGCTTCGCGGTGCGCAACTCCGGCGCCGTCGCGGTGATCGAAGGCGTGGGCGACCACGGCTGCGAATACATGACCGGCGGCATCGTCATCGTGCTGGGCAAGACCGGCCGCAACTTCGCAGCCGGCATGTCCGGCGGCATCGCCTATGTGCTCGACGAGGACAACACCTTCGCCAAGCGCTGCAACATGGCGATGGTCGAGCTCGAGCCGGTGCTCTCCGAGGAAATGATTGCCGAGGACGAGTACCACATGCACGAGGATCTCGAGGCGCATGGCCGCGTCGATGTGTTCGAGGACCTGCTCGACGCCGACATCAAGCGGCTGCGCGTGCTGATCGAGCGCCACGCCAAATACGCCGGATCGAAGCGCGCCGCCGAGATTCTGGCGAACTGGAAGAAGTACCTGCCGATGTTCCGCAAGGTGATGCCGGTCGAGTACCGCCGCGCTCTGCGCGAGATGAAGGCGAAGAAGGAAGCCGAGCGCCCCATCGCGATCGGTGCATAAGCAACATTGGACACACGTTTGGGGCGTTAGGTTACCATGGGTAAGATTACGGGATTTCTTGAATTCGAACGTCACGACCGCAGCTACACGCCTGTCGCTGAGCGCGTGAAGAACTTCAACGACTTCGTCATTCCGCTGTCGGAGAAAGAACTTCGCGATCAGGCCGCGCGCTGCATGAGCTGCGGCGTGCCTTATTGCCACGGCACCGGCTCGGTCGCGCCCGGCACGCCCGGCTGTCCGGTCAACAACCAGATCCCGGACTGGAACGACCTCGTCTACAGGGGCGACTGGCAGGAAGCTTCGCGCAACCTGCACTCGACCAACAACTTCCCCGAATTCACCGGCCGTATCTGCCCCGCGCCGTGCGAGGCGTCCTGCACGCTGAACCTCATCGACAGCCCGGTCACCATCAAGAGCATCGAATGCGCGATCGTCGACCGCGCGTGGGAAAACGGCTGGCTGCCGCCGGAAGTCGCCTCTGAGAAGACCGGCAAGAAAATCGCCGTGATCGGCTCCGGCCCGGCAGGCCTCGCCTGTGCGCAGCAGCTCGCGCGCGTCGGCCATGAGGTTCATGTCTACGAGAAGCACGCCAAGGCCGGCGGCCTCCTGCGCTACGGCATTCCCGACTTCAAGATGGAGAAGCACACCATCGACCGCCGCATCAAGCAGATGGAAGGCGAAGGCGTGGTGTTTCACTACGGCAAGGCGGTCGGCGGGACCTCGCCCGGCGCGATCGATCCGAAGGAATTGCTCAAGAGCTATGACGCCGTCGCGTTGACCGGCGGCGCCGAGGCGCCGCGCGATCTGCTGGTGCCTGGCCGCGACCTGTCCGGCATCCATTATGCGATGGACTTCCTGCCGCAGCAGAACCGCCGCGTCGGCAAGGAGTCGCTCGACGGCGTGAACGAGATTCTGGCCACCGGCAAGCATGTCATCGTCATTGGCGGCGGCGACACCGGATCGGACTGCATCGGCACCTCTGTGCGTCAGGGCGCGAAGTCGGTGACGCAACTCGAAATCCTGCCCGAGCCGCCGGTGCACGAGAACAAGCCGCTGACCTGGCCGTACTGGCCGCTGAAGCTGCGCATCTCGTCGAGCCAGGCCGAAGGCGCGCAGCGCGAATACGCGGTGATGTCGCAGAAGTTCTCCGGCGAGAACGGTAAGGTGACGAAGCTGCACTGCGTGCATGTCGACGCCAAGTTCCAGCCGGTACCCGGCACCGAATTCGAACTGCCCGCCGAGCTCGTGCTGCTGGCGATGGGCTTCGTGCATCCGGTGCACGAGGGGCTGCTGAAGTCACTCGGCGTCGATCTCGACCCGCGCGGCAATGTCCGCGCCTCAACCAACGACTACAAGACCTCGGTCGCGAAGGTGTTCACTTCCGGAGACATGCGCCGCGGACAGTCGCTCGTTGTCTGGGCGATCCGCGAAGGCCGCCAGTGCGCCGCCTCGATCGACCAGTTCCTGATGGGCGCCACGACCCTGCCGCGCTAAGGGCAACTGAAAATTGTTACGTGATGAAATTCTGGCAGCATCACTAAACTGATTGCCAGGTCATGAAACCCGAAAAAGCCCCGCGTCTTGCGGGGCTTTTTTTATGGGTGGCATCAAGCCGGGGCACTTTTGCAGAAGATTGGCTCACCGTCGTCTCACTGCGCGCAAAGGCGCTGCCGCGGTCAAGAATTTCTCACCACGCCGTGGCGCACATCGCCCGGCGTCAGGCCATAGGCAGCGCGAAATGCGCGGTAGAAAGTCGCCATGCCGTCAAAGCCGCAGGAAAACGCCACATCCAGCACCGGGCGATGCGGCTGGCTCACCAGCATGCGGCGCGCCGCCTCAAGCCGCCGCCTCATCAATGTTCGCGCGAAGCTCATGCCTGTCGGCTCGAACACCAGATGAAGCTGACGCACTGAAATTCCCAGCATTGTCGCAACCATCACAGGTGCGAGTTGCGGGCGATGGAATTCGCGATCGATGATCGACCGTGCGGCATAGAGACAGCCGGTCCGGAGCGCCGCGCGGTTGCCGGGTGCGCCGAGGCCGATGCGCCCGCGCGCGATCAGGGCAAGCCGAAAGATGTGCTCGAGATCGGTGACGCTGGCCTCCGCCGTCTCCGGCGGCTGCGACGTCAGCGCGGAGAACATCACGCCGACGAGGCTCGTCAGCCGCATATTTTCGTGCAGCGGCGTCGCGACAAGATCGTCCACCGGTGCGCCAAAATCGACACCGGCGGACAATGGCAGTTTGAGCACGCGATAGACGAAATCACCGGGAGCGTCCGGCACGGATGCGAAGGGCTGATCCGAATGGCCGAGTGTCACCAGGCCCGGGCTGATCCGATACGCTTCGCCGCCGCACATATGGGTCCAGCCGGGGCCCCTCACCTGCGAGCCGATGCAGAGGCTGTCGCCCTGCACCCGCGCAATGTCTGACGATTTGCGTTCCATCCGATAAGTCGAAGCGCGCATCTCGATCAGGGTCGCCCGCCCCATCGGCGCGGCGACAAAATGTCCATGAAAGTCCGGGCGACGCTCGCGGTCGAGTTCAAGCGTGACGCCGAACAGACTCTTGCCGCGCACCTCACACCAATGCTGAAAGCGATCCTGCGGCCGCAAATGGTCGGTCGAAAATGTGAGCATTGCGGTCGGCGCCGGTCCGGCGAATCTCCTGAACCCTGTTGCGGTCACGTTAGTGCGGATTGCCTGACCGACAAGGCAACGATTGGATAAGGATACAAGAAAGCCCCGCCGTGTTCTCACGGCGGGGCTTCGCTTGTGTCCTGATTACTCCACGACGCGAATGATCCGGCGCGTGCGCGGATCGACGATCACACGCTGGTCGTTGACCACCGCATAGCGATAGGTGTGATAACGCGGCACCTCGTGCAGAACCACCGTCTCCGGCAGAGGCTCGCCCACGGCAATCCGCTCATGCACCACGACCGATGGCACGCGTTCGCCGCGCACCGAGGTGATCACGGCATCAGGAATCGCGGCGGCAGTACCGACCGCAGCACCCACCGTGCCGCCAACGATGGCACCCGGCGCGCCGAGAACCGCGCCACCCGCTTCCGCGCCACCGCGCGCGCTGTCGCGAACCACGTTCTGCGCGGAGGCCACAGCAGGCGCCAACACAAGAGCCGCAACTGCAACCGCTGTCTTCATCTTCATGATCTGTCTCCCTCAATCAAATTGACGCATGTTAACGGTCAAAGCCGAGGGCCGTTCCGAAAGCGATGTTCCTTGTCACGCGGCGAAAATGTGAAAAGCGTGCCGGAAACAAGGCACAAGTTGAAATGGGATTGATCGCGCAGGCACATCACAGACGCACGCGCAAGTTCCGTCGCGGAGCGATATTTTTTGCGAAGAAATCAGCGGAAGAAAAAGAATCCAGAGCTCGCGGCCGATGGCGCGATGGTGCGCGGACGTTGTTGCGCCCGGCCCCAGTCGAACGGATTGTTCGAAGCCGCCTGCGGCGCGCGCTTCTTCGGTTTCGGCGCCGCCGGTTTCTCACCACTGAGAACGGCGACACTGTCCTTGCCCGCGGGCGTCGGAGGCGCTTCAAGCTTGCCGATCTCGCGGCGCGGCCAGATGAAATCGTCGGCACGCCCCGCGGGAGCGTTCAGGGCCTCGCCCTTCATCAGCGCGCGCGCCGCCAGCGCATCGACCGCCGCGGGCCGCGAGCCTGCGCCGCCGAGCAGTTGATCGGTACCGACGGATGACGCCACCAGCGGCACCACCGGTCCCATTATCGGGCGCGGCCCGGCATCGCCCGGCTTGATGCTGACACTGTTGTCCGGCGCTTCGTTCGGCAGCGACAATGGCGCGGAACGCGCGGCCAGCACACGGCGGATTTCGCGCTCGGTGTAATGGGCGAGCTTGCGCGCACCCGCCTTGGTGAAGAACACGCCGTCATAAGAGCGCAGGCGGCGGATCTGGCCCTCGAAGTCCGGGCCCTGCTGGATGTAGCGGCCGCCGTCATCGACGAAGCCATCCCAGACATCGACATAGGTGATGCCCGCCTTGCCGGCGGCGTCGCGATACAGCGCATCGAGGAACAGCATGTCGGAGGTCGATTTGGTGCCGCGCACGGCCGGCAGGCCAACCCACAGCACCGGCGCGCCCTTGGCCTTCAGGATGCCGATCAGTTCCTCGATCTTGCGATTGTAGAGCTCGACCCAGCGCGGATCGCGGAAGTTGGCGATGCCGTTGGCGGCAGGCGCGGTCTTCTCCGGGGGCGCGGCGTCTTCCTCGTCTTCGGAATTGGCGGCCTCTGGCTGTGCGGCCGCGCCGTCGTCAGGCTTATTCGCGTCGGCCTTGTTCGAATCCGCCTTGCCGTCCTTCTCCTTCGCGCCCTTCTTTCCCGTTTTCTTGTCGGTCTTCTCGACCTTCTCGTGAATCGGGATGCGGTCGTGCAGGCCGAGCATCACCACGATCACGTCCGGGTGCTCGCTGGCGAGAATTTCCTTCGCGGCCGCCGCCCAGTCCGACGGCTCGCCCTTGGGCTGATACCGGATCAGGCCGGAAACGGTCTTGGCCTTGCGGACGACGCCAAGCTCCGGCGTCTCGGACAGCGCGTCCTCGAGGCCATAGGCGAGCCAGTCCGCCATCGCATCGCCGATCACCAGCACGTTCTGCTCGGCCGCGGTCTCGCGCTTCTCCGGCGCAGGCGGGTGGGAATAGTCGACGCGCGGCTGTTGCGGTTGCTGCTGCGGGGGCGCGCGATCGCCGAAAAAGCCGCCGCCACCATCACGAAAGGATGGAAAAAACCCGCCGCCCCCGCCTTGGGGAACGCCGCGCGGCGGCACCGGCCTGCGATTGCCGAAGCCGAAATCGAACAATTGCGCGGAGGCCGGCGCGGCCATGGCGAACACCAGCAGGCCCGCGACCGCAAAAGCCGCAAGCACCGCGCTTTCGCGCCGGATGTATCGCCACCAATGTCGCATCGCGTGTTCAGCCGGGTTCCGATGGGAACGCCTTTATACTAGCTGAATCCGGCCCGAAAAGGGGCGATTGAAGCGTTATTCGCCTCAGTTCACCCGCAGCCGACTGAGCGCATCCGAGGAGGCAAAGCCGTCCGCCGGGGTGCCGATCGAGGCCTGGTACGAGCGCAGCGCCTGCCGGGTCGCGCTCCCGAGCTGGCCATCCGGTTCGCCCTGATAGAAGCCCCGCCGCGCCAGCAATTGCTGCAGCTCCAGCCGTTCGGCACGGCTGAGCACCCGCTCGGAGCGCGGCCAGGACTGCACGAACGGCCCGCCGCCGCGCAGCCGGTCGGCGAAATGGCCGATGGCGAGCGCGTAGGATTCAGCCGGATTGTAGCGCAGGATGGCGCGGAAATTCTGCAGCATCAGGAAGCCGGGCCCCTGCGCGCCCGCGGGCATCAGCAGGAAGGCGTGGTCGCCCGGACGCGGAAACGCCTGACCGTTCGCGCGGCGCATGCCGAGCCGCTCCCACTGTGCAACCGTGAGAGACTTGGAGCGGTCGGCCATCATGTAGTCAAAGCCCTGCGGCACCGCGACCTCGTAGCCCCAGCCCTGCCCCGGCTGCCAGCCGTCGGTCTTGAGCTTGTTGGCGGTGGAGGCAATCAGGTCGGCGACGTTTCTCACGGCATCGCGCCGCCCGTCGCCATCGAAATCGACCGCGAAGCGCTTGTAGACCGTCGGCATGAACTGGGTCGGGCCGAACGCGCCGGCCCATGAGCCGACCATCTCGTCCGGCGTCAGATCCCCGCGATTGAGAATTTCCAGCGCGGCGAGAAACTCGCCGCGGAAATAGTTCTGGCGGCGGCCGATACAGGCGAGCGTCGCGGTGGAATTGAGCACGCTGCGGTCGCCGCCCTGCGTCGAGTAGTTCGACTCCACGCCCCAGATCGAAGCAATGATGTAGCGGTCGACGCCGTAAGCACGCTCGACCGCATCGAACTGCGCCTTGTACTGCGCGAGAATCTCGCGGCCGCGTGCGATGCGCGCATCCGTCACCAGCACATCGAGATA
Source organism: Afipia felis ATCC 53690 (assembly GCF_000314735.2). Lineage (NCBI taxonomy): Bacteria > Pseudomonadati > Pseudomonadota > Alphaproteobacteria > Hyphomicrobiales > Nitrobacteraceae > Afipia > Afipia felis. The sequence goes on along the minus strand of NZ_KB375270.1, from coordinate 3,577,300 downwards.
GTCCCATACCGACTTGGTGAATTCGGGCTGCGAATCCATGAAGTCCATGATCTTGAGATCGGGCTCGAGGTTCGCGGTGAAGCGCTGGAAGTTCGCCTGCGTGACGCCACGGCGCGCAGCCTCCGGTCCCATCGACGCGACGCAGGATTTGAAATTCGCAGCAGCGCTGCGGATTGCGGACGCGGTCATCTCCGGCGAGCCGGAAGCGCCGTCCTGCCCGCTCCATTCCTTTGAGGATGCGCGGCGCACGGGTGGCGCGGATTGCGGGATCGAGCCGGTGAGCTCAGTGCGCGGCGACAGGGCCTGCTCGGTCATGCAGGCCGACAAAGGCAGCGACAGTGCACCCAAAGCAAGACCACCCGCCAAACCGCGCTTTATTGTCACCGACACTGCCATGAAAGTCCTTCCCGTCTCGTCAGGCTATCAGGCCCGGATACGGTTTCCACACCCTTAACATAGGGCCCTTTTCAGCATGATTGAGGCCCGCATGCGCCAATAACCCGCATGCGAAAGCCCAAAACATCTCGTCGCGAATCGCCGTCCGCGGCTTTTAAGCAAACCTCTTAAGCACTTGCCCATTTGCTGCCTTTGTTATCGGCTGCAAACAGGATACTGAGGCGGATTGACTGTTCCCGGCGCGAGCCCTCGCGCCTGCCGCCTTTTCATCGTGTCGAACCAAAAGAGTCCCATGAAAATCCGCAAAGCCGTATTTCCCGTCGCCGGTCTTGGAACCCGTTTTCTTCCCGCCACCAAGGCGATGCCGAAGGAGATGCTGACCGTGGTGGACCGCCCGCTGATTCAGCATGTGGTGGACGAAGCGCTGGAAGCCGGCATCGAACACCTTGTGTTCGTCACGGGCCGCAACAAGGGCGTGATCGAGGACCACTTCGACCGCCCCTACGAGCTGGAAGACACGCTGGAGAGCCGCGAGAAGAAGAAAGAGCTCGCGATCCTCGAGCGCGACCAGCCGGAAGCGGGCACCACCTCGTTCACGCGCCAGCAGGCGCCGCTCGGCCTCGGCCATGCGGTCTGGTGCGCGCGCGACATCGTCGGCAACGAGCCGTTCGCAGTTTTGCTGCCGGACGTGCTGGTGAAAAACAAGCCGAGCGGCCTGAAGCAGATGATCGACGCCGCCAACGCGGCGGGCGCGGACAAGGCCAACATCATCGCGGTGGAGGAAGTGCCGATGGAGCACGTCCACATGTACGGCGTGGTCGGCGTCGGCAAGAGCAAGGGCGACCTGTTTGAACTGAACGGCATGGTCGAGAAGCCGAAGAAGGAGGTTGCGCCCTCAAACCTCTCGATCACAGGCCGCTACATCCTGCAGCCGGAGATCTTCAACATCCTGGAGACGCAGGAACGCGGCGCGGGCGGCGAAATCCAGTTGACCGACGCGATGCTCGCGCTCGCGGGCAAGCAGCCATTTTATGGATTCAAGTTCAAGGGCAAGAGCTACGACTGCGGCTCGAAGTCAGGCTTCCTCGCCGCCAACATCGCCTACGCCATGGACCGCGAGGAACTGCGCGGCGATTTGCTCAGCGAGATGAAGAAGTATGTGTGAGGGCTAACAAGCCACCCACATCATCGATCGTTATCTCCGGGTTTTGTCCCGGTGATCCATGGCTTCATCTATTACCTTAAGACTGGATGGCCGGGTCAACCTCGGCCATGACGCTATCAGCACATGGACGAAACGGGTTAGGTGAAATCCGCGCCACCTGAACTAGTATTTCCAATAAGTACTTTTACACTCGTGATCATTCGAGGGTAAGCACATGACTTATTGGGTCTACGAGAACACAGCTCACAAGAAAGCTCGGATACACAAGGCCGATTGTAGTTTCTGCGGGGCAGGTCGAGGAATTCACGGCGGAGGAAAAACCATTTCCGGAAACTGGCATGGCCCTTTCCAAAATTTTAAAGCAGCCAGTGCGGCAGCCCATCAAACGAAACGGGATGACATCCGCACATGCAATCTTTGCATCGGTCACGGCTCGCCAATTTCCAGTAAATCGCTTGAAGTAAACGACCCCAGGATCAAAGTCTCTCCTTCGACTAACCGGAATAGCGAACGTGAATTAAAATGCTTACTCAGTTTGCGCTGGTCGCCCATAGGACGATTATCGTTGGACGATAATCGCCGCGTGAGGCTTCCCCCTGTTGAAGCAACGGCCGGGCTTTATAAATTCTCCGCCTGTTATCCTAACGGACGGCAAGCCAACTACATCGGAGAGAGCGACAATCTGCGTCGCCGTTTCGGGAATTATCGAAATCCCGGCCCAACGCAGCAAACTAGTCTCCGCATCAATGCTTGGCTTAAAAAGCTCCTCGACAACGGAGGCGGAGTAACCGTGGCAATAACACATATTACTTTATTCAACGGACAAACAGCCGACCTTTCCGAAAAAGCAGTGCGACGACTATTCGAAAATATGGCGATTGCGCTAGAACGCGCGGGCGACATCGAGAGTTTGAACAAATAATTTTTTAGAAGTTAGCATGTCGCTTCCAAAGTTTTCCGCTCCTCAAAATTGTTGAGTACGGAATCTTTTTACACTTGCACTATTTGCGGCGCTTTGGATTCGTGAAGGAATCACCGATACTTAGTTTAGCCACTCAGTTGCCAACTAATTGGTTTTCCTCGTTTTCCACCATATTTAGTGTTTGATTCAGTATTGAGTACTAATCCTTGACGGAGGTACAGAGTCGTCATCAAATGGCGTTGGAACGGTAAAGGCCACCGGGGTTGGATCCCGATGGCCCTCTGACCGAACCAAAACTGCATCAGACGGGCCAATGCAGTCAGGGCGGCGGTGCAAGCCGGATTAGAATCCCGGTAGCAGCTCTGGTCAAGGCCCACTTTGAACTATCCAAAGTGGAGGTTGACCATGTGTAACTCATCATAAATTCCAGCTTTTCCTTATGCGGTCGATGATCCCTGCAACGGGATTTGTGGGCACCGTTATTTTCGCAAATATCTCACCCTTGTATTTGGCCCAACTGATCGCCTTCAGGCGCTCTTTGGCCTCATCGGGGCTGCTTGCGACAATTTCTAGAGCCCACTCCGCATTCTCAAATCGGTACTCGAAAAGGTACCTCTCATAACTCTTAGTGCCCACGGAGGCATTCATGTTTTTCTTCCTCTATCGTGATCACGCAAACCAATGGCGTTGGACTTTGTACGCAGCCAATCAAAAGAAGATCGCCGACTCTGGCGAGGGCTACTGGAACAAAGCCGACTGTCAGCATGGGATCGATCTCGTTAAGTCGACCAACAGTGCTACACCGGTTTACGAAAAGTGAATCTTCGTAGTTAACGGAACCTTAAAGTCCGGCATACGCGCCGGACTTTTTTTTGTTTACATATTGACGTTACCTAGATCAAGGTATATATTCCTATCGCTTCATTCGTGAGGGGCGCTGTCCGGAGGCGTTCTTGAGAGCGGAGTGAAGCGCGGCGCCCGCGCGGCTCGTGACGCACACGGCCACCCGGGAGGCTGAGGTTGACCCGCCCGCTCCCACTACGGGGAGATGCCGCTTGCGGCGTGGGGCGGAACGGAGGACGCGGCGCGAAAGCGCCGACGATGCGCCGGCCTTGGCTTTGCCGCCATGTCCGCATCCCGTTCCAAGCCTGCGCGGATCCTCGGCCTTAAGGAGAACGCCGCAGCGGATGGCATTGGGCGGTTCGCCGCCCTGTGCATGTCCGCGCGTTGCGGGCGAAGTTTCTGCACTGGCCCGCAACGTCGATGGAGCGCCGCAAGGCGGTGCGCGCTTCGGCAACATGGCCCTCGCAAGGCCATGCGGAGCGCGGCGACAACGATGTTGCGCCTTGCGGCGCTCCATCTCCCCTCGCCTTCTAATTTGAGGTGCGAGGGATTTTGTGAAACTCACGCGCGGCGGCGCGGTGGGAGAATTGCGCGTGGGTTACTTTTGGCGCGAATGGCGCAGGCGCCACCTTTTAATTTGCACGAATGAGGCAAGCCTCAAGCGTGCCGCTGTTTGACAATCGAACCGGAATTGAAGGGCCGACTCAACCGCCGTTTTCATCCGGGACGATTCTCACTTCACGTCATACCCCGTGCGAGGCTTCTTCTTCATGTCAGTGGTCGTCGTCTTATCGGTGCTGTGCATCTTGTTGTAGCTGTCCATGGCACGGCGCGTTTCCGCATCGGGCCGCATTTTGACGGCGCCACGGCTCATGTCATCGGCATCGTGACGCAGGCGCATCTCCTGTGCGGACGCGAATGAGGTCGTGAGCACCAGCACAGAAGCGGCGAGAATGAACTTTTTCATCTCGATCTCCTTGGGCAACGCGCGGCTGAAAGGCCGCTCCGTAGTGAAACGTCCTTCGGATAACGGATCTCGCCGGATCGGGGTTCCGCTGCTGGTGCGAAGCAGGAATCGTCCAATCAGTCCTTCAGCTGCCGTTGCGGCTGCCAAGCTGCGGGATGAACATGTCGGACCATTTCTCCGGCCCGGTCTTGATGGTGCCGACGGCCTTCATGAAATCGGCGAAGTTCTTGACCTTGTCCGGCGTGGTCGTGAACCGCGTGTCCGGATCGCCGAGGATGGTCATCACATCCTCCTTGGACACCTTGGTCTTGGAGGAGCGGACAAAGATATCCGCCGCTTCCTCGCGGTGGTCGTGGATGAAGGCGTCTGCCTCGTCGAGCGCCGCCAGCATCGCCTCGGTGATCTTCGGGTTGGCGTCGACGAACTTCTTCGACGCATACACGACATCAAGGGTAATGTTGCCGATGTAATCCACCGAGCTCGCGACCTTGTGCACCTTCGGGTCCTTGAGTTCGAGATAGGAGAACGGCGGCGATGTGAAATGCGCGCTCACCTCCGAGCGGCCGGAGGTCAGCGCGATCAGCCCCTCTGGATGCGGCAGGCCGACGGTGAGCGGATCGAGCTTGGCGTAATTCGCGTCGCCGAATTGTTTCGCCGCCATCATCTGCAGCACCACCGCCGACAGCGAGGTCTTGATGCCCGGCAGCGCGATCTTGTCGCCGCTCTTGAAGTCGGCCAGGTTCTTGATCTGCGGGTTGTTGGTGTTGAGATAGAGCGAGGTCGCGCTCAGGGCGCTGATGCCGATCACCTCGCTGCGCGGAATGCCGCGCGCCTTCGACCACAGCGCCACGAAGGCCGGCGCGCCGGAGCCCGCGAAATCGAGCGAGCCTGCCATCATCGCGTCGTTGATGACGTTGCCGCCGTCGAGTACACGCCACTTCACCGTGACCTTGCCGAGGCCGGCTTTCTCCGCCTGCTTCTCCAGCAGCTTCTGGTCTTCCATCACGATCAACGGCAGATAGAGAATGCCGTACCCCTTCGAGATGGCGACCTCGGAGACTTCGGCGCGCGCGGGCGCGGTCATCCATGCCGAGGCAATAAGCGTTGTCGCAATGAGATGAAGGGCGATGCGGGAATGACGTACCACTGAAGCCTCCGGGGACTGATGCGAGCAGCGCAGGCCTGCCGCGCCGCTCATGATGCGATCTCTCGCCGCACGATGTTGTCCCACCCTGCGCGCGTTGACAAATACATTCATGCGCGCGCGGCGCGGAAAATGATTACTTCACAGCGGCCATGATGGCGCGCGCGAGCACCCGTCCGGTGCAGTCATAGGCATCGCCCGACATGTGCAGACCGTCGAACGCAGACAGGCTGACGATGGAGACACCCGCCTGCACCGTCTTGTGCAGCATGTCGAAGCGCGGCAGATACGCGACCTGATGCTCGCGCGCGACGGCGGCGATCGCCGCCTGCATCTTGGCGTAGTGCGTCGCGAGAATGACCGGCGTGTATTGCTGGTCCATCAGGATGACGTCGGCGCCGTGCGCGCGCAGCATGGCGACGCCCGACTCGATCTTGTGCTCGAGGCTTTCGCCTTTCTCGCCCCAGGTGAAATCGTTGCCGCCGATCTGCCAGATCACGAGATCGGGGTGATGGGCGAACACGTCGTGCTCGAAGCGCGCGATGTTGCCGGGAATCGTGTCGCCGTTGCGCCCGGAATTGATGATCTCGATCCGCAACGAAGGATCGAGCCGCAGCAGTTCGCTGCGCATCACGCCCGGATAGGTCTTCTCCTTGCGCACCATCCACAACCCGACGGTCGAGGACGAGCCGATGGCGACGATCCTCAAGGGCTGATGCGCTTTGATGATGTTCGCGGTGCGCGGCAACGGCGCGCCGAGCGACAGCCCCTCATTCACCGCAAGGCATGTTTCGGCCGGCGTCAATTCCGCGGCATGGCTCACCGCAGGCATCGTGGCGAGCGTAAGCGTCATGCATCCGTGGACAATGATCAGGAATCGAAAGGCGGAAACCATCGCTACAGTCTAGCAGCGGATGCTGCGCGATAGGCTGGTTTCTGCGGGCTTGCTCACAAGGGAATGTGATCCGCCGCGTAAAACGTTCAGGCGGCGACCGTCGCCATTTCGTCGTCTATCGCCATGCAGCGGTTTCGGCCCTGCTCCTTGGCCTGATACAGCGCCTTGTCAGCCGCCGCGATCAGGTCCTTCGGCGAACCCGCCATGTCGGGGACGAGACAGGCCACGCCGATCGACACCGTGGTGGCCCATTTATCGGCCGAGAGGTCTTCAACGCGCTTGCGGATACCCTCGGCGAGCTTGAGCGCACCGGCGAGCTCCGTGTTCGGCAGCAGCAGCACAAATTCCTCGCCACCGTAACGCGCCGCGCAATCCGATGGCCGTTTGGCCGCAGCGGCGATGCACTCCGCGATCCGGGTCAACAGCTGATCGCCCGCCTGGTGGCCATAGAGGTCGTTGAACGCCTTGAAATGGTCGGCGTCGATCATCAGCAGCGACAGCGGCAGTTTCTGCCAGCCACGCCGCCATTCATCGAGAACCCGCTCGTCGAACTTGCGGCGATTATCGATCCCGGTCAGTCCGTCGGTGGTCGCAAGCTGCGACAGCCGCTTCTCGGCAACCGCGCGTCGCGCAATCTCACGGTTGAGAAACAGCGTCGCGCCGATGGCAAAGATCGACAGGATCAGGATCAACCCACCGATAATAAGCGTCTGGGTCCACCATGTGCCGTAAATACTGGCCAACGACTTTCCGACTACCACGACCAGCGGGCGCTCACTGTTCTGCCAGACGTACAGACGCTCGATGGAATCGACGTCGCTGCGAACCTTCTCCGAACCGCTCGGCGTTTCGAGGATGCGGCGGACGCCCGCCTTGGCTCCGATATTCTTGCCGATCACATTGGTATCGAACGGCTGGCGCATCATCACCACGCCATCACGCCGGAAGATGGTGACGCTGTCCTCGGAGGCGAATGTCAGTTTCCCGAACAGGTCATGAAAATAACTGTAGCGCAGCGAGCCGACGACAACGCCCTGAAAGCTTCCATCGTAACCGGTGATGCGGCGGCTTAGGACCACTCCGAATGCGTTTCGATAAAACGAAGGGACACCGATATAGAGCCCGGCCTCCGGATCGTCGCGATGAACCTTGAAATACTCTTCGCCAGCGCGATTTTCCTGAGCAGGATGCAACGTGCTGGAGTCCAGTTTCAAATTGCCAGCCGCGTCGAACACCTGAATCGTGCCGTAATATTGTGCGGTCGCCGCATGGTCGAACAGGATCAGATGCAGGATCGGCAGACTGATGCGCTGCGTATCGAGCTCCACCATGTTGTTGACGACATTGCGCAGCGACAGATCGTAGACCTCGAGATTGCGGTTGAGGTCAGCATCGATCGTAGCAGCGAGGTTCTCGGAAGACTGTCTGGCGAGCGCCTCCTTGCTGACGCGCATGTCGAGCAACACGCTGGCGCAGATCATCATGAATGCCAGCGTCACGAGTACGGATACGATTGTCAGGGCGCGTGGCGAAACTTGCCATAGCTTTGAACCCGTTCGATCGCGCATGACGTCCGTTGCCCTTTCCAGCATTAAAAAATGGTCGTACGTCGTAACTCTTGCCGGAATCCTTACGTAGTCAACCGCTACCAGAGGCGGTTAATGCCGGGTTTCGAGAAGCGGCATTTCGTTCAGAATAGAACCGGGAACCAGCTGAAAAACCATTGAATGAGATGCTAGCGCTGCACGCGAACGCCGAGCATCACGATGGTCTGGTTCGAATCTGCGCCTGAATCGTTGCTGACCAGCCAATCGTGGCGCACGCTGCCCTTGATCGCGAAGGTGCGCGTGAGCTTGTAGATCAGATCAGCTTGCGCGAAATAGCGCTTGTCCTGACGCGAATCATAGCTCGCAGTGCCGTATCCGAACCTGGCCGTACCGATCAGCCAGCGGCGGAAGGCATGATCGACCTGAACGCTATAATCGCGCGACAACGAGCCGGAGACCCCCGGCAGAGTAGTTTCATCGATGGACGAGGCCGCCGCGAACCGCACGGTCGTCAGGCCGGTCGCGGTCCACACCAGCGAAGCGCTGGTCAACAATCCATCAAGTCGTTTCAGGCGTGGATCCTGATACTCGCGCAGACCATAGCCGACGGCGAATTCGCCGGTGAGAAGCCGCGAGAACTCGAAGCTCGTGCCGCCTTTGAGATAACCGCCGTTGGAATCGCGCTCATAGCCGTAGCGATCCATTCGCAGATCGTGCACGCGGGTATCGGCCTCGACCTCGACGAAAGGCTTCAGGCCCGGCATCAGGTCGTAGCTCAGTCGTGCCTGCGCGCCGTACTGATTGAAATTGCGATCGTCGTTGCTGGCCGAGGTTCCGTCGGTCAGCTTGGAATATTGATAGACGGTCCGGTCGACATTGCCGTTGACCTGAAGCTGCAGGCGATTGAAATCCTGCTCGACGCCGAGCGTGCCGCCGAAATTCGCATACACGGGATATTTCGATAGCCCCACCTGTGGGTTGGGGGTGGTGGGGTTGTCAGTTCCCACCCGCAATCGCAACGCAGATATGATGCGGGTGTCGCGCGTGACGTCGATGCGGCCCGTGAGCTTGCCGTCGACATCGGGACGATCGATGTTGACCGGCACGGAAGAATTGCCGGCGTCTGCCGGAAATGTTGTGCCGTAACCCGTGAACGAACCGCGCAGGTCGAGGTTGAGCGCATGGCGCGTCCAGTCTGATGTCGCCTGCAGTTCGGGCGCGATCCTGTAAAACGCCGACCCTTGCGGCTGCGCAAAGCGGCCCGGGTTAGTGTCGTAGCCTCCCGAGACCTCGACTGCCTCTTTCACGAGGAATCCGCCGACATAATTGCCGACCTGTCCGAACGGATCGCCGTCAATCTTGAGCTTTCGGCGCGGCGGCGCGCCCTCAGCAATACCCGCGAACGAGGGCGACACTGGCGGCACCACACGCGGCGCCTGTAGCGGGGGATTCGGCGAATTACCGGGACCGACGAATTTCGGCTTCGGCGTGCCGGGATAAGGCTTCGTCTTTCGCTTGCGGTTCAGCGAGTCATAGCCGGTGTCGGCCGCGCCCGACGCCGGCGGATTGCCGTAGGTTGCGGGCACACCTGTCGCCGGATCGATAGCGTTGACCGAGCGCAGCGGCGAATCCTGCGCCGGCGCGAACCCGCCGATCGAAGGCGTCAGCATCGAAGACGTCAGAGCCTGAGCTAAACAGGGGCTGGAAAGAAAGGTCGCGCCCAGCAGGGCACAGGTCCACGCCACGCACGAACCACGCACGCGGTGACCTCGCCACTCCCTGGCCCCATGCCCAAAGGGCATTTCCAAACCTTCCCGACAGAGCCGAAAACACAACAACTGCAAATACTTGCAGCACAAAAGGCACGGCGCCCCGGTGCGGAACGCCGTTAACAGAGTTAAAACAACTATGGTTAATGAGCCGTTGAAGACGCCCTGTTCCGGATCGCCGGATGTGATTGAGCGTGCTAAAGAAAACACTCGGCAGGCAGGATCGTCGCCCACCCTTTCGGACATCACGTATGGCTTCTTCCAAACCGCAGACAGCTCCCGTGTCAGTGGCCTCTCTTTCTCCCGCTATCGAATCCGCGCTGCGCACGCTGGCAGCGGAAGCGGATGGCGTTGCCGCGCTTGCAGCCGCACTACAGAACGGCCTTGGCGCACCTTTCGCCGCCGCCACCGATCTGATCCGCAATGCCAAGGGCCGCGTCATCGTCACCGGCCTCGGCAAGTCAGGACATATCGGCCGGAAAATCGCGGCGACGATGGCCTCCACCGGCACACCGGCTTTCTTCGTTCATGCCGCGGAAGCGAGCCACGGCGATCTCGGCATGATCACGCCCGATGATGTGATCATCGCGCTGTCGTGGTCCGGCGAGACGGCCGAACTGCGCAGCCTCATCAACTATTCCCGCCGCTTCCGCATCCGGTTGATCGCGTTGACCTCGGAAAGCGAATCCACACTCGGCGCCGCCGCCGACGTGGTGCTGACGCTGCCGAAAGCGCGCGAGGCCTGCCCGAACAATCTGGCGCCGACGACCTCCGCGCTGATGCAACTCGCCCTTGGCGATGCGCTAGCTATCGCGCTTCTGGAAGGCCGCGGTTTCTCCGCGACGGATTTCAGCGTGCTGCATCCCTCCGGAAAATTGGGTGCGATGCTGAAATTCGTCCGCGACCTGATGCACAAGGAGGCATCAGTCCCGGTCAAGCCGCTCGGCACTCCGATGTCGGAGGCGCTGTTTGAAATGACCTCGAAAGGTTTCGGCTGCGTCGCCATCGTCGATGGTCGTGGCGAGATCGCCGGGATCGTCACCGACGGCGACTTGCGGCGTCACATGCGGCCCGACCTGATGACCGCGACGGTCGACGAGGTGATGACGGCCAATCCCAAGACCATCGGCGACGACCTGCTCGCAGGCGAGGCGCTGGAAATCCTCAATGCCTCGAAAATCACGGCGCTGATCGTCACCAAGGGAAAGACGCCGGTCGGTATCCTGCACCTGCACGACCTGCTGCGTGCGGGCGTCGCCTGAGGCTTACGCCGGCCCGACGCGCAACCGCGCACCATCAGCAGTCTCGATTTTGACCTGCGTTCCGGCCTCGAGCGCCGGTCCTTCGACGCGCCAGACCGTGTCGCCTATCTTGACCGTGCCGACACCGTTGACGATCGCGGTATCGAGCGTCACCAACTGACCGACCAATTCCTGCGTGCGGCGATTGAGAAATTGATTATCCGCGCGATCGGAAGCACGCGCGGCGAAATGACGCCACAGCGGCACCATCGAAATCGCAAGCAAAGCAAAGCCGACGAGCTGCATCTGCCAGGAAATCGTCACGCCAAACGACAGGATGCCGACGATCAATGCGGCAAGACCCAGCCAGAACATGAAAACACCCGGCATGATGGTCTCTATACCCATCAGCACGACGCCGAGGATGAGCCAATTCCAGTTTCCGAGCGCAGACAACGTATCGAGCATGATAAGTTCCTCAGCCGAACGGCTTGGCCGGCGGTGTCGTGCCCGCGTTCGGCACGCTGGAGCGCCGCGCTGCGGCAGATGCCGAGCTCTCGCCGAACGTTGCCTTGGCAATTTCGCCGATGCCCGCCAATGAACCCAGAATGCCGGTCGCCTCGATCGGAATCATGATGACCTTCTGGTTCGGCGAATCCGCGATCTGTCCGAATGCCTTGATGTACTTGTCGGCGATAAAATAATTCAGGGATGCGACATCGCCCTTGGCGATGGCTTCGCTGACCATCTGTGTCGCTTTCGCTTCGGCTTCGGCGGAGCGCTCGCGCGCCTCGGCATCGCGGAATGCGGCTTCCTTGCGGCCTTCCGCCTGCAGGATTTGCGACTGCTTGGCACCTTCGGCTCGCAAAATCTCCGACTGACGCTGACCTTCGGCCTGCAGAATGTCGGCACGCTTGACGCGCTCGGCCTTCATCTGACGGCCCATCGCCTCGACGAGATCGGCGGGGGGCACGATGTCCTTGATCTCAATGCGGTTGACCTTCAACCCCCATGGTGAGACCGCCGCATCCACCACCCGCAACAGCCGCTCGTTGATCTCGTCACGATGCGACAGCACCTGATCGAGATCCATCGCGCCCATCACCGAGCGGATGTTGGTCATGGTCAGCGTGACGATGGCTTGATTGAGATTGGCGACCTCATAGCTTGCCTTGGCGGCGTCGAACACCTGAAAGAACGCGACGCCGTCCACCGTCACGGTGGCGTTGTCCTTGGTGATGACCTCCTGCTCCGGAATGTCGATCACCTGCTCCATCATGTTCACCCTGCGGCCAATCCGGTCGAAATACGGAACGATGATGTTGAGGCCGGGCTCCAATGTGCGGGTGTATTTTCCGAATCGCTCGACGGTCCAGTCGTATCCCTGATTGACGGTTTTAACCCCCGCAAACAGCGTGACGACCACGAGCAGCAGCAGCGCGATGGCGAAAATATCAAATCCGGACATCGTCCCTCCAAGGCCAGGCATATGACACATCCCGTCGGCGGCGCGGGACCATCATTGCACGCAGCCTATCACATTGTCCTTGCGGCAGCGTGACCGGTTCGATCACACGCAGCAAAGATAGAGGGATCAAATCCAGCCCTGCAACTCGCGCTGCACCAGTTGCCGGATCATCTCCATGCCGCCGTCGCTCTCGTTCAGGCATGGAATGAAGGAAAACTGCTCACCACCGGCATGGCGGAAAATCTCAGCATTTTCCTGCGCGATTTCCTCGAGCGTCTCAAGGCAATCGGCCGAGAAGCCCGGCGTGATGACGGCAATCCGCTTGACGCCTTCCTTCGCCAGTCGCTCCATCGTCTTGTCAGTATAGGGCTGCAGCCACGGATCGTAGCCAAAGCGCGACTGGAAGGTCAGAATCAGCCCCTTGTCGTCGAGGTTGAGGCGTTTGCGCAACGCTTCAACTGTCGCGACGCATTGCGCCTGATATGGGTCGCCCTTGTCGACATATTTCTGTGGCATGCCGTGAAACGACGCGACGATCACTTCCGGCTTGAAGGACAATGTCGCGAGCTGCACTTCGATCGAGTTCGCCAGCGCCTCGATATAGGCCGGCTCCTCGTAATAAGGAGGCGTGAAGCGCACGGTCGGCTGCGCGCGCATAGCCAGCAGCACCTCGGCGACCTTGTCGAACACCGTCGCGGTAGTCGCGGCGGAATATTGCGGATAGAGCGGTACCACCAGAATGCGGTCGCAGCCTTTAGCCGTTAAGCTATCAAAGCCGGACTGGATCGACGGATTGCCATAGCGCATGCCCCAATCAACGATCACGTTCTGCCCGGCAAGCATCGTATCGAGCTTGTCGGATTGCGCGCGCGTGATGGTCTTGAGCGGAGATTCATTCTGCTCGTTATTCCAGATCTTCAGATAATCCTTCGCCTTCTTGGCGGGCCGCACGCGCAGGATGATGCCGTTGAGCACCAGCTTCCAGAACAGCCCCTGATCCTCGATCACGCGCGGATCGGACAGGAATTCCTTCAGGTAGACGCGCAAGCCCTTGGCATCGGCAGTATCGGGCGTGCCGAGATTGACAAGCAGCACGCCGACGCGGCCGGCAGACGTTTCAGATTGGAGAGACTCGACGCTCGACATCAGCTTTTCCGGAAATGACCATCATCCAAAGCACGTCACACGCTCGGCGGCAATATCGCCGGGCATGAAGTCACGCCGCTTCGGATTCATCAAGCAGACCGCGCCCGCGCAGCAGCGCGTTGGGCTCCGGCTTGCGGCCGCGGAAGGCGACGTAGGCTTCCTCCGGATCGCGCGAACCGCCTGAGGAATAGATGTCGTCGTGCAACCGCTTGGCGACCTTCGGATCGAAGATGTCGCCCGCTTCCACGAAAGCACCGAAGGCGTCCGCATCCATCACCTCCGACCACATGTAGCTGTAATAGCCCGCCGCATAGTGATCACCGGAGAAGATGTGCCCGAACTGCTGCGGCCGATGGCGCATCGCAATCTCCGCAGGCATCCCGATCTTTTCTAACTCCTTCTTCTCGAACGCATGAACATCGGTGATCGAGGAAGCAGGCTGGGTATGGAATTCGAGGTCGAGCAGTGCAGAGGAGACAAATTCCACCGTGGCGAAGCCTTGGTTGAATTTGCGCGCGGCAAGGAAGCGCTTAAGCAGATCTTCGGGCAGCGGCTCATTCGTCTGGTAGTGGCGAGCGAACTTCTGCAGCACCTCGGGTCGCTCCTGCCAGTGCTCGTAGAGCTGGGAGGGCAGCTCAACGAAATCGGTAAAGACGCTGGTGCCTGACAACGACGGATAGATCACGTTCGACAGCATGCCATGCAGCGCATGGCCGAATTCATGAAACAGCGTGCGCGCGTCGTCGGGCGACAGCAGGCACGGCTGGTTCTCCGCGCCGCGCGAGAAATTCATGATATTGAGGATGACCGGATAGACTTCACCGTCGAGCCGTTCCTGATCACGCAGCGAGGTCATCCACGCGCCGGAGCGCTTCGAGGGACGCGCGAAGTAGTCGCCGTAGAACAGCGCCTTGTGACGGCCGCTCGCATCCTTCACCTCCCAGACGCGCACGTCCGGGTGCCATACCGGCACATCCTCGCGCTCGTTGAAGGTGAGACCGAACAGGCGGTGCGCCACGTCGAAAGCGGCATCGATCATGTTGTCGAGCGTAAGATAGGGCTTGATCGCAGCATCGTCGAAATTGGCGCGACGCTGGCGCAGCTTCTCGGCGTAGTAACGCCAGTCCCAGGCAGCAAATTTGAAGTTGCCACCCTCTTCCGTGATCAAATCCTGCAGCGCGTCGCGGTCCTTGAGTGCCTGCGCGCGCGCCGGCTTCCAGACCCGCTCCAGCAGGTCGCGGACATTTTGCGGCGTCTTCGCCATCGAATCCTCGAGGCTGTAGGCAGCAAAGCTGTCGTAGCCGAGCAGCTTGGCGGCTTCCTCACGCAGCTTCAGGATTTCCAGAATCGCGGCGTTGTTGTCGTGGCTGTTGCCGTTGTCGCCCCGCGCGGTGAAAGCCTTGTAGACCTTCTCGCGCAGATCGCGCCGGGTGGACGATTGCAAAAACGGCTCGACCGAGGAGCGCGACAGCGTCACCACCGCCTTGCCCTGCATGCCGCGTTCATCCGCGGCCGCCCGCGACGCCGCCACGAAGCTGTCGGACAGGCCGTCAAAATCGTTGTCGCCGAGTTCGAGGAACCAGTCCTGCTCGTCGCCGAGGAGATTGTGGCTGAACGTGGTCGCGAGATGAGCCAGCCGCTCGTTGATCGTCGCCATCCGGGCCTTGGCGGTCTCGCTCAGGCCCGCGCCCGAGCGGTGGAAATCGGTCCAGGTCCGGTCCAGGAGCCGCGCCTGCTCCGGCGTGAGCTTCAGCGCTGCGGCATTCTCACGCAGCTTCGCCAGCCGCGCATAGAGCTGCGCGTCCATCATGATCGGATTCCAGTGCCGCGCCTCCTCCAGCGCGATCTCGCTCTCGATCTCGAGCAGCTCCGGCGTCGAATTGGCACCAACCAGATCGTCGAACACAGCCGCGACGCGGGTCAGAAGCCGCCCCGAGCGCTCCCACGCCGCCACAGTGTTCTCGAAAGTCGGCTCGTCCTTGTTCGCCTTGATGGCGGCGATCTCGGCGTCATGCTCAGCGAAGGCCGCCGTGAAGGCCGGCTGGAAGTGACCCGGCAGGATTCGCTCGAAAGGCGGGGTCTCGAACGGCGTCTGCCATGCCTCAAGCAGCGGGTTGCCGCTGCCGCTCGGGGATTGAGTAACGGCGGACGGCGAAGCGGACGGTTTTGTCATGGGGACCCTGTTTTCAGCGATTTCTGCCCGGAACATATAGCATCGCGCGGGGTCTTTTTTAGGCCCTGAACGCTTGATTGCAGCGCCGATTTCGCAGACATTGCCGCCGCAAACGGAAAGAGACCTTCATGAGCGCCGAAAAAACCGAAGCCGGGACCAAGACCATCGCCTGGCCGAGCGTCATCACCGTCCTGAGCGCTGCGATCTTGATCGGCGCCGAGGTGTTTGGTGCGGCTTTCGCGGGCGGCTGGGCGCTGGCGATCCTGTTCGGGCTCGAAGACACCGGCGCGCACATCCTCCAGGTCATCCTGTTCGCCATCGGTGCAGCGATCATGGTCGGCTTCGTGCGCGGTGCGCGTCAGGTCGAGCCATTCACGCGTCGCGTCTGAGCGACCGAAGCACTGCGAACTACGGCGACAGTGTGATTTTCGTTAAGCAGTTTTAACATCCATTCATGTTCGACGACGATTTTGCGGCTTCACAGCAACATCGCGCGGTCATCGTGGAGAAATCTATCGCACGGCTGAAAAAGGCCTTGCGTGCCAGTGCCAAAACTCATATTTCACCCCTGCCCAATTTCGCACGTGCCTGTGGTCGTGTGTCAGTCGGTGGGTATCCGGACAAGAGGCCGGACAGCCGCCAAGGGGATGAAGAACCGAGGGTCGTTTAGCCGTCAGGCTGAGGGGCCAGCATCTCTCTCAAGGGATGCCGCTTTGAAGGTGACTTCTCTCCTTGCAACCGTGACTGACAGCCGGAGGCGAACCGGCGCACCCCGCTCTCAACGGGGGACGCGACTTAAAGCAACGACGGAGCGGGCTTTTTTGGTCTCTGTTGGCTTTCCACCAGCCAGCGCGAATACCGAAGAGGCTTGTCCTTCATTGCCAGGCGTGCGGTCGGGAATTTTCCCAACCAATCCACGGCAGCACAGTCCGATCTGAGGATCGGCCATCGTCGCGTCTCCATCGTGCGACATGGCTGAGGTCCTCGGCTCAGACGCAATTTTTTGGACGGTCCGTCGCAGGGCCGTTTGGGAGAGTGCTATGACCGACCGTATCCAGGAATTCCTGCGCGACCGCCGCAGCAAGGGTCTCGACACCGAGCCATGCCTCGTCGTCGACCTCGATGTCGTGCGCGACAACTACCAGACCTTCGCGAAGGCGCTTCCCGACTCGCGCGTGTTCTACGCGGTGAAGGCGAACCCCGCGCCGGAGGTGCTGTCGCTGCTCGCTTCGCTCGGCTCGTGCTTCGACACCGCGACCGTCGCCGAGATCCAGATGGCGCTGGCGGCCGGCGCGACGGCGGACCGCATCTCCTTCGGCAACACCATCAAGAAGGAGCGCGATATCGCGCGTGCCTACGAGCTCGGCATCCGCCTGTTCGCGGTGGACTGCACCGCCGAGGTCGAGAAGGTCTCGCGTGCCGCTCCCGGCGCGAAGGTGTTCTGCCGCATCCTCTACGATTGCGCCGGCGCCGAATGGCCGCTGTCGCGCAAGTTCGGCTGCGACCCGGAGATGGCTGTCGACGTCCTCGACCACGCGAAGCGCCTTGGTCTCGAGCCCGTGGGCATCTCGTTCCACGTCGGCTCGCAGCAGCGCAAGGTGAAGGCATGGGACCGTGCGCTGGCGATGGCCTCGCAGGTGTTCCGTGACTGCGCCGAGCGCGGGATCGGCCTCACCATGGTCAACATGGGCGGCGGCTTCCCGACGAAGTACCTGAAGGACGTTCCTCCGGTCGTGCAGTACGGCCGGTCGATCTTCCGCGCGCTGCGCAAGCACTTCGGCAACCAGATCCCGGAAACGATCATCGAGCCGGGCCGCGGCATGGTCGGCAACGCCGGCGTGATCGAGGCGGAAGTCGTGCTGATCTCGAAGAAGAGCGACGACGACGAGAACCGCTGGGTCTATCTCGACATCGGCAAGTTCGGCGGTCTCGCCGAGACGATGGACGAGTCGATCCGCTACCAGATCCGCACCCGTCACGACGGCGCCGAGATGGCTCCGTGCGTGCTCGCCGGACCGACCTGCGACTCGGCCGACGTGATGTATGAGAAGGTGCCGTATCCGCTGCCGGTGACACTCGAAATCGGCGACAAGGTGCTGATCGAAGGCACTGGCGCATATACCTCGACCTACTCGTCGGTGGCCTTCAACGGCATTCCGCCGCTGAAGACCTATCACATCTAAGATCGCGGCCTTCCGAGGCCTGAATAACAGGACGCCGGTTCGCCGGCGTTCATCCCGTCACAACCGATTTGCTGACAACACGCGATGGGCCGCAGGTCCATTGGCGTGGGGACTGACGTGCCATGACTGCTGCTGTTCGAAAGACCACCGCCGCCCTGTTTTCCGGTGTAGCTCCGTTCGCGATCCGTGCGGAACGCACCTCGGACGTCGCCGCGCGCGAGATTTTGCTGGATGCCTGTTTTGGCGAAGACCGCCATACGCGCACCTGCCAGCGCCTGCGCGATGGGCGCGCGCCCGCGGAAGGCCTCGCCTTCTCCGCCGTGCATCGGGGCAAACTGGTCGGCACCGTGCGGCTCTGGCACGTCAGCGCCGGAGGCGTCCCGGCGCTGGTTCTCGGCCCGCTGGCCGTGGATGCTTCCTGCCGCTCGCTCGGCGTCGGCGCCGCACTGATGGAGCATGCGCTGGCGGCCGCGAAAGCGAGCGGCCATAACGCCGTGATCCTGCGCGGCGATCCCGCTTATTACGAGCGCTTCGGCTTCTCGGCCGAGAAGACCGGCGACTTGGCGCTGCCCGGTCCGTTCGAGCGCGAGCGGCTGCTAGCCGTGGAACTGCACGAGGGCGCACTCGACGACGCATGGGGCATGATCGTCGCCACCGGAGCCAAGGCACGACGCTCCCGCACGACCAAAACCCGCGCGATTGCAGCCGTAGCCGCTTGATTAAAGCCGACGGACGGGGCATTGCCCTGTCTCATTCAACAATGAGGTCGATCATGTCTCGCCGTCTGATTTCGTCCGGCTCTCCCTTCGAAAAGGTCGCCGGTTATAGCCGCGCCGTGGTTGACGGCGACTTCTGTTTCGTCGCCGGCACCACCGGCTACGATCCAGTCACGAAGGTCCTGCCCGAAGACGTGGCCGAACAGACGCGCAACTGCTTCAAGGTCATCGCCAGTGCGCTGAAGGACGGCGGCTTCGAAATGGCTGACCTCGTTCGCGCAACCTACTACGTCACCGACGCGAACGACTTCGATGCGGTATTCAAGGTGTGCGGCGAGACACTCGGTGATATCCGTCCTGCCGCCACGATCCTTGCGGTGTCCGCCCTCTACAAGCCGGAGATGAAGGTCGAGATTGAAGTCACCGCCAGGCGCCGCACGGCCTGAGGCCATACGTGCCAAGATGTCGCATGCCGCCTGTTGACTTACCGGCAGGCCACCCTAGCTTAAGCTTATTATGATGTTGAACGTGCGCCCCAACCGTCTGTTGCTTCGCGCAGGTCACTTTCAAGCAGGAAAGTGACCCGGACGGACGCACGTCCGCGCCGTCCGGGTTCCCGTCAACATCTCTCCCATATCAACCTGAAATCAGACTTAAATGCTCGCGACCTGTCGCGAGCATGTTTCCGTTGCCTCCTGCGGGCTTTGAGCGCCTCGCAACCAACCCATGGTGAACGACATGCACAGCGATTTGCAGACAAGGCTCCCCACCATCGCCCTCAGCGCGCGCGATGCTGATCGGCTGCGCCATCTCGCCGAGGTTGCAGCGGACCGATATCCCGAGACGGCGGAGTTCCTCGCGCGCGAAATTGAACGCGCCGAGATTCGCTCTGCCGACCAGTCGATGCGCGACATCGTCGCGATGCAGTCTGAGGTCACGTTCCGTGACGATATCGGCGGGCAGTCACGCACTGTGACGCTGGTCTATCCGGAAGACGCCGATGTCGGAGCTAACAAGATTTCGGTGCTGACGCCGATCGGCGCGGCGCTGATCGGGATGTCGGTCGGGAAATCCATCGAATTCCAGACTCCCGCAGGAGGCTGGCGTTCGCTGACCATCGTCAAGGTCGCGCATCACGGATAACCGCGCGCATCCGCATTCTTTGTGACGTTATAAAATAGCGTGGGCGATATGTTTGTCGCCCACGCTGCCGGACGTGATAAACAGAGAGAATGAGCCACAGCCATTCTCATGATCATCATCATGGTCACCACCACGACCATGCGGACCACTCGCACGGTCACGATCATGCGCACGACGGCCATGCACATCATGGCCATCATCATGCCCCCGTCGATTTCGGCCGCGCGTTCCTCATTGGCATCACGCTCAACACGGTCTTCGTGGGAGTCGAAGCACTCTATGGTTATCTGGCGAATTCGACTGCACTGCTCGCTGATGCCGGACACAATCTTTCCGACGTACTTGGGCTCGCCACCGCATGGATCGCCGCCGTGCTGTCGAAGCGCGCGCCCACCGCACGCTACACCTACGGGCTGCGCAACACATCGATTCTGGCGGCACTCGCCAACGCAATGCTGCTCCTGATCGCGTCCGGCGCGATCCTGCTCGAAGCAGTGCAGCGCCTGCTCGAACCGGAGCCCGTCAAGAGCGTCACCGTCATGGTCGTGGCGGCCATCGGCATTCTCGTCAATGGTGCAACCGCATGGCTGTTCGCGTCTGGACAGAAAGGCGACATCAACATTCGCGGCGCCTATCTGCACATGATCGCGGACGCCGCGATCTCGGCAGGCGTCGTCGTCGCCGGACTTCTCATCCTGTTGACCGGCTGGCTATGGGTCGATCCGTTCACCAGCCTCATCGTCGTGGGCGTGATCGTCTGGGGCACTTGGGGTTTGCTACGCGAAAGCACCGCGATGTCACTCGCCGCGGTGCCGACATCCATCGATCCTGTGGCCGTGCGCGCGCTGCTCGCAAGCCGCCCCGGCGTGTCTTCGATACACGATCTGCACATCTGGCCGATGAGCACGACGGAAACCGCGCTCACCGCGCATCTCGTCACGCCCGCCGGACATCCCGGCGATGATTTCCTGATCGAAACTTGTCGGCTGCTGCACGAGCGATTCCAGATCGGTCACTCCACAATCCAGATCGAAATCTCCGAGCAGAGCAACTGCACGCTCGCGCCGGAGCACGTGATATGAAGCTTTCGTGACGCGCGCGCCGCGGAGACGTGACAAGGCGCCACAAAGGCCCTTTCGGACTTGATTTCATCGGCATTTTGTCGTTTTCAGAGGCCTCCATTGGCCGCTTTTGCAGGCCCATTTATCCCCCCCCTCGACAATCTGGAGATTCATGATGTCGTCCAATGCTTCGTCCGTGCATGCACGCATCACAGGTCCCATCGTCATGGTCGGCTTCGGATCGATCGGCAAGGGATTGCTGCCGATGATCGAACGGCATTTCGATTACGACAAGTCGCGCATCACGGTGATCGATCCCAAGGATGAAGGCCGCAAGGCACATTGCGAGAAGCACAATGTGCGCTTCATCCAACAGGGCCTGACCAAAGACAATTATCGTGAGCTGCTGACCCCGCTGCTGACAGAAGGCAGCGGACAAGGCTTCTGCGTCAATGTCTCGGTCGACACCGGCTCCGCCGACATCATGGAACTCTGCAACGAGATCGGCGCGCTTTACATCGACACGGTCAATGAGCCTTGGCTCGGCTTCTATTTCGATGCGTCGAAGGGCCCGGAAGCGCGCTCCAACTACGCCCTGCGCGAGAACACGCTGGCTTTCAAGAAGGCTCGTCCCGCGGGCTCTACGACGGCCGTCTCGTGCTGTGGCGCCAACCCTGGCATGGTCTCGTTCTTCGTCAAGCAGGCTCTGATGAATGTGGCCAGTGACCTCAAGCTCAATGCTCCGAAGCCGAAGAGCCGGGCCGAATGGGCGGATCTGATGCGCCAGGCCGGCATCAAGGGCATCCACATTGCCGAACGCGACACCCAACGCTCGAAGAAGCCGAAAGAACCGGACGTCTTCGTCAACACCTGGTCGGTAGAAGGCTTCCTGTCGGAAGGCGTGCAACCGTCCGAACTCGGCTGGGGTACCCACGAAAAGTGGATGCCCGAAAACGCACACACCCACGCAGCCGGATGCGGCGCGGCGATCTATCTGATGCAGCCCGGCGCCGATACGCGCGTGCGCACCTGGTGCCCCACCCGCGGCGCGCAATACGGTTTTCTCGTCACACACAACGAGTCGATCTCTATCTCCGACTATTTCACGGCGTTCGACGCATCGGGCAAGGCAATCTATCGGCCGACCTGCCACTATGCCTATCACCCAGCAGATGACGCGGTTCTCTCGCTGCACGAGATGTTCGGCCGCGCCGCCAGGGCGCAGGAGAAACATCACATCCTAGATGAGAACGAGATCGTCGACGGCATCGACGAACTCGGCGTGCTGCTCTACGGCCACGACAACAATGCCTACTGGTACGGTTCGCAGCTCTCCATCGAGGAGACGAGAAGACTCGCGCCGTATCAGAACGCCACCGGCCTGCAGGTCACGTCGGCGCTGGTCGCGGGCATGGTGTGGGCACTGGAAAACCCGAACGAAGGCATCGTCGAGACCGACGAGATGGATTACGATCGCCTGCTGGAAATCCAGATGCCATATCTCGGGCCGGTGAAAGGTTACTACACCGACTGGACGCCGCTCACGGATCGGCCGGGTCTTTTCCCGGAAGACATCGACACCAGCGATCCGTGGCAGTTCCGGAATGTTCTGGTTCGCTGATCTCGATTCCGACAAAAGGAAAAGAGCCGGCTTTAAGCCGGCTCTTTTTTATTCGATTGCTATTTTCTCACCGGCTCACCCATTTTTTCGGCGGGTGCGGGCGGAAGTGCAGGCGTTTTGCCGGCCTTCTGCTGCTGCTCATCGGGGCGGGCGGGCTCAGGTGGCGGAGTGGTTGGACGCGTGCCTCCCGGCTTCGATTCTGCCGGGCCATCGGTTTTACCCGCAGGCACAGATGGCGTTTCCGAATTGGGCGCCGTCGCCTGCGCAACCTGTTTGCGCGTAGACAATTGCGACCACGACAATCCGGCGATCGTCAGCCCCAGCACCACCATGACGGCGGCGAGAACAAGATCGAACCGGAATGCGCTTCTCTTCTGCGAATTCATGACCGTTTCCTTCTCACGCGAGAGGATAACGACCTGATGTACAGCCAAGTTCCCGAGCGACGGATGCAATACGTGACGTGAAAATCCGCCGCAATAGCCGTTAACGGTGCAGCATCTTCAATCGTTGGAGGTGCTGGCGTCCCATGTCACGTGACGGACACCGGACAGGCGTTCCAGTTCACCAGTGACGGCATCGAGCTCCTTGGCCGCGACCGTGTTGGCGACCAGCGTCGCGACAATCTCGACCACGTCGTCAGCACGCTCGATGACCTCGATCTCCGCAACCGGATAATGCGCCTTCTCAAGGGCCTCGGTGAGAGCATCCCGCAATTCACCGAGCGCACCGGCATCGGCCGTGAGAACCACCTGATACATCGCCTCGGCCGAACTTTCATCCAGCGGCGTACGGTTGATCGCGTTCACCAGCGGCCGCAATAATGTGTTGCCCGCCAATACAAATACGGTGAGCGCTCCGGCCTGCGCAATCATGTCGGCGCCCGCACAGCAGCCGACGGCGGCCGAACTCCACAGCGTGGCAGCTGTGTTGAGGCCGCGCACGTTCATGCCCTCTTTCATGATGACGCCGGCGCCGAGAAAGCCGATGCCCGAGACGACATAGGCAATGACGCGCGTCGCACCATCCGCGTCGGAGATGGCCATCGCCAGATCGACGAAAGCCGCCGCGCCAACGGCGACCAGCACATTGGTGCGCAGGCCTGCGGTGCGCAGCCGATATTGGCGCTCGGCCCCGATCAACGCCCCGAATACAAAGGCTGTCATCAGACTGACAAGCGTGTCGAAGAAATCAAGAAGATGAAAGGTCGTCATGAAGCGCATGACAGCCTCATACCCGGCTAGAGTGGCATCAGTCCAGCGTCGCCGTCTTCGGTCGCGAAGGCAAGCAGCGTGCCTTTGGCATTCCATGCCAGTGCCGCGACCTGTCCGGCACCGTTACTGCGAACCAGAATCTCCGCGCCGTCCCGAAGGCGCACCATCAGGATGGTGCCGTCGCTATAGCCGGCAACGAGAATGTCATGCTTGGGATGACAGGCCACTGCGGTCACCTTCGCCTGCAGCGGCGCCAGCATCGCCGGCTCCTTGCCCATCGGGCCGTCCTTGCTGCCGAACGGCCACAGGATCACGGTGTCCGCGCCGGACGTGGCAAGGAATTTCCCGCCCACGCTCCACGACATCGAGCGCACGCGGCCGGGATAGCCGGTCATGCGCATGTGCTTGGCATCGGCCAACCGCCAGCCATGCAGCGCCGGCTCATGCATCGCGGTGACAAGAAAGCGGTTGTCCGCGCTGAAGGCGACGGCGAGGTGCGAGCCTTTCCATTCCAGCACTTCCGGAGTGGCCGCCATGTTTGGAAACCACAGCGTCACGCCATTGTAATGAGCAATCGCCAGACGCAAGCCCTTCGGCGCGAACGCTAGACCGCCAACGGTCGAAGGCGCATCGAATAGCTTATCTTCGTTTTTGGTTTTCACGAACGCAGTCTTGCCCGCCGACCACGCGACAGTGCCATCGGCATGAAGGGCGACGTTGTCGATCCAGCGATGGCGTTCGTCCTTGGCAAGCGTCTCGACCTCACCCTTGGCATTCACCGCCATGACCTTGCCGTCGTCGCCGCCGGTGACGAGACGCTTGCCGTCAGAGACCGAGCACAGGATGCCCGCGCCATGCACGCCAAGCGGCATCCCCTCGCCATGGCCATCGACGAGAACCACGGTCTCCTCGTCGTTCACGAACGCTGCAAGATCGCCGATGAAATGCACCGCATTCGCAGGCGCTTTCAGCTCCACCTTGAGAATGCGATTGGTAACGGACGCGACCGCCGGGCCGGACGCATCGAAGGGCTCGAAACTCGACATCATGCAGCCGCCGTCACGCGATCGTCTTGGCGAAGCCTTCGCGGATCCGCTGCTCGGGCAATTCGCGGCCGATGAAGACGACGCGGCTTTCGCGCTTCTCGTCCGGCTTCCATTTCCGCTGATGGTCGCCCTCAAGCATCATGTGCACGCCCTGGAACACGTAGCGATCATCGTCGTCCTTGAAAGCGAGAATGCCCTTGGAACGCAGAATCTTCGCGCCATCCTCGGCAACAAGCTCCTGCAGCCACGGCATGAACTTCGTCGGATCGAGCGGCTTGTCGGAGCGAAGCGACAACGACTGCATCTCCTCGTCGTGATAGTGCTTCATACCATGACCATGATGATGGTCATGCCCGTGGTCGTGATGATGATCATGATGTCCATGATCGTGACCGTGCTCGCCGCAGCCACAATCCGGGCCGTGTTCATGGTCGTGATGATGGTGATGGTCGTCTTCCTCGAGGAAGGCTGGCTCAAGTTCCAGAATGCGATCGAGATCGAAGGCGCCGCGGCCGAGTACATCCGTCAGCTTCACCGCGCAACGCTGGGTCTTGTGCAACGTGGCGTAAGGATTGATCGCACGGATGCGTCCCTCGACTTCGGCGAGTTCATCCTTGTTCACCAGATCGATCTTGTTGAGCACGATGACGTCGGCAAAGGCGATTTGATTCTTAGCTTCCGGCGCATCCTTGAGACGCTCGCTGAGCCACTTCGCGTCCGCCACCGTCACCACGGCGTCGAGCGCGGTCTTCTGACTCACTTCTTCATCGACGAAGAAGGTCTGCGCCACCGGCGCAGGATCGGCGAGACCCGTCGTTTCCAGAATGATGGCGTCGAACTTGCCCTTGCGCTTCATCAATCCGTCGATGATGCGCACGAGGTCGCCGCGCACCGTGCAGCACACGCAGCCGTTGTTCATCTCGAACACTTCTTCATCGGCGCCGACTATCAGATCATTGTCGATGCCGATCTCGCCGAATTCGTTGACGATCACGGCGTATTTCTGGCCGTGGTTCTCCGACAGGATGCGATTGAGCAGTGTGGTCTTGCCGGCGCCGAGGTAGCCGGTGAGGACGGTCACGGGAATCTTGGAAGCAGCGTCAGACATGGAAACTCCGGGCACGCAAATATGCGCCTAAGGGCCGGAATTCCTGACCTGTCAGCGCATCGGTGAGAGCCTTTATATTGTGCCAGCCCCCTTCAATGTAAGTGGGATCGGCACAAATTTCGGTACGATTCAGGCCTCCAGATGCGGCCCCGGCGCGAAGCGGCGCAGGAGCCCTCCTGCAGGCCCGACAAACATCGACAGAAAGTAGATCGCGCCGGCGGCCAGCACGACTGACGGTCCCGCAGGCACATCGGCGGCGGCGGCCAGAACAAGTCCAAGGTAGCCCGAGATGATGGCGCTGATGACGGCGGCAAGAATGATGCGAGAGATATCGCGCGACCAGAATCGCCCCGTCCCTGCGGGCAGGATCATCATGCCGACCGCAAGCAGCGTACCCAGCGCATTATAGGCGCTAACAAGATTGACCACGACGAAAGCCAGAAAGACGAGATGCGCCAGCGCACCCGCGCGCCCGGCGACGCGCATGAACAGCGGATCGACGCATTCCATCACGAGCGGGCGATAGATGACGGCGAGCGCACAGAGCGTCAACGTCGTATTGAACGCGATGAGATAGAGCGCCCCGGCATCGATCTGCTGGACGTCGCCGAACAGAATTTCGACGAGTTCGTGGCTCGACCCATGCGAGGCAACAAGGATGACGCCGAGCGCGAGCGAGACCAGATAGAACACCGCCAGCGAGGCGTCCTCTTTCATCTCCGTCACGCGCGTCATCAATCCCGAAAGCAGGGCTACGACCAGACCGGCGATCAGCCCGCCGATCGTCATCATGATGCGGTTCATACCCGACAGCAGAAACGCAACCGCCACGCCAGGCAAGATCGCGTGCGACATCGCATCGCCCATCAGGCTCATCCGCCGCAGCATCAGAAATACACCGATCGGCGCACTGCCGAATGACAACACGACGATCGCGGCCAGCGCGCGGCGCATAACGTCGTCAGTGAAGGGCGTGAGGAAATGACTGAGCGTCATCATGCGGCCTGCTGTGTATCAGTGTCCGCGCAAGGCGTCGCCGCGTCGTCGAAGGCCTCACACATCTGCCGCGCGCGGGCGAGATGTTCAGCCGTCAGCACGTCCCGCGTCACGCCCCACGCCACCGGCGTGCGCGCGAGCAGCAGTGTTTCGGGAAAATTCGCACGGACCTCTCCGAAGTCATGAAGCGCCGCCAGCACGGTGCGCTGTTCGCTGTGCCATTCGCGCACCAGCGCCATGAGATCGGCGGCGGTGCCGGCATCTATCGCGTTGAACGGCTCATCGAGCAGGATCAGCCTTGCGTTCTGCAGGATGACGCGCGCGAACAGCATCCGCTGCATCTGCCCGCCCGACAGCGTGCCGATCGGCCTGCGCTCAAAACCGCTCAGGCCGATGGTCGTGATCGCCGCCTCGATAGACTTGCGGTCAGCCGTTTTGAACCCGCCGAACGGCCCCTTCCGCCGCCACAGGCCGAGACCAACGAAGTCGAATACCGAAATCGGAAAATCGCGGTCGATGTCAGCGCTTTGGGGCAGGTAAGCGATGTCACGGTGATCGAGCCCCGCGAGGTCGACAATACCGGACAACGGTTTGATGAGGCCAGCGATGCCGCGAAACAGCGTTGATTTTCCCGCTCCGTTCGGCCCGACCACCGCCAGCAGTGCTCCCTCTTCAACCGTGCCATTGAGATGGTGGACGGCAGGATGGCGCTCGTAGCCCAGCGTCAGATCACGAAAGATGATTTGGGCGCTCACAACGGCCTCAGAGTGGCGAGAGTGAAGATCCAGAGCGCCGCCGCGATCAGAAGCGATCCGCCAAGCCGGGCGGCCAGACCCATCCGCAGGAGCGACCAGGGCGTCGCCTGCGCCGGATGGGGCATGGAAGGCGCGTGATGGTGCCCTGCGCCCGGCTGAGGCGCTCTCAGATGCGCTTCGGCATGGTCATGGCCGCATGCATGGGGCTGGGGTGAACCCTTGGCCATGGAAATTTGCCTCTATCCGGCGGCCTCGCTGGCCAGCCCAAAAATGTTATATTATAACATATCTTCAAATAGCAAGTGCAGAGGCCAGCTGGCTCAGGAGAAATGGCGCACGATGGCCAAGCCCGCCACGAGGCCCGCGAGACCAAGCGCCACGGAGCCCACAACGTAGGACAACGCCGCCAGCCCGGCGCCGCGCTCGTACAGCGTCACCGCATCGAGCGAGAACGAGGAAAACGTAGTATATCCGCCGAGGATGCCGACCATGATGAAAAGGCGCCAGGGCTGCGCCGCCTGCCCCTTGAACGCGAGATAGCCCGCGATCAAACCCATCACCAGCGAACCAGTGACATTGATGATGAAGGTGCCGTAGGGAAAACCCGTGCCGAACAACCGGGCGCAGAGCTGATTGACGCCATGGCGCAACGATGCGCCGAGCCCGCCGCCAATGAAAACCAGCAGGTAATTCATCCGAACCTCATGTCCATTTCAGTCGGCGGCTTCCAGTCTCGAGGCATGGTCGCCACGACGCAAAATCACGATACAAAATTAAGGGGCGGCACATGGCCGCCCCTTTTGCATATTGAATTTGAAACCGGCCGCAACCGTTACGAGGCCTTCGAGAACAATTCCTCGACGTATTCCCAGTTCACCAGATTTTCGACGAACGCCTTGAGATAGTCGGGGCGACGATTGCGATAATCGATGTAGTAGGAGTGCTCCCAGACGTCGACGCCGAGAAGCGGAATGCCGCCGTGAACCAGCGGGTTTTCACCGTTCGGCGTCTTGGTGACTTCGAGCTTTCCGTTCTTCATCGAAAGCCAGGCCCAACCCGAGCCGAACTGGCCGGCACCAGCCGCCGCGAAGTCGGTCTTGAACTTTTCGAAGCCGCCGAGATCCTCGTCGATCTTCTTGGCAAGCTTGCCCGGCAGCTTCGAGCCGCCGCCATTGGGCTTCATCCATTTCCAGAAAAGAGTGTGGTTGTAATGTTGCGCGGCATTGTTGAACAAGCCAGCGTTCTTGCCGAACGAGCCCTTGACGATGTCCTCGAGCGACTTGCCCTCGAATTCGGTGCCCTTGAGCAGGTTGTTGCCGTTGGTGACGTAGGCCTGATGATGCTTGTCGTGATGATACTCAAGTGTCTCCTTGGACATATAAGGCTGGAGAGCGTCGTGAGCATACGGCAGGTCCGGAAGGGTAAAGGTCATAGGATACATCCGCGATCTTGAGAGAGTACGAAACTTAACGGCGCGGACTATAGAAGGTTTCATACCCGGAACATAGAACCTTCAGCTGCAGGGATGCCCGGCCTGCGGGACATGACGCCGCGCGCAAATCATGCGATAGCCTTGTTCCGGCGGCTTCTTTTCGCCATGTCGGCGAAGCCTCGGGGGATGACAAAGCGCTCATGAAACGCGTCCTGCTCGCGCTCGCCATTTGCATTCTCCAGTTGCCGCTGGTTGCAAATGCTGCGGAAATTCTTCTCATGAGTGGCGGTGCGCCGAAAGACGTGCTGCTGACTCTCGTCCCGCAATTCGAGAAGGCCA
Source organism: Afipia felis ATCC 53690 (assembly GCF_000314735.2). Taxonomy (NCBI): domain Bacteria; kingdom Pseudomonadati; phylum Pseudomonadota; class Alphaproteobacteria; order Hyphomicrobiales; family Nitrobacteraceae; genus Afipia; species Afipia felis. Next base: position 3,548,010 of record NZ_KB375270.1, on the reverse strand, counting down.
CCGGCCATCGCGTGACAATGCAGCACGTTCTGGTTTCCGCATTGCGGCAAAGAATTCTGGCCGGAGAGAACGCGGACGTTCTCCTGATGCCGACCTCGGTTCTGGACAACCTCGAAACGATGCGGAAAATTCTACCGGAGGACCGTGCCGCCTACGGAATTCTTAAACTTGTCGCAATCGTCAAGGAGGGCGCGCGCCGCCCGGACATCTCGAGCGTCGATGCTTTTCGTCGCGCGCTGGTAGATGCCCCCTCCGTGGTCTATTCGACGCCTGCGTCGACGCCCAGCGGCGCGCATCTCGCCAGCATGATGTCGCAACTCGGCATTTCCGATATCGTCGAGCGCAAGGTAACCTATCGCCCCGCGCTGGAAGGCGGCGTCAACATGGTGGCCGACGGCCGCGCTGCGATCGGAATCTATCCGGCGAGCGAAGTCGTCCATGTCAATGGCGTGGCCTTGCTCGGCCCCCTGCCCGACCCGCTGCAACTCACGCTGGTTTATGGTGGCGCGATCGCCTCGACGAGCAAGGTCCCGGGGCCATCCGCCGAATTGATCCGCTTTCTCGGCGCGCCGGAGAACCGCGCGGTCTGGCAGCATGAGGGATTCGAAATTCCGCACTAAGCTTCTTCAACATTCGGGGATCTTCAGATGGCGACTTACGACGATCAAAACATCTTCGCGAAAATCCTGCGCGGCGAACTGCCCTGCCTGAAAGTGTTCGAGAACGACCGCACCTTCGCCTTCATGGACATCATGCCGCGCTCCATCGGCCATAGCCTCGTGATCCCGAAGGCCGGCGCGCGCAACCTGCTGGACATTCGCGAAGAAGATTTCATGGAGGTCGCCCGCACCACCCGCACCATCGCGCGCGCCGCGATGAGGGCCTTCGCTGCTGACGGCATCATCATCCAGCAGTTCAGCGAGCCCGCGAGCGGTCAGGTCGTGCTCCACCTGCATATGCATGTCATGCCCGTTAAGGAAGGCGTGCCGCTGCTGCCACCGCAAACGCACAAGGAAGATCCCAAAGTGCTGGAAGACCACGCGGCCAAACTGATCGCGGCGCTGAAGGCATAACGCGCCCCCTCTTGGCGCGGGACAAATAAAAAAAGCGGGCCAGCTAAACTGGCCCGCTTTTTGTTCGAAAGCCCGGCTTAAACGCCGAGATAACGCTGCAGCACTTCCGGCTGCTTCTTGATTTCCAGCGCCGGCCCCTCGTGAACGATGTGGCCGTTGTTGATGATGTAAACGCGCTGCGCGAGCGCCAGCGTGGCGGCAAGGTTCTGCTCCACCAGCACGATGGTTTGACCGGCGGCCGCAAGATCGCGGCAGGCATTGACAAGATCGCGCACAATCACCGGCGCGAGACCTTCGAACGGCTCGTCGAGCAGGATGATTTCCGGATCGCGCACCAGCGCGCGCGCAATCGCCAGCATCTGCTGCTCGCCGCCCGACAGGTCGGTTCCGCGATTGCCACGACGCTCCTTGAGGCGCGGGAACATCTCGTAGATGCGGTCGAGCGGCCAGCGCTTCGGCGCCGTGATGCCGGCGAGGATGATATTCTCCTCGACATTGAGACTGCCAAAAATACGGCGGTCCTCGTGCACGAGCTGCATGCCGGCCTGGGCGATGATGTGGCTTTTCTTGCCCGCCAAGTCCTGACCATTGAACATGATGCTCCCGGAGCGCGGCGTCACCACACCCATTAGGCTTTTCAGCGTCGTGCTCTTGCCCGCACCGTTGCGCCCGAGCAGTGCCACGACCTCATTGCGCTGCACATTCAACGAGACATCGAACAGGATGTGCGAGTCGCCGTAGTACGAATTCAGATCTTTGACCTCGAGCAGGCTCATTCGAGAACTCCCCCGAGATAGGCTTCCTGAACTTTCGGATTGTTCTTGATCTCGTCCGGCGTGCCTTCGACCAGCACACGACCCTCCTGCAACACCGTGATCTTCTCGGCCAATTCGAACAATGCATCCATATCGTGATCGATCACGATCATGGTGCGACCCTTCGCGATCGACTTCAGCAGCTTGACCGTTTCCACGCGCTCACGCGGGCTCATGCCGGCGAGCGGCTCATCGAGCAGCAGCAGGCTCGGCGAGTTCGCCAGCGCGAGGCCGATCTCGAGACGCCGCTTCTCACCATAGGCCAGTTCGGACACCGGTATATCCGCGCGGTCGGTGAGGTTCACCATCGCGAGCGTGCGGTCGACCTGCTCGTTCAGTCCCTGCACATTACCTATCCGGCGGAACAGATCGAGCCGGAACTTGCCGCGCAGTTCGGCCAGCACGGCGATAATCACGTTTTCGCGGACCGTGAGCCGGGTGAACAACTGGTTGACCTGATAGCTCTTGGTCAGACCGAGCTGGCAGACATCCGTCACGGTCTTGCCGGTGATGTCCTCTCCTTCAAACACGATTTTTCCGGAGGTCGGCACGACCTCGCAGGTCAGCATCTTGAAGAAGGTCGACTTGCCGGCGCCGTTGGGACCGATGATGCCACGCAGCTCGCCATGGTTCACCGTAAAGTTGATGTCGCTGTTGGCGACAAGGCCGCCATAGCGCTTGGTCAGGCCAGACGCCTGCAGGATCGGGCCCGTGTAACCGTCGAGCTCACGCTGACGCGGGGGCATCGGCGTCGGAGCCGGTTCGCGCGCGATTTCGGCTTCGGCGATCTGCTGCTCCTGTTCAGCGGTCACGCCGGGAACAGGCGCATCCTCTTTCGGCTCGGAAACCGAGCGACGGACAAAGATCAGTTCGTAGAGATCCTGGATGCCACCGATGAGGCCGCGACGGAGGAAGCAGACCAGCAACACGAAGATGACGCCCAGCACCAGCTTCCATGCCGCGCCAAGACCGAGCGCCGCCTGCAGGAAGTCCTGCAGGAACAGCCACACCGTCGCGCCGAGCAATGGGCCGAACAACGTGCCGGTGCCGCCGATCGCCGTCATCATCACGAGCTGCGCCGAGGTGTCGAACATGAAGGCATCCGGCGGCATGAACGCCTGCATGACACCCAACAGACCACCCGCGAAGCCGGCGTAGGCCGCCGCAACGACGAAAGCCGTGAGCTTGTAGCCGTGGACGTTGTGACCGACCGCAGCCGCACGCAACGGATTGTCGCGAATCGCCCGCAGCACCGCACCAACCGGCGAACGCACGATCCGCAAGCCCAACACGATGCCGATGAAGAACCAGAACGCCAGGAAGCCATACAGCGACCAGCCGGTGGTGAAATGCATATGGATGAAGCCGAGATCGAGGCTGGGGCTCGGCACGCCCGGCAGGCCGTTCTCGCCGCCGGTCCAGTCCGACAGCGGATTGAACTCGACGAAGAAGAACACCTCCGCGATCGCCACCGTGATCATGGCGAAGTAGATGCCGGTGCTGCGCAGCGCGATCAGGCCGACAAGGTAGCCAACCGCGGCAGCGGCGACCATGCCGATGAACAGGGCCGTTATCACATGGGGGAAACCGGCGATGGTCAGAAGATAGGCCGCGACAAAGCCGCCGGTGCCGTAAAGCGCCGACTGGCCGAACGACAGAAGACCGGTGAACCCGAACAGGATATCGAAGCCGATTCCGAACAGGCCCCACACCAGAATGCGGTTGACGGTGTTCGGCGCGAATCCGAGATGCGGCAAAATGAAAGGAGCGATGAGCAGGCCGACGGCCGTCAGCGTCTCGATCAGAAAGGGGCGTTGCTTGATCATGAGTAAACCGTTCCTATGCCCGGCTTTGCGAGCCAAACAGCCCGTGCGGTCGCAGCACCAGCACGAGCGTCATTGCCGCGAACAGCATGACGTAGGCGTAGCCTGGATTGATCATTGAAGTGATGCTGATGATCTCGCCCGCGATCAGGCCGCCGAGAATGGCGCCCGGGAACGAGCCGACACCACCGATCACGATGACGACGAAGGTCTGCACCAGGATCGCTTCGCCCATGTCGGGGGTCAGCGAAACCACGGGAGCGTTGATGATGCCCGCGAAACCGGCCGCCATCGCGCCGATGCCGAACACGATCATGAAAACGCGGAAGACGTTGATACCGAGCGTCGACACCATCATCGAGTCCTCGATGCCGGCGCGGACGATCATGCCAAGGCGCGTGCGGTAGAGCACGAGGTACAGCGCCAGCAGCGCGACCGTCACAATGCCCACGAGGGCCAGACGATAGGTCGGGTAATACATGAAGCCGAGCGAGGTGATGCCGCTGAAAATCTTCGGCGCAGGCACCGTCAGCGACAGGCTGCCGAAGAAGAAGCGCACGATTTCAACGATGCAGATGCCGATACCGAACGTCACCAGCAACTGGTCCTCGTCGGGGCGTCCGTAAAAATATCGGATGATGACCCTTTCCATCACCACGCCGGCAAGCATGACGAACAGCGAACCAGCCAGAACCGCGATGATGAAGGATCCCGTATAGGTAAAGGCCACGTATCCGGCATAGCCGCCCAGCATGAACATCGCGCCGTGCGCGAGGTTCAGAACGCCGAGGGTACCGTAGATGATCGTCAGACCCGATGAGATCAGCGCCAGCAGCGCACCGAGCACGAGCCCGTTGAACAACTGTGAAACGAAATTTGCCCAATTGATCACTTGTTTCCAGCCCGCGAAAAATTTCTTTTTTACAACCGCTGAGCTTTCGTCCTGCGACCCGGCATCAGCGCCTGTTGGGTTTATGAACCGAGACCGTTAAAGCCAGCACCTGACACGAAGTCGCATCAGGTGCCGGCGTTCAACGAGACTTAGGCGATCAGGTGTAATCGCCGAGGTTACAGCCGAACGCGTCCGGCTTCTGCATCAGCCCTTCACCGGGGACGATCTCGACAACATCCCAGTAGTCTTCCTTGTTCTTCATGTCCGCGGACTTCTTGCCGCGCACGATGATGACCGGACGAATGCACTGGTGATCTTCCTTGCGGTAGTAGACCTCACCGACCAGCGAAGGAATCTTCTCTTCCTTCTCGTAGGTCTTGATGATGTCCGGCGGATAGAAGCTCTTGGCTTCTTCGGCCATGCGGGCCCAATGCACGAAGCTGATGTAGGCGTTCTCCGCGCCCCACTCGGGTTGGTAGCCATACTTCTTGTTGAAGGCTTCGTTGAACAGCTTGGCGAGCGGATACTTGTCTTCGATCGTCCACCAGTAGTCGGTCGCCGCATAGACGCCCGCGAGCAGATTGCCACCGACTTCGGGAGCCAGGAACGGAATCTGGTACGGCACGGCGAGCTTCATCTTGTCGAAGATGCCGAACTGCTTGGCCTGCTGGGTGGAGAGAACCGCGTCGTGACCCCAGTTGACGTTGATCAGTACGTCAGCGCCGGAGTTAGCGACGTTCAAGAGATAGGACGAGTAGTCAGGCGCACCGAGCGGCGACACCTGGTTGGTGACCGTAGTCCAGCCTGCCGTCGCGAGGTAGTCCTGCATCGACTTGGTGACAGTGTGGCCGTAGGTGTAGTCCGGCGTCATGTACGCCGCCTTCTTGTTCTTGCCGAACACCTTCACGAGCTGCGGACCGATCGCCGCGGCAGCGGTCTGGCCGAAGAAGTTCTGGCGGAAACCGTAGCGGACGCAATCCTTGCCGGTGGTGTCGTTGGAGCCGGAAATGCCGGCGACGTACATCACCTTTTCGCGCTGGGCGAGCTTGTTCAGCGCAACCGCAACCGCCGACGAGGTCGAGCCGGTCATCAGCACAACCTTGTTCTCGGTGATGAAGCGCTGCTCCGCCTGCACCGCGATGTTCGGCTTAGCGCCGCTGTCGGCGACGACGAGTTTCACTTCCTTGCCGAGGATGCCCTTGCTGGTCTTCGGCGAGATTTTCTTGACGAGTTCGTGACCCTGATTGATGTGCTCGACCGCGAGCTCCCAGCCCTTGAGTTCGTCTTCACCCTGCACGGCGTAGGTGCCTGTGCGCGGCACTGCGGCGCCGAACGTAATCGTGCTGCCGGACGAGCCCGCCGGATAAGTGCCGATCGCCGGATGATCCTGCGCGAAGACGGGCATCGACAGTCCACCCGACAGCGCAGCACCGCCGATCAAGCCCGCACTGCCCTGCAGCAGCGCGCGGCGCGACAATCCAGAATAGAGAATTCCATTCACCTTCGTCATCAGTAACCTCCCAGATTATTGTTGTGGCTTATGATGAGCTGGCGAAAGCAGATGAAATTCCGCAGCTCTCGTTTGTATTTATGCCGGTTCCTTTGAATTCCTTTCATCCCAATTCTGTCAATGTCACTTTGGTCGAACGGTCGATAATCTGCGAGCGTTAAGGATACGCGTGTATCTGCATGCATTCCAAGAAAGCAGCGTAAATGGCCCATTTCAGCGATATTTCATCAACATGAATATAATCGCTGCACTGCACTGCTTATCCGTAAGGATGATGCGCCCCGGTGCCGCATGAAGCCCACCTCTTGGTCGTATTGCGATCTTTCGGGAAGATTATTCTTTTCAGAATGTCGCAGCGCATCGTGCCCAACAAAGCAACAACCCTCATGCGTCACGGCCGATGCTTCACAACATCTCGCAGAAACACATCAGATATTGTCCCTTCGCATGCAGCCGCTAACATGACCGCGTGTCACCCGGGAGACAGATCATGAGCATTTCAGACGAATCCCATCACAGTCTTGGCAGCGCCCTGCATTCTCTTCGCGCGAAATGGGGATGGGTTCTTGCACTCGGTATCGTGTACATCGTTGCCGGCGTCATCGCTCTCGGCAATGAACTTTTCAGTACCTTCGTCTCGGTGGCCATCATCGGCGCCGTGATGTTCGTGTCGGGAATCTTCGAAATCATCAGCGCTTTCCAGATGAAGACGTGGGGCAGCTTCTTCATGTGGATCCTGCTGGGCGCTCTTTACGCCGTGGCCGGCATATTCGTGTGGATGAATCCGCTGCTCGCGGCGGGCGCCTTTACGCTCCTAATCGGCATCGCCCTCATTGCCTCGGGGCTGGTGCGCGTCTTTCTAGCGTTTCGATTACCAGACACCGCGCCGCGCTTCTGGATCTGCCTCTCCGGCGCGATCACCGTGCTTCTCGGCGCGATCATTCTGGCCAAGTGGCCCGTCTCCAGCCTGTTCGTGCTCGGCCTGTTTCTCGGTATCGATCTTTTATTCGCGGGATTCGGCTGGATCGGCATGGCGCTCAAGCTTCGGCGCTGATGCACAAACAGAAAACCCCGATGCCTTGTCGGACATCGGGGTTCTGAACCACCTGCGATTGCAGGAATGATTGGTTGCGGGGCTAGGATTTGAACCTAGGACCTTCAGGTTATGAGCCTGACGAGCTACCGGGCTGCTCCACCCCGCGTCAATCGTTTCAGGAGAGCATCAGGGACACGCGCCGGCACCTGAAGCGCCGATCGTCTCGCCCGCCAACTCCTTAGAAAGGGGACCGGGCCAAAGGCCCGTGACAAGTGCTATGTATCAACCGCTTGGCCCTTTGGAAAGGGCTGGCACCGTGTTTTTTACGTTTTTACGACGCCAAATGGCAGATTTCGCGAGCTACGATACCGGCGTCATCCGCTCACCTCTGCTATCGGACAAACCGAGTTCCTCAAGACCTTCTGCGAGGAAATCAGCCAGCATCGGTTGCCCCAGCAGGTAGCGAATCGTGGATCTGCGGTCGTAATTCCGCGCCACCTCGGCACGCAGGTCGCTCCATTCGCCGGAGGCCGCATCGCCTCGGCCGAGCCGAAGCAAGGCGACAAGATCGACCTGTTCGTCGTCACTGAGCGCCGTCACAAAGCCCGCGATTTCCGACACCACGGGATCGTCGCCCTGATCCGTCAGCACATCGATCATGCGATCATCGGCACCATTGGAGCCTTCGTCCGGATCGGTCGCCCCTTCCTTGACGTCGAATTCCCGCGCCTTGACGATGAGGAATTCGACCTGGGGTGCCGATATCGTCAGTTCAGCCATGGCGTCCTCCGCTCTTTCAATTTGGAGGACAACGTGGCGGCGCGCAGCGCGATCCTTCTACGACCAAAGGTTTTTTAGGGC